>DWWL01000037.1 GCA_019119775.1 Candidatus Lachnoclostridium pullistercoris | reverse complement strand
CGGTTCTCCTCTCAGCAGGATCTCCCCGGAAGAAGGCGGCTCCATGCCGAACAGGATCTTCATCAGGGTGGATTTTCCCGCGCCGTTTTCTCCCACCAGCGCATGGATCTCTCCTTTTTTCAGGTTGAAGTTCACATCCCGGTTCGCGGCGATTCCGTTGCCGTAGATTTTCGAGATGTTCTTCATTTCCAAAATATATTCTTCCATCCGGGATACCTCCGTTTGATTACGGGCGCACTGCCTCGCGGATCTCGTTGATCTTTTCTGTGGTAATTCCCTCGGTGGGGGTCATCTCCACCTCGCCGTCTATTACCTTCTGCTTTAACTCCTCGATCTGTGCCCGGTCCTCTTCGCTGAGCAGCTGCTCATAAAACTCGTTCTCCGCAATTCCCACTGCTCCGTCTGCCAGACCGAATACTTCTCTGGTTCCGTAGGGGATCTCGCCCTTCATGGCGCGGTCCACTGCCTTCACTGCGTTGTCGGAAATGTTCTTGATGGCGGAAGTGATGATCACCGCTGCCATATCCGGCTGAGAATCCTTTAAAGCCGCTGCCTGATCGGAGTCCACGCCGATCACGTACTTGCCCTGCTCCACAGCAGCGTCGATCACGCCCAGACCGGACTGGCCGGCTGCCGCGAAGATCACGGAAAGGCCGGAATTGTAAAGCAGCAGAGCGTTCTCCTTTGCCTTTGCCGTATCTGTAAAGCTGCCTACATAGGAAGTGGACACTTTGATGTCCGGGTTGATGGCCTGCGCGCCCTCAATGTATCCTACCAGGAACTCGTTGATGCCGGGAATGTCCATGCCGCCCACAAAGCCGATGGTATTCTCGCCCAGCTCAGCAGCCTTCAGCGCGCCGGCCGCACCTGCCAGGAAACTCATCTCGTTGTTCTTTGTACCCATGATGTATACGTTTGCAGGGGGATTGGTCATCTCATCGTCCAGGTTGATGAACTTCTGGTCCGGGTACTCCTCAGCCGCCTGCACCAGCGCGTCGTCGTTGTTGCTGGAGATGGTAAGGATCAGGTCGTAGCCGGCCTCACACATATCCACCAGAGCCGGGTAGAATTTGGAAGTATCGGTTCCGCACTCCACGTACTCTACGGTTACGCCCAGCTGCTCCTTGATGGGCTCGATGGAATTGAACGCAGCGTCAAAGAAGGATTTGTCTCCCAGGTTTCCGGGAATCATCAGACCTACTTTGTAGTCCTCCGGATTTACTGCCTCTGCCGCCTCAGAGGAATCCTCCTCTGCCTCAGCGGACGTTTCCGCCGTCTCGGCGGCCGCCTTGGTCTCCTCCGGTTCCGGCGCTCCGCAGCCAGCCAGAAGGCCGGCAGTCATGGACATTGCCAGTAATGCTGCTGTCAGTTTTTTCATAAGTGTTCTCCTCTCCACATGATTATTTTTCTATCGCCAGCCGCAGCTGCGGCATCGGATATTCTCACACTTCGGGATCTCTCCCCGCACCTTAGGATCTCTCCCGTTTCCGGCCTAGAACCGCTCGTCCAGGATGGCAAAAAACCGCTCCAGATCCACCTGATCCGCAAAGCGGAAGGTTCCCTCCACCTCCGGATCTACCTCATAGTAGTTGGTCTGGTCCACCATGGTTCCTCTGGTCAGTCCTCCCGCCAGCTCCACCGTGAAATTTCCCTTCCGCAGGGAAACCACCTGCTCGTCCAGCAGATAGGCCACCAGGAGCACGTCGTGAAAGGTGACCGGGTATCCGGTGGCTTTCCGGAACAGATCCACTCCCTTCAGGAAATAATCCATCCGGGCGTCTCCCCGCCTTCTCCAGGCGTCCAGCCGGTCCTCTCCTATTTTCAGGTATTTCGTCACATCCAGACCCATCATCACCAGATTTTCGCAGGTTTCCATCACGATTCTGGCCGCCTCCGGATCACAGATGATGTTCCACTCCGGCTGGGAGTTTAAAAAAGAACCTCCCATGCCGATGATTCTGGCCTTTCTCAAAAGTTCCGGTTCCCGGATGCAGGCCACAGCCAGGTTGGTCATGGCTCCCATGGCCAGGATCACCGTGTCCTCATCTTCCCTGAGCGCCTGGATGATCTGATCATCCGCCTTGGGAATGGGGCCGGATGCGCCCGCTTCTTCTGCGGCCCGCTCCTTTTTTCCGTCTAAGAGTCCGTACTGGATGGGAGGCTCCGTCACGTCAAAGCGCCGCTCGATCAGAGCCCGCCCGTAGCCGGCCGTCACAGGCACCTGTTCCCGCCCCCAGAGGCTTAATAGATCCCGCACCATTTCCGCCCGCTTTTCCACGTCCTTGTAGACGGTGGTGACTCCGGCCAGCTCAAGCTCCGGGCTTGAAAAGGCCAGCATAAACGCTGCCGCGTCATCCACATCGTCTCCCAAATCTGTGTCAATGAAAATTCTGGTCGTCTTCATCTTTCTTCTCCCTTTCTGAAACGTATGAGCCGCAGCTCACGCCTGCCCCGGGAAGAAGCTATGGCGGCGGCCGGTCTGTCCTGTTGCTGAATATTTCACAATTTCTGTCTCATATTTCTTCCAGTCATAAGTAAAATTGTCTTTCATTAATAAGTATTGCTAATGATTCAATTTCACTTTACAGTATGGATTATAAACTGTAATGGCCGATTCGTAAAGGACAGATGTCCTTTTCTCCGCCCAAAATATGAAATTTTTGTAAAAAAATGCGTTTTCCCCATTATTTCCGCGGACAGCAGAGCGGGCGGACCCGCACCGCCTCCGCCTTCACATGGCTTCCGTTTCTTACCAGGATGCCGATGCAGCCGGTGCGGAAGGAATCTTCCCCGTCAGCTGCCGTCACCTCAGCGGTCCGATGGGTAGATGACTCCCCGGCTGCCGCCGTCTCAGCGGACTGACAGGCGGCTGGCTCCTCCGCGTTCATCCCCTCAGTCCTCTGACTGGCGTCAGGCTCCCCCGCAGCGGCCGAAGTTCCCGCCGGCGCGGCAGCTGCCTGCAGCCGGTTTCCCTCCGCCCGCACCGTCAGCCGGATCCGTTCTCCCTCTCTCCAGGAAAATTCTGTCTCCGCCAGAATGTCATAGCCCTCTCCCCGGGGACGGCTCTTTACCAGAGCCAGGCGGTTTCCGGAAAGCAGCACGGCCCCGTAAGATCTGGCTGCCCCCTGCACCCGGATCCCTGCCCCGCAGAAATCCCCTTTCACCGGAGTCAGCAGCCACTCTGCCTCATAATCCTGCCAGTTCTGCCCGCCGGTGTACATCTCGCCGAAATCACTGCAGGAGAGGTGGAGAGCGCCGTCCTCCAGCCAGGCATTTCCCTTCAGCCTGGTAAACTGGCTGATCTCCGTGTGGCCGCCGGGCCACACCTCCATCTGCTCCTTTTTCAGATCCAGAAGATAGTCTGCCTCCCCGGCGGACCGGAAATCGTCCGCCATAGCCGCAAACTCAAACCGCTCCAGCGCTCTTCCTTCCATATAAAAGCAGAAGCCGGCCTCCCCGATCAGCTCATCCCGCCCGCCGGGAACGGCAAAGGAAAGCTCCCGCCACTCTCCCGGCACCAGGGACAGCTGCTCCCCGCAGAGGATCTCCCCGCTGTGCAGATCTTTGACGTAAAGGCAGACCTTTGCCGGCCGGCTGTATTCCGGCAGGTACACAGCTCCCTTAATCGTCTGTCCCGGATAGAGGGTGGGGGAAAAGGCCGGATCATACCGGCTGTCCGTAAATTCCTCCGGCCGGTAGTAGGTGTTCCGGTATAGAAAAATCCGGTCCCCCGGCTCCACAGATGAAGCGGTCAGCTTTAAGGAGCGCTTTCCCGTCCAGGCCGTCTCGTCCGTGTTCTCCAGGCGGAGATTTTTCCCCTCCAACTCTCTTCCCTCCCCAGATTCCGCCCGCAGCCGCATGGCGTGGGTGGAGCCGGGGTATTCAAAGTGGCAGAGAGTCTCATCTTTCAGGATCTCCCGCCACGGCTCCGGCACCTCCTCCTTATCCAGCGCAAAGGCCAGTCTGGCTATATAAGAGGCTGACTGCGGAATATCCTGGATATTATAATATCCCAGAACGCTGGAGCTGATAAGCAGATCTCCCACCGGTTTTCTCCACTTCTCCCCGATGGCGGAAAGTCCCAGGGCCACCCCCAGGATGCAGGCCACATTTCCCACGTTGCAGTCCGTATCCCAGCCGCAGAGGTTACAGATTTCCAAAGTCCGGTCAAAGTCTCCCTCTCCGTAGAGCATGGCCAGGATCATCACAGAAATGTTGGGGATAATGTGGCAGACGCCTGGGTATTTGTCATACCCGTAGTGGGTGCGGACAAATTCAAAGCAGTCCCTCCAGCTCTCGCCGCCCTTTTCGTGGCTGTCATAAAAATCCATAACCGCCCGGACCGCCTCCTCATAGCGGCTGCCCGGCTCCACAAAGGAGAGCCCCGTCTCGATGATCGCCCGGATATCGCTCTCCTCAAAAGCGGCGCTGATGCAGGAGGCCACAAAGGCAGCCCCGTTTAAGCCGTCCCCGTCGTGGGTGACGGAAGCCGCCGCCCGCGCCATTTTCGCCGCCCGCTCCGGCTTCCCGGGATTTACCAGGCCCCAGGTGTCTGAGAAGATCTGACCGCCGATCTGCTCCGCCATAGTGGAGCCGTTCTGGCGGATACTGCCGCTCTCCGGCGCGCGGATGCCGCTTCTCAGATTCAGGTAAGCCGTGTGCTCTGTGGAAACACCGTATCCGCCCCACCAGAAAAATCCATGTTCAAAGGGAGCGTAGTTTAACAGAGCCTTCGCCGCATCCTCCGGTTCCAGCTCCGTCTTCTCCCCATCTTTTCCGCATATTCCGCCATCTTCCAGTGCCCGCAGAAAAAACCAGGGGCCGTTGCTGTCGTCATCCGCCGCGAAATTTTTGTAATCCGCCGGGTAATCAGGCAGACGGTCCCCGAAAAGGCTCCTGATCTTTTCCATGGTCCATCCCTCTATGGGCGCCCCATAGCGGATGCCGATGATCTTGGCCAGCCAGCCGCTGTATATTTTTTCTATGTATTCCTGCTTCATTCCTCTCTCCTCTCCCGGGAACCTTCGCCGTCCCCGTCCTGACCGCCCCTCTTTTTCACGAAGGCAGCCTGTGCCGCGTACTCCTCCATCTTTTTAAGCTCCTCATCCTGAAAATGAAACGTCTCCCTCACCAGGCGGATCTCCTCTGTCAGGGTGGTGTCCGACACAGTCCGGTTGTCAGTATTGATCGTCACCCGCACTCCCGCGTCAAACAGTTTCCGGATGGGATGGTCTTTTAAGGACGGCACTCCTTTCGTCTGCACATTGCTGGTGACGCACACCTCCAGGGAAATCTTCCGCTCGGCCAGCTCCCTCATCAGCTGCTCATCCTCCGCAGCGGAAATACCGTGGCCGATGCGCATGGCTCCCAGCTCAAGTGCCTTCCGCACGCTGTCCGGCCCGGCAGCCTCCCCGGCGTGGATAGTCCTCTTTAACCCCAGACGGTCCGCCTCCCGGAACAGATCCCGGAACAGGCCCGTATCGTACGCCGCCTCCGCCCCGGCCAGGTCCACGCCGCAGACGATCCCTCCGTCCTGCAGCCCGGCAGCCAGCTCAAGAGTCTCCCGGTTGCGCCGGTCCGTCTCCTTGTCATCCCCTCTCATGCAGCAGAGCAAAAGCCCCAGAGTAATCCCGGGATAGACTTCCATTCCCCGGCGGACACCGCGGATCACCGCCTCCGTCACCTTCTCCTGGCTCAGCCCCAAGTCTGTGGACAGCTGAGGCGCAAAGCGGATCTCCCCGCAGGTGACTCCGTCCGCCGCCATGTCCTCCGCCAGCTCAAAAGCCACCCGTTCCAGGGCCTCCTCCCTCTGCAGGCAGACTTTCGACACGGCAAACCGGGACAGATATTCCTCCAGGCTTCCGCAGGGCACCGGCGCCTGCATCATGATCTTCAGTTCCTCCGCTGTTTTCGCCGGCAGGGAAATGCCCTGCTCCGCCGCCAGCTCCCACACCGTCTCCGGCCGCAGGGAACCGTCCAAATGCACATGCAGCTCTGTCATAATCTCCTCCTTTTTCGCTTTATGATTCGCCAGTATACCATCTTCCAGCCATTTTGGCCAGCTCTCATCTCTCTTCCATCACCAGTCCGGCCGTTTCCAGGAATTTCCGGTTTTCCTCCTCCGTGCGCACGCAGATGCGGAAGAAGCGTCCGTCAAGACCCGGATAATTGGCGCAGGAGCGGATCAGGATTCCATGCTTCAGGAACCGTTCTTTCAAGCCTTCCGGCCCTTTAAAAAACAGATAATTGGCCTGGGAATCCCAGACCGTAAGTCCCAGCCGCTCCAGCCCATCTTTCAAAAATTTCCGCTGAGCCTTGATCAGTCTTTTCGTCCGGCTCACATACTCTGTCTCCCTCAGGGCAGCGATCCCGCCTTCCTGGGCCAGAGCCGACACGCTCCACGGCTGGCGCGCCGCCTCCATGGACTCCAGCACCGTCCGGTCAGAGCAGAACCCATATCCCAGCCGAACCCCCGCCATGGCGTACATCTTGGTGAATGCCTTCAGCACAAACACGTTGGAAAACTGCTCCAGATCCCCCAAAATGGAAAAATCTTCCGGCACGTCCAGAAATTCCCCAAAACATTCGTCCGCCACAAGAAAGATCCCCCGTTTCCGGCAAAAATCCGCCAGCTCCCGCACCGTCTCCTTTCCCACAGCCAGTCCCGTCGGGTTGTTGGGATTGCAGAAAAACGCCATGTCCGGGCGGCAGGCCTCTGCCCGCTCTTCCCACTCTTCTTTTACAAAGGAAAATCCCGTTTCCTCCCGCAGCATACAGTATTCCACCTCTGCTCCCGCTGCCCGCAGCGCCTGCTCATATTCAGAAAAAGAGGGGGCAATGAGCAGCGCCCTCTCCGGTTTTCTCCCGTATGCCAGCTGAAAAATCAGATCTGCCGCCCCGTTGCCGCAGATGATCTGCTCCGGCTCTTTCCCGAAAGCCTCAGCCAAAGCCTTTGTCAGCCGGCGGCAGGCGCTGTCCGGATAGGGGGCCGCCAGCTCCACCGCCCGGCAAATGGCCGCTTTCACCCCCTCCGGCATCCCCAGGGGATTAATATTGGCGGAATAATCCATCTCCACCTTCTGGCTGTAGATGTCTCCGCCGTGTCCGTATTCTGCCATATCTGCTCTCCTCCTTTACGCTTAAAAGATGATCCAGAACACAGCCGCCAGGGCCAGAGCCAGCCACTCCGTCCCGTACATCAGCCGGTTGGCCCGCACAATGTCCTCATTTTCCACCGGCCGGACCGGATCTCCGATATAAGGTTTTTTCACCAGCTTTCCGAAATACCAGGCGTCTCCCGCCAGGCGGACGCCCAAGATCCCGGCGCAGGCCGCCTCGGTCTGGGCGGAATTGGGACTTTTGTGGTTTTTCCGGTCCCTGAGAAAGATCTTCCACCCCCGCTTTCCGTCCATCCCGAGGAAAAATGCCGCCAAAATCATCAGCAGAGCGCTGATCCTGGACGGGATAAAATTGGCAATGTCGTCCAGCCTGGCCGCCGCTTTGCCGAAATATTCGTACTTCTCATTGTGATAGCCCACCATGGAATCCATGGTGTTGATCCCTTTATAGAGAAATCCCAGCACCGGCCCGCCTATGGCCATATAGAGCAGGGGGGCGATCACGCCGTCGGAAGTGTTCTCCGCCACCGTCTCCACCGCCGCCCTGATGATTCCTTCCTCTGTCAGCTTCTCCGTATCCCGTCCCACGATCATGGAGACAGCGTATCTGGCCTTTTCCCCATCTCCCTCCTGAAGGGCCGCATACACCTTCATGCTCTCATCCTTCAGGGACTTTGCCGCCAGCAGCTGCCAGCACATGACAGAACCCAGGATCAGCGGGAGCACTGGATGGATCCGGCCGGCGGCCAGCAGAAGAAGGGCCGGCACTCCCCCGGAAAACAGAAGGACCGCGGCGCACAAACATACGCCTGCCGCCATCTCCCCCTTCTCCGTCTCTGGAAAAAGTTTTCTCAGTATCCGCTCGCACAGCCGGATCACAGACCCGATGGTCCGCACCGGATGGTACCAGCCCTGGGGATCCCCCACAAGGCGGTCGATCAGTATTCCTATGATCAGTCTCACTTTTGTCACCTCTGCTGTCTATTTGATCCGCGTGAGGATCCCGGCTGTCACCCGGTACACCTCATCCGCCATGGCCGCCAGCTCCTGGCCGGCCCAGCCCGCCGCCTCCCGGTAGGCCCGCTCTTTTCCGTCCACAGGCACCACGCCGCAGCCCACCTCATCCATGGTGATAACGGCTGACGGATGATCCCTCACCACACCGGCGGCGTAGGCCCGGATCTCCTCCTCCCTCGCCTGGGGACGTGTTTCCATATAGTCACGCACGCTCCGGTGAAAAGCCGCCAGCACCGGCCCTATGTTCTTTCCGCCTGCGGCGGCCGCTGCGGCTATCTTCTCAGCCGCCCGCTCCTTTCCCTGGAACGCTCCTCCAATGATCAGAATCATATGCTCACTCCTTTTCTTTCACGCAGTTACCATCATATCACACAATCGAAAAAGGAGAAACCTCTAAATGCAGTCAGTCCTGCGTCCCAGAGACAAAAAAGAAACCCCTGCGGGGCCGGAAGGAAAGCGGCCGCCGCAGGGGCAGACATTGCATATTTGACTGTAATTTTTTCTGGCTGTATTACTTCTTCTGCACGTACTTTAAGCAGTCCAGAGTTACAGCAACCAGGATGATGATACCGGATACGATGAACTGAAGGTTCGTATCGATGCCCAGGATCGTCAGGGAGTAGGTCAGAGCGGTGAAGATCAGCACGCCGACTACTACGCCGGAGATCTTGCCGATACCGCCGGTGAAAGACACACCGCCTACTACGCAGGCTGCGATTGCGTCAGTCTCCCAGCCCTGTCCATAAGCGGCAGAACCGGAACCCATCATTCTTAAGCACTCCAGCCAGGAACCAAATCCGTAGAGGATACCGGCCAGGATGAATGCGCCTACCGTCACCTTGAATACGGAGATACCGGAAACAGAAGCTGCCTCCGCGTTTCCGCCTACGGCGTACAGGTTCTTTCCGAAAGTGGTCTTATTCCAGATAAACCATACTACGATCACTGCTGCTACTGCCCACAGGATGATGGTCGGGAAGCCGTTAAGTCTGGGAATCACCTTGCTGGGGATCGCGGACTCGATGGCACCGAAGGACACACCCTTCGTGGCATAGGTGGTAAGACCGAAGATGATCAGCATGTTCGCCATGGTGGAGATGAACGGATGCATCTTGAATCTTGCGGTGAAGCAGCCGGCGATGGTGGTAAAGCAGGTGCAGAGCACGATGCAGACAACCAGAGCCAGAACAACTTTTGCCGGTGTGGGAAGGCCGGTGAAATCAAACACATGGCCGAATACAGAACCGGTGTTGATGCCCTGGTGCATGATGATGGTGGCGGTGGTCATGCCCATGCCGACCATACGTCCGATGGACAGGTCCGTACCTGCAAGGAGGATCAGACCTGCAACGCCGAGAGCCAGGAACATTCTCGGGGATGCCTGCTGAAGGATGTTCAGCACGTTGTTGTATGTAAGTAACGGCACTCCCTTGACGATCGGCGTGATCGCGCACAGAATGATGAAAATAATCACGATGGCGATGTACAGACCATTCTTTAACAGGAAGTCTCTCTTATTGAACGTGTACTGATAGTTCTCCCATCTCTGAGCCATGTTCTCCCCAAAGGTGAACTTTGACATGCGGAGCATATCGATCAGATGGTATTTGTACTGGAACGCGGCATGCTGTCTGTCCTTGATCGTCTGATAATCTCTCTCCAGCTCCATCTTCGCGTCAAAGAGGCGGTTCTTGTGAACGTATTTCTCGTCCTTGATCTCCTCCTGATTGCTCAGCTTGGAAACAGACGCCTGATGCTCCTTCTCCAGCTCTGCCACTCTGGCTTTGTACTTATTCTGAGCAAGAACTCTCTCTTCCTTGCAGCTTGCGACCACTGCCTGATAGTACTTGTCAAAATTCGCCTTCAGATAGCTCTCTCCGTCAGCAATCAGCTTGGAAACTTCGTTTTTATTCTTATCTTCTACGGCTTTGGCTTTCTCCAGCTCTGCCTTCAGCCTGGTGATTTCCTTGTCCTTTTCCTGCTGCGTAAAGATATGATCTCTCTTTACGCTGTCCATGTCATTCTGAAGCTCGACTACCCGGTTGGTTCCGTCTGCTCTGAGACTGTCGAGCTTGGCCTGGATTTTTCCTACGTAATCTTCAATCGGCTGGCGAAGCTGTTTCTCCTGATCAGCCGTAAGAATATTATTTTCCTTTGCCATATTCCATTCCCCCATTATAGGTATTTTGCACTGAGCCTCAGCAGCTCTTCCTGATTCGTCTCCTTCGTATTGACAATGCCGGAAAGGTGTCCGTTGGACATAACTCCGATCCGGTTGGTGATGCCCAGGATCTCAGGCATCTCGGAGGAAACAACGATAATCGTTTTGCCCTGCTTTGCCATCTCGATGATCAGCTCGTAGATCTCATACTTCGCGCCTACATCGATACCGCGGGTAGGCTCGTCCATCATGAAGACCTGGGGCTTTCTCTCCAGCCATTTTCCGAAGATGACCTTCTGCTGGTTTCCTCCGGAAAGGCTTGAGATCATATCGTCCGGTCCCATGCACTTGGTGTGCATGACCTTGATCTCGTTGGCCGTAGCCTTTACCATCTTGGTATTGGAAAGGGCCATGCCGGATTTGTACTGCTCCAGATTGGCGATCGTCGTGTTGAAGGTAAGGTCTCCCTTTAAGAACAGGCCGTTGGCCTTCCGCTCCTCGGTGATCATGGCAAATCCGTGATCAATGGCCTCCTTCGCGCTGTTGAAGTTCATCAGCCGATTATTGAAATACACTCGGCCGGCCGCTCTGGTGCGGACGCCGAAGATCGTCTCCAGCAGCTCAGTACGCCCCGCTCCCACCAGACCGTACAGGCCGAAGATCTCGCCCTCTCTCACGTCGAAGGTGATATCCTGCAGATGGGGTTCGTATTTCGTGGACAGATGCTGCACGGACAGAATCACTTTGCCCGGATGGTTGTCCACCGGCGGGAACCGGCTTTCCAGGGAACGTCCAACCATGGCGGTGATCAGCTCGTTCATGTTGGTCTCCTTCGAGCTCTTTGTCATGACCAGCTTGCCGTCCCGAAGTACGGAAATCTCGTCACAGATCTCGAAGATCTCATCCATCTTATGAGAAATGTAGATCAGGGCCACTCCCTGCTCCTTTAACATTCTCATCATCTCAAACAGTTTGTCAACCTCCTGCGCCATCAGGGAAGAGGTGGGCTCATCCAGAACGATCACCTTGGCATTATAGGAAATTGCTTTGGCGATCTCACACATCTGACGCTGGGATACGGACATGTTCCGCATCGGCTGAGTCAGGTTGACCGTCATTCCCAGCTTCCGGAAAAGCTCGGAAGCTTTCTTTTTCATTCTTCCCTCATCAACCACACCCATGGAATTGACGGGATAGCGTCCCAGGAACAGGTTGTCGATCACGTTTCTCTCCAGGCACTGGTTCAGCTCCTGATGGACCATGGCCACTCCGTTTTCAAGGGCGTCCTTCGGTCCGGAGAAGCTGACCTCTCTGCCGTTTAAGAAAATCTTTCCCTCATCCTTCTGGTAGGTTCCGAAAAGGCACTTCATCATGGTGGACTTGCCGGCGCCGTTCTCGCCCATCAGTCCCATGACCGTTCCCCGCTTCACTTCCAGGTTGATATGGTCAAGCACCCGGTTTCGGCCGAAGGACTTGCTCATACCTTGTATTGATAAGACGATATCATCTTTCTTATCTGCCATACTCTTTACTCCTGTGAATCAAATTTTTCAGTTGCAGCGAAAAGCCCGGCCTCTGCCGGAACTTCCCTTTATGAGCTTTGTCTTAACAGGGAATGATGTTTCCCGTTAATAAAGCTATCAGGGAGAATTGCTTCTCCCTGATAACCGTTCATTCTCACTTTCGTGAATGATAAATTACTGATTTAACAGAGCGGTGTAGGAAGCCGCATTGTCGGTCTTAACCATGTTGATGGCAAAGGCGTCGTACTGGCTCGGATTGCCCAGACGGTTTACAATGTTAGCCTCAGTCTGTCCGTCACCGCCAATGTAGTCAACCTTTAAGTTCAGAAGGTCATCATACTTCTGAAGCAGAGGCTGATAGGTGGAGCTTAAGAAGTTATCAGCTGCATTGTAGATATCCAGCCATACGGCCTTCTCCGGATGCTCCGCTGCGTCAAGCTGGTTGGAAACCGGTGCGTAGGTCACTGTGGAATCCATGAAATCCTGATAGTTGTCTGCGGTAACTGCTACGTTTAATGCGTAGTAGGAACGCTCGTCCTCTCTGTATACGTATACATCGTCGGTCAGAACGTTGCCTGCCTCGTCAGCGGTGCCGATACCGGTGTCGATATCTACGCCGTCAAGTGCGTTACGAAGAACACGAAGGGTTAAGTAAGCCTGTACGTCTGCGTGCTGGCTGATGGTTCCGCCGTAGCCCTCTGCGATTGCTGCAACAGCGTCGCTGTTTGCATCGTATCCGAAGGTGGGAACGCCGTTGTCCTTAGCCCAGGCGTTGAACATGGACATGCCCATGCCGTCGTTGTTGGAAACTACTACGTCGATGGAATCGCCGAAGGAAGCGGACCAGGTGTTGATTGCGTTTCCTGCGGTAGCTGCATCCCAGGTAGCTCCTGCGGAGTTCTTCATCTCCTGAGAAGCCAGCTCACGGATGGTGTAGGTGGTGCCGTTTACATCGATCGTTCCGTCCTGAACGATGGTGGAGGTACCGTCGGTGTTGGTTCCTACAGGAGCGCTGTCGATCTCGCCGTTGGCCTCAACGCCGGTTCCAAGTGCGCTGCGGACGCCTCTGGTACGTGCGATGGAGTCGTTGTGTCCGATATCGCCGATTGCCAGTACATAGCCGATCACGCCGTCGCCGTTGCGGTCGATGGTGTCGATGTTGGCCTCGATGTAGTCTCTTACCATGGTTCCCTGAAGTTCAGCACCCTGGTTTGCATCGAATCCTACATAGTAGGTGTTGTCGTTGTAGCTTAAAGCTGCCATATCCAGCTCACCGGTGGAGCTGTTGGACGGCTGACGGTTGAACCATACAAGGGGTTTATCCTTGTTGGCAACTTCACCAGTCTCCTCTGCTGCCTCAGTTCCGGCTGCCTCTGTGCTCTCTCCGGCTGCCTCGGAAGCTGCTGTAGTCTCCGTGCTGCTGCCGCCGCCGCAGGCCGTTAAAGATAAGGCCATGCAGGACGCCATTGCGAGGGCCGCTGCTTTCTTTGTTAATCTCATTTTTAATTCCTCCCTTTCATTTTGATTAGGCACTCTGTCCTATCGATGGTTAAAGTATATCATTTCTTTGTGCATATTTCTATATGTTTTTTTTCGATTTTTCTATAATTTTTTTTGTTTTCGGATGATTTTTCCCTGAACTTTTTTTATCCCCGACATTTTCTGTTCAGATTTTACAAAATCAGTCAGAAAGACTGGCCGCCGTCACCGGCGCCTGGGCGCTCCGGTAGTATTTTCCGCCTTCCAGCTGCACGTGCTCCTCCACCGGTTCTCCCTCTGCCTCGCACCTGGCGATCTGGAAAATGGCGTCCGCGTACGTCTCCAGATCCTGGCTCACCGTTCCCATGAGCCTGCCCTCCCGCACGGCCTCCACCGCCGCAGGAGTGGCGTCGATCCCCACCAGCTTGATGGGGCGGGCAGAGCCGCAGCGCTCCATGGCGTCCAGGGCCCCCAGGGCCATATCGTCATTATTGCTGATGACCAGCTCGATCTCATCGGGATATTCCTCCAGCCACTGCTCCATCAGGGCGGACGCCTGGCTCCTGTCCCAGTTGGCGATCCCGCCGGTCAGCTTCTCAATGGGAACTCCCCGGTCCTTCAGCGTCTGGATGGACCACTCCGTCCGGATCAGAGAATCCTGGTGGCTGCTCTCTCCCTCCAGAAGCACGTACTTGACCACCCCGTCTCCGTTTAAATCCAGGCTGGACGGATCCCCGTCGTAGGCGTCCGCCAGGATCGTCCCCTGGATCACCGCCGACTGCTTCGCGTCCGCCCCCACATAGTAGAGCCTGTCCCAGCGCTCCATATCCTCCTCCACCGGTTCCCGGTTGAAAAATACCACAGGCACATCCGCGTCCATGGCCTGAACGATAATGTCGCTGGCGGCGGAGCGGTCCACCATATTGATGCAGAGGGCGTCGCAGCCCAGGGAGATAAAGCGCTCCACCTGGCTGTTCTGGACGCTCTGGCTCTCTTTCGCGTCCACAATATCCATGACAACCTTGATCCCCGTCTCCTGCTCATACTCCTTTGCCTTCTCCTCCAGCTCTGTCCGGAGAGTGGTCAAAAAAGCGTCCTCCCAGCGGTAAACAGACACCCCCAGACGGATGGATTTCTTTTCCTCCTGCTCCGCTCCATCCTGACAGCCGGCCAGAACCACCGCCGACAAAAGACACAGACAGCCGCACACCATTTTTCGTCTCATCACAGTACCTCCCCTTTATTCCATTGGATAGAGCATCGTCTCATATTTTTTATCACGCATATTTTCACTGGTAATATAGAAGCAGTCCATCTGAACCGTCCCGCCCGATCTGGAGTCGCGGATGGCCTCCACCGCCTTCTCCACACTCAGATAGCCGGCCGAATACTGGTCAAAAGTCACAAGACCGTCGATGATCCCCGACTCCAGGCTTCCCAGCACCGAAGTGTTGGAACCCATGCCGTAGACTCCGGCCAGGCGGCTCTTAAGATCCTCCCCGTTCTTTAAGATCTGCGCCGTCTCCGTCAGGCTTTCCTTATCTAAAGCAATCAGGGCCGCCGGCTCTTTCCCGGAAGCTGCCGTGCGGATAAATGCCTGCAGGCGGTCTGTCTCCCCATCCCACTCTCCCAGCTCATACTCCGCGTTTTCCTCATCCAGCACCCGGCAGACTCCTTCCAGGACCATTTTGGCGTCCCCCGACCGCAGATCGCTGGCCAGCAGATAAAATGAGGTGTTTTCCGGCAGCTCCTCTGCCGCCTCCTCAGCCAGCATCTGCCCGGCTCCTGCCCCGTCCACGCAGATCCGCGCCCGGACTGCATTTTCCAGGGAACCGGGGGCCATGACGATGAGCGGGACCTGGGACCTCTCCTCAGCCAGTCCCTGGTCCAGCTGCTCCCCGTTTACCGGGACTACCACCACAGCCTCCGCCCCGTCCTCAATCTCCCGCCGGATCAGCTGCAGCTGCTGCTCCTGGCTGATGTCGTCGTAGAGGGTGGTAAAACTGGTGTCCGCATAGTAATCTCTGGCCGCCTGGTCCACCCCTTTTTTGAAATTCTGGTAGTAGGCGTCGTTCACGTCGTCCAGGATGATGGAGACCGGATGGATCTGCACCTCCCTCTCCTTGATGATCAGGTCTGTGGAGGAAGCCAGATATAAAAACACCAGAAGGACGGCGCCCGCCGCCCACAACAGTTTTTCCCGCACAGACATTATGTTCCCTCCCTCTTTAAGATCTCGCTGTAGGGGATCGCCGGCAGGTGGATGATCACATCCGTCCCCTCATCCGGCTCCGACTCAATCCGCAGGCCGTAAGGCTCTCCAAAATAGAGCTTCACCCTCTCGTTCACGTTGCGCACGCCGATGCCGGACCCCCGCTTGGACGGCACATGGCCGCTGTCCTTAAACAGGTTCTCCACCTGCTCCTCCGTCATTCCCAGGCCGTTGTCCCGCACCCGCAGATAAAGGTCGTCCCCTTCTCTCCAGACGCGGATCTCGATCCTGCCGTCCCCGTCCATAAACTCCATGCCGTGGTAGATGGCGTTCTCCACCATGGGCTGAAGCATGAGCTTTAAGCTGGCCAGCTCCAGCACGCCGTCCTCCGCCTCGATCTCATAAGTAAATTTATTTTTAAAACGCATCTGCTGGATCATCAGGTAATTGCGGACATGCTCCAGCTCATCCTTCACGGTGATAATGCTCTTCCCCCGGCTCAGACTGATCCGGAAAAAGCGGGCCAGAGCCGTCACCACCCGGACCGCGTCCGTCTTTTTCTCATTTTCAATCATCCAAACAATAATATCCAGGGTATTGTACAGGAAATGGGGATTGATCTGGGACTGCAGAGTGTCAAACTCGCTCTTGCGCTTTGATTCGTGCTCTGCCACAATGTCGTTCATCAGCTCCTTAATCCGCATGGCCATTCCCTGGATGGAACGGCCCAGGCTGCGGATCTCCGCTGAACCGCCGATGTAGACCGGCGCGTCCAGATCTCCGTTTTCCAGCAGGCTCACCGATTTTTCCAGCTCCTTGATGGGCGTGGTGATCCTGGATGAAATGTAGGCGTTGATCATCGTCAGCACGAAGAGGAAGAGCAGAACGATGAACACGACAAAAATTCTGGTCTTCAGCACGTTCATGGTCATGCTCCCCGTCAGACTCACGCCGACCGCCTTCCAGCCGGTGTATCCCACGGATTTGATGGTGGTGATCCTCTCTTTTCCGCCGAAAGAATCCCGGTAGCTTCCTTCCTTTAAGCCGGCGGCTCTCTGATTGTCCTCCTCTACCAGCCCGGCATTGATTAACTGGGCTTTCGGATGGCAGATAATCTCCCCGTCCCGGTCCATCAGGTAGAGATAGCCGCTGTCTCCCAGGGAGACTTCCCCCACGATCTGGTCCAGACTGCCGTAGCTGACGTCAATGAGCAGCACGCCCTGGGTGGTGAACGGACCTTCCGTGATCTCCACCGCCCGGGACACGGAGATCACCCATTTGTACTGGGTGTCGCTTCCGTCAAACAGATACTGGACGTGGGGCGTGGAAAAATGGAGGTTTTCCGGCTGGGCCAGCGTCTCCGCAAACCAGCTCTCCCGCGATACGTCCACATGAGACTTCATCCTGGCTGCCGGCACCACCTCCAGCATCTGGCCGTTTTTGTCAAACACGGCAATATTTTCCACGCTGTCCTTGTTGTTGTCATAGAGAAGCTGAAGCTCTCTGCTGATAGACTCCTGGGAGAGGTCGGCATTCTTGATCACCCCGTAGTAGATGGAGTCGGACAGCTTCATAATGGTCCGCAGAAAGGACTCCACCGACACGCTCACCTGGCTCACCAGATTTTCGCTCTCCGCCTCCATGGATGCGGAGAGCTGGCTGGTAAAGCGGGTGTTTAAGAACAGGGCGATGAGGATGCCCATCACCAGGGCTGTCACCGTAAAGTAGCTGAATATGGAATAGCGGATGCTCTTCCCTTCTAATTTTTCTCTCATCTGCAGCTCCCCTTATTTCTTTGCTCCCCTGTACCTGGTGGGCGACACTCCGAACCGTTTCTTGAACACATAGCTGAAATAATTCTGCTCCTGATAGCCCACCTTCGCCGCTATGATGTAGGTCTTGTCGTCTGTCTTGTTTAGCAGCTCCACCGCCCGGTTTAACCGCACCTCCGTCAGGTAGGCGATGTAGGTCTGTCCCGTCTCCTTCTTGAACATGGTGGAGAAATAGGCGGGGCTCATGTGGAGATAGCGGCAGATCTTCTCCACAGAGAGCTCCGGATCGCTGTAATTTTCTTCTATATACTGCTTGGCCGTGCGGATCATATTTTTCGCCGTGTTGTCACGCTCCTGGCCCAGGGCATCCCCGATGCGGCAGGACACAGTCAGCAGCCACTGGTAAAAATCTTCCTGCAGGTCCATTTTCCCCAGGATCTCAAAATAGTCCTGATCGGATCCCAGGATCTCCGACAGGTTCAGATCGTACTGCTGCACCAGCTGGATCACCGTGCTGGCCACGCTGAGCACGTACGCCTGGTACTGGCGGATGTGGACCTTCGCGTCCATGTGGCCGGCAATCTTTTTCACCGCCGCCTCGATCTTCTCCCTGGGGCCGAACTTGATGGCCGCCACCAGATCAGACTCTTCCTGCTGGTCAAACTGGAGTTTTCCCCGGTTCACCGGCTCCACATCGTTGATGTAGATCACTCCTCCGCCTCCGACGATGGCCTTGTAGCCTAAGGCGTCCATGGCAGACTGGAAGGAGCGGCCCATTTTTTCCAGGGACGGGCAGCTCACTCCCACTCCCATGGTCACTGACACCTCCAGCACCTTGCGGCATTCCTTGCAGATGTCGTTCAGCTGCTCAATAAGCCCGGTCTGGGTGTTGGCCTCGTCGATGGCGGCGATGAGCACCATGTCCCGGGAGGAGTTAAAGAGCACAAACCGGCAGTAGGCCTTTAATTTCTCCTCCACCAGCTGCTTGACGGAGATCGGGATCAGCTCCCGCTCCCTGTGGAGGGAACTGGTGCCGGCGCCGTGCTCTTCCTCCTGTTCCACATGGATCACGGCCACCACCCATTTTTCCGCGCCCAGGATGTCCAGCTCGTACTCCTTCAGCTTTTCTTCTGCCGCCTCCTTTGTTACGCCTCCGCCCACCAGGTTGTTGAGGAAATGTTCCCGCATCACCGGCAGGCTGGCCACGTACCGCTCCCGCAGAAGGTCCACGTCCCGGCGCATCTCGATCTCCTCGTCCAGATTTTTCCGGATCTTCTTTAAAATGGCCGTCATCTCCTCCACGTTCACCGGCTTTAAGATATATTCCGTCACATTCAGCTTGATGGCCTTCTGGGCGTACTCAAAATCGTCGTACCCGGAAAAGATCACCACCTTGATGGACGGATAGCGCTGACGGATCTTCTCCGTCAGAGTCAGCCCATCCATGTAGGGCATGCGGATGTCCGTGACCACCACGTCCGGTTCCAGAAGCTCCAGCTTTTCCAGTGCCTCCTCCCCGTTCTCCGCGTCGCCCACCACCTCAAAGCCGGCGTCCGCCCAGTCGATCTTTTTGATAATGCTCTTGCGCACCTCCTCCTCGTCGTCCACAAGCATGATCTTATATAAACCCATAATCTGCAATCCTCCAATACCCGTTCTAATTCCCGTCTGTGTTTTCTGTTTTTCGTCCGGCTTTGGGGCCGGATGGTGTCTGCGCGGCCGGCTGTCTTATTCGCGGCCAGCGGCTGTTCTTCCCCGGCCGGATGTCTTACCTGCGGCCGGCGGCTGTTTTTCCGGCTGGATGCCTTACCTGCGGCCGGCGGCTGTTCTTCCGGCCGGATACCTCACCTGCGGCCGGCGGCTGTTTCTCCGGCCGATCATCCCCCCTGCCAGACAGCGCTTCTCTAGGGGGAGACGGCCGCAAATACAGCTGCCGCTGCCGCCAGCTGCCAGAGCTCCGCCCGCTGGAGAAAATATCCCGCCAGATCGCCGGTCATCCCTCCAAATTCCTTTACTGCCATGCGGCGGTAAGAGAGAAACATCACCGCTGCCGCCGCCCCGCAGGCCGCCGCAGCTGCCATTCCCCCGGCCGCGGCTGTCAGAGCCAGCGCCGCTGCCGCCCAGAACCCCATGGAGATCTGAACAGCCCGCTCCGACGCGCTCTTTGAAAAAGAGACAGCCAGGCCGTCTTTTTTCGCTTTGGGGAACGTCACGACTGCCCAGCCGGACAGCGCCCGGCTCAGAGTGAAAATTCCCGCCGTGATCCCCAGCTTTTCCGCAGGGATCATGCCGAAAGCCGCGGCAAAGCCCAGAAGGTACATGCCGCAGCGGATCACCGCAAACGCTCCTGTGTGGGGATCCTTTAATATCTCCAGCTTTTTCTCCCGGCTGTCAAAAGAGCACCTGGCGTCCACCGTGTCCAGGTATCCGTCCATGTGGATTCCCCCGGTCACTGCCAGCGGGATGAGCACGCCGATGCAGATCCGCACCGTCTCCGGCAGCCGGAGAGCGGCCGCTCCCAGGCCGAACACCGTGTAAATTCCGCCGATCACCAGGCCGATGAGGGGAAAAAAGCAGAGCGCGTACTTCATTCCCTCATCGGTCCACGGCACCCGGGGCATGGGGATCTTCGAGTACATGGAAAACGCAATTGCCAGACTGTGAAGCCATCTCACCGCCCTGCACCTCCTTCCGCCCCGAAACTAGTCTTTTTCTTTAAAGGAATGCCGAACACCACTTCTGTCACCTCGCCGGCTGTCTCTGCCAGACGGACATTCAGACGGCCCAGCACTTCCATATAATCCATCGTCTCCCGGTCATAGACCGTTCCGTCGGAAAAGATCTCGTTGGTCACTACTACCACCTCCGCCGCCTGCTCCATCAGAGAGCGGATGCCTTTCATAATCTTCTCTTCCGTCCGCCGCTTCCGCTCCCCGCGGCCGTCCCGGCAGGAAGGGGCAGACTCCTCCTGACTCTCCGGCGAAAATGCACCGCCGGATGCCTCCTGACGCGCTGATGAGCCTTTATCGGCCAGTTCCTCCCCGCCGCGGAAAAATTCGTTGGCCGTCAGATTGGAGAGACACTCCAGGAGAACGGCACTTCCCGCCTCCACTCTCACCTGCTCCAGATCCACGGGACACTCCAGCGTCTCAAATCCCTTTCCCGCCCGCATGGCCCGGTGGCGGCTGATCCTCTTTCTGCACTCTTCATCCCAGGCGATCATGGTGGCGATATAATATCTTTTTTCCGGCTTCAGGGACAGGACCGTCTCCTCCGCCAAACGGGACTTTCCGCTGCCGCTGCCGCCGGTGATCAGCCTAAGCATGGGAAAACTCCTCGTACTCTTCTATATCATTCTCCTGAAAGGTGCTCATGCGGCGGTACACGTCCGCCGCCATCTGAAGCAGCGGCAGAACCGCCACCGCTCCCGTTCCCTCGCCCAGACACATACCTGCCCGGATCACCGGCTTTAAGCCCAGGGCGTTTAACACCATCTCTCCCGCCGGTTCCGCCGAAACGTGGGAGGCGATCATGTAATCGGCACAGCCCGGGCAGAGCCTCTCTGCCGTCAGAGCTGCCACCGCGGAGATAAAACCGTCCACCACAATGGGGACTCCGTACATGGCTCCTCCCAGGAATACCCCCGCAAGGCCGGCAATGTCCAGACCGCCCACTTTTCTGATCACATCCAGCGGATCTCTCCAGTCCGGCCTATGAAGAGCAATGGCCTTTTCGATCACATGGATCTTCCGCTCCAGGGCTTCGTCGCTCAGCCCGGCTCCGCGGCCTGTGACCTCCGCCGCCTCTTTTCCCAGAAGGACCGAAGCCACAGCACTGCTGCTGGTAGTATTTCCAATTCCCATCTCTCCGGTGGCAATGATCCGGACGCCCGTCTCCTTTAAATGGCGGACCTGGCCGATCCCCACCTGCACGGCGGCTCTGGCCTCCGCTTCCGTCATGGCCTCCTCCTTCGCAAAATTCCTCGTTCCGGCCATGATCTTGCAGGAGCGCAGGGGGTACACGCGGCCGCAGCCTTCCAGGCTGTCCGCCACCCCCACGTCCACAGGCACCACCTGGGCCCCTGCCCGCTCAGCCATAATGCAGACGCTGGCATTTCCGTTGGTAAAATTTCTGGTCACGGCAGCCGTCACTTCCTGTCCGGTCTGGCTGACGCCCTCCTCCACCACGCCGTTGTCGGCGCACATGATCACTACCGCCTTTTTTTCCAGATCCACATCCGGATCCCCGGTCATCCCGGCAATCCGGATAATGTCCTCCTCCAGCACTCCCAGGCCGTGGAGAGGCTTGGCAATGTGGTTCCAGCGGTATGATGCCGCCTCCATCGCTTTTCTGTCCGGTTTTTTCACCTCTGTCATCTCAGCTGTTCCTTTCTGAATCTTCTGCATTTTTTCATAAACTCCTCCGGCACTGCCCGGTTGGACGGATAGTAAAGATGGGGAAATCCGGCTGTCACCCGGTCACGTCTCTCCATGCAGAGCCACTCTTTCCCGCCCCGGGGCTTTTTCGCCGTGCAGAGCGTGCCGTTGTCCGTGCAGTCCCAGTAGTGAAACTCATGGCCCTTCACCGGCCCTTCCGGCAGTCCGCAAAGTTCCAGATAGCCGAACCTGGTCAGCCGCCCGGCATTTTTGCAGGAGCCTCGGAGATATCCGCACATAGCGTACATTTTCCCATCCGCCCCCTCCAGCTCTTCCTTCAGATACATAAAGCCGCCGCACTCCGCCATCACGGGAAGGCCCTGTGCCGCCGCCCGGCGCACCCATTCTCTCATGGAGCTGTTTTTCTCCAACTCTTTCCCGTAGAGTTCCGGATAGCCGCCGCCTAAGAGCAGGCCGCAGATGCCTTCCGGCGGTCTTTCATCCCGCAGAGGGCTGAATCTCACAAGCTCCGCCCCCATCTCTTCCAAAAGCCGCAGGTTTTCTCCGTAGTAAAAACAGAATGCCTCATCCCAGGCGATCCCCACTGGAATCTTCTCCGGCCTCTCCCCATTTGAGATCCTGGGAGTGCGGCCGCCGGCAGGATTACAGCCGGAGGGGGAAGTTATTTCTGAGCTTCCAGATTGTCCGTCATATACGGACAAATCTCCGCAGCTCTCCGCCAGTTTCAGCAGTTTTTCTATGTCCAGACAGCGCTCCATCTCCTCCGCCAGGCGGCTGATGTTCTTTTCCAGATCCTGCACTTCCTCCGGCATCATAAGCCCCAGGTGGCGGCTCTCCAGCTTAAAATCCTTTATTTCAGGAAGGCAGCCCAAAAAGGAGACTCCCAGCTCCTCTATAGGGCCGCGGAGGCGTTCTGCCATCATGGGACTGGTGCGGTTGACGATCACCCCGGCAATCCGGCTGTCCTTTTTATATTCCAGAAATCCCTTCACCAGAGCCGCCAGGGAAAGGCCGGCGCCCCGGCCGTTTATCACCAGCACCGCCGGCGTTTCCGTGATGGCGGCGATCTCATAGGAACTGGCCTGAACACTGTCGCCTCCCAGGCCGTCATAGTAGCCCATGACCCCTTCGATCACTGCCATGGATCCGTCCGCCGTCTCCTCTGCCACCCGCCTGCGGATCTCTTCCGGAGACGAGAAGTACGAATCCAGGTTCCCGCTCTCGATTCCCAGCACAAAGCGGTGGAACATGGGATCAATGTAATCCGGCCCGCACTTGTAAGAGCGGCAGGAAATTCCCCGCTTTTTTAAAAGGGCGAGAAGGCCGCAGACCAGCAGAGTTTTTCCGCTGCCGCTCCCCGGCGCCCCTATGAGTATTCTTCCGCCCACGGGCTCTCCTCCCCTCCAAATGAAATGATGTACACCGGATTCTGTCCCATCATCAGATGGTGCCCGGCTGCCAGGCGGCTCCGCGCCGTCTGCATGGACACGATCTCCGCCTCGATCTGCCGTTTTTTCAGGCAGGCGAGAAGCTCGGACAGACTTTCCAGGGAAATGATGTTGGCAGTCACCCGGACCTTTTTATTTTTCCGGAGCAGCAGGCCGATGATCTCGTCCATGTGTCCGGAGGCTCCGCCCAAAAAGGCATGGGTGGGAGCCGGCAGCCCCTCAAGGGCCTGCGGCGCCTCTCCCGCCACCACCGTTATATTTTCCCGGCCGAATTTCTCTTTATTTTTTTCAATCAGCTCCAATGCCTCCGGCTTTTTTTCCACCGCAAACACCTGCCCTTCCGTCAGAAAGAAGGACGCCTCCACTGACACGGAGCCGGTGCCGGCACCGATGTCCCAGAGGACCGAATCCGGCGAAAGCTCCAGCTTGGAAACGGACACGGCCCGCACTTCTTCTTTTGTCATGGGGACTCTGCCCCGGATCATCCATTCGTCTCTCACGGCTCCTCCTTCTCGATCCACATCACCGCCAGGGATGCAAATGATTCCTTTGCCAATTCTTCCGGCTTTCCCTTCAAAATCCGTTCTCTGCCGCTTCCCAGGTTTTCGCCCACATAGACGGTCACGGGAAGCCCGGCGAGCTCTCCGCAGATCTGCTGCGCCCGGCAGTTGCCTCCGGTGAGCACAAATACTTTCCGGTTCCGCTCTGCCAGCGCTCTCACATCCCAGTCTCTGCCGTGGCGGCTGGCAATCACCGCGTCTTCCCAGCTCTTTTTCAGGGCAGCCGCCATGCGGGACAGGGAGGAAATGCCGGGCAGAACCCGGATCTCCCAGCCGCTGTCCGCTCCGGCCTCTTTTAAAAAGCCGGCGGTGCCGCTGTAAAATCCCGTATCTCCGGAAAACAGCACTACCGCCCGGCGGCACTCTCCGTGGGATCTCAGCCACTCAAACACCGGGCCCGGCAGATATTCGCCCTTCATCTCAGGACGGTTCTTCCCGCCGAAGCGGGCAAGCACTTCCTCCGCCGCCTGCAGCATCCTGGGAGCTCCGAACACAGCCTGGGCTTCCAGCAGAGCTTCCACCGCCTCCACCGTCATGGACTCCGCCGTTCCCATACCGGCTCCCGCCAGAGTCAGCACCGCCCGGCAGGCGCCTTCTTCCGAACCCCCGCTCTCCGGCGGCTCCCTAAACGGTCTGTTCTCCGGCGTCAGCCCCGCAAGCACCTCAAGCGCCTCCTTTAAGCTGATGCCCTCCTCCTTTTTCGGCCGGCCCACGATCACCACGCCGGCCCCGGCCGCCTCCGCCGCCCGGAGCTTTTCCTCAAAGCCGCCGGCCCGGCCGGCCTCCTTCGTCACCAGCCAGGACGCGCCGGACATGCGCAGCATGGCCAGGTTCATCTCTGCGGAAAACGGACCCTGGAGCGCATAAATGTGGCTTCCCGGGAATCCTTTCGCCTCGCAGCCGGCAAGCACAGAGGAGGCGGGGAGCACTCTGGCGTACACCCGCTCCTTATAATCCTCAAGAGCGGTAAATTCCTCCAGCTCCTTGCTTCCGGTCGTCACCAGGATCCGGCCCGGCTGGCCGGCCAGGTATTCCGCCGCCTGGCGGACCGTCTCCACCGTCACGATCCGGGGACGTTTTTCTTCCCCGTTGTCCTTTTCCCGCGGTCCGTCCTCCTTTTTTATTTCTTCCCGCAGAACCCGCAGCAGGGGGATGCCGCAGGCTTTGCAGGCTTTCCGGATATGCTCCGTCGCCTGCGCCGCGTAGGGGTGGGTGGCATCCAGTACCAGGGAAGGCTGTTTTTCCTTCAGCCAGCCGGTCATCTCCTCCAGATCCATGGGACCGGTATGTACTTCCACAGACGGGCTGTCCGGCAGAAGCTCTGCCCCATACTCCGTCACAACGCTCACCGCCGCGGGAATTCCCCGCTCCCCGCAGACTTCCGCCAGCTTTCTTCCCTCGCTGGTTCCGCCGAATATGATAATCTCTGTCACTTCTGTTCTCCTGTATGTATGATGATCTCCTCCGCTGCCAGAGCGGCGGTCGTCTGATCTCCCTTCCGCTTTCCGGCAAGGAGCCGGCCGCCTGCGCCGTTTTCCAGCACTGCGGCCATGGCCGCCCGCTCGCATACACAGTCCACTCCGGCAGTATGTTTCACAAATTCCGAGGAAGAAAATGTGCCGGGAATCCGGTTCATCTCCTCCGCAGAGTAGGTGAGGAAGGGCACCCCCCACTCCTCTGCCAGCGAGAGCAGGCCCTCCTCCTTCTGTTTTAAGTCGGCGCTGGCGATGGCCCGCACCGCCCGCCTGTCCACTCCGGCCGCCCGAAGCGCCGCCTCTGCCTCCCGCTCCAGCACTTCCTTAGAAACGCCCCGGCGGCAGCCCATCCCCAGAACGGCTCTCCTGGGGATCAGCCGCAGCACCTGTTCTTCCTCCTGGTCTGACCAGGTGATCCGCACTGAGACAGAGCTGAATTCTTCAGAATCCCTTCCATGCTCCTTCTCTTCCCCGGCGGAGACCTCCGGCGGAAACTCTCCCTCCACCGGAAAATCGCTGGAAATAAAAACCCGCTTTCCCTCCAGAATATCTGCGGAAAGCTGTTTTGCCAGATCCCGGCTGCTGATAGCGCAGCCGTTTTCTGCCGCAAACACATCCACGGCAAACCGGCCGTTCACATCTGTGGCCGTGGTAATCACCGGCACGGCTCCCAGAGCCGCCGCCAGCTCCCTCGTCAGCCGGTTTGCCCCGCCTGCGTGGCCGGAGAGCAGGGAGATCACAAACTGTCCGCCCTCGTCAGCCGCCACCACCGCCGGGTCCTGGAACTTATCCTTCACCCAGGGAGCCACAGCCCGCACCGCGATGCCGCAGGCTCCCACAAAGATCAGGGCGTCCGCCTCCGGAAAGTTTTTCCCCGTCCAGTCCGCTAAAGTTCCTTCCATAATATTCAGACCGCTCACGGCAAATTTTTCCCTGGTCCATCCCTCACAGTCCCAGCCGCGGCTCTTTAAGATCTCCACAATCTTCCGGTTCAGCCGGCTGCCGCGCCCGGTGAAGCTGACCACAGCCGCCCTCATCCGACGGCCTCCCCGAACACTCCCAGACCGGCGGAGAACATGATCACATCCATGTCCAGCACTCCCCCGGTCCAGGTACAGATCTGCTCCCGCAGCCGGCCGGCAGCCCAGTCTCCCGTCTGCCGCCGGATTCCCCGCTCCTGCAGATATTCGAGGGCTTCCTCCGTGGTGTTGGCGGCCAGGATCTGCCTCTTGAAATTTTCATCAGCAGCTATCTCCGGAACGGCCTTTTTCGCACAGTCCCAGAGGATCTCCATCCTCCGGTCCCCATAGCGGGAGTGGGTGTTTCCCACGCCGCCGGCAGCCTTGATTAACTTCCCCACGTGGCCCACAAGCATTCCCCGGCGAAATCCTTCTTCCGCCATGAATCTCATGGTGTCCTCAATAAAATTGCTGCACTTTACTCCCTGATCCAGGGAAATGCCCATCTGTTCCTTTAAAAAAGTTTCCCCGTAATTTCCCGGAGTGACGATGAGGTAGTCCGCTCCCTCCACCGCTTTCATGTGGATCTCCAGCCGGATGGTGGCCGTCAGGGCGTCCTCGCTCATGGGCTCTACGATGCCTGTCGTCCCGAGAACCGAAAGGCCGCCCTCAATGCCCAGTTTGGGATTGAAGGTCTTTCCGGCCAGTTCTTCCCCCGCCGGGATCTCCACAGTGACAAGGAGAGGTTCCTTCCAGCCTGTCTTCTCCCTCACCTCGTCCACCGCTTCCCAGATCATCTCCCTGGGAACAGGATTGATGGCCGCACAGCCCACCGGGCAGGAAAGGCCGGGCTTTCTCACCCGTCCCACACCCTTTCCTCCGTCTATGTAAATGCCGGGATAGTCCTCCGAAGCGTACCAGAACGGATCCGGTCTGCCGCCGGCTTTTTTCACCGCCGCGCAGATCAGGGTCCCGTCAGTTACATCCGGGTCGTCCCCCGCGTCTTTTTTTACGCCGAAGCAGACGCCGGCCTCTGTCTTTCCCACATATTCCACCGGAAGCTGTGCTTCTTTTCCCTTTCTTGTGGGGATCCGGCAGTATTCCTTCTCCTTTTCCCCGCAGAGCAGCCACGCGGCGGCCTTTGCCGCCGCAGCCGCACAGGTTCCTGTGGTATAGCCGCTCCTTAACGGACGCTCCATGTCATCTCCTCCTTCCGGCACATTCATGCCTACCATTATAGGAGATTTTCCCCGTTCTTGCAATCGCCTTTTCCTGGCGCCGGGGCGCTGCCCGCTCACAGCTCTCCTTTCTCCATCGCTTCTTTTTTCATCTCTTTTTTCCGCTTGGTGATCAGGCCGCCGATCCGGCCGCTCTCCTTTGCCGTCAGACTTCTCCAGCCGCCTTCCATCACTTTGGCTCCCAGCCCCAGCTCCTCGGCGATCTCAAATTTCAGCATTTCCTCCGGCTTCAGATCTCTGGGATCAAATCCCTTTTTCTTCTTTTTTTCAGACATAACAGGGCATACTCCTTTCCGTTTTCGTACTAAGAGTATGCCCTCTGCTTTTATCCTCTATTCAGTTTCCGGCCGTCCTTTCCCGCGGCTCTTTTATCAATATCTTCTTCTCGGAATGATGATTGCCGCCACGATGTACGCAAACAGTCCCGGCCCGCTGAACACTAAAATGGCCCAGATCAGGCGCACGATGGTGGGATCAATGTTGAAATACTCTCCCAGTCCGCCGCAGACGCCGCACAATACTTTATTTTCATCCGAACGATACAGTTTTTTCTCCATTATGTCTCCTCCTGTCCTTCAAAAGAAATGTCAATGTCTCCCACTCCGCAGCTTAAGCGCATCTGTTTTTCTCCCGTCCCTGCGGGGAAAACCGATCCGCCGTCCGGGCTCTTAAACTGCCTGGAGCGGCTCTCCCCGTCCAGCGTCACCGTTCCCATGCCGCAGTCCACCTGGTAGGAAAAATCTTCTCTGTCCCCCAGAATGCACAGCTGGAAGCTGCCCACTCCGCAGTCCGCCTCCAGCATGTTTTTGATGTCCGCCCGGCCGATCTCCAGATATCCCACTCCCACATCAGCGGTCAAGTTTCCGGCCTCCAACACGTCAATTTCCCCGTAACCCGCTCCCGCGTCGAGAGTGATCGTGTCCGCCCGAAGGGCATACGCCTCCAGGCTGCCTGCCCCCAGCTCCACGTATATATTGTCAAACCGGTATCCTTCCGGAACCGTCACTTCCACCTGGCAGCGGTCGGGCTTCTCTCCTCTCAGGAAACGCCCCAGCCCATTTTCCGCCTGACCGTTCTTTCCCCGGCTGCCGGCGTCGATCTTCAGCTGCTTTCCGTCCTGACTGCAGGAAGAAAAGCCGTCGGAGTCGTAGATCCGGACTCTTACCCGGTCCGTGTCCTCCTCCCGGATCAGGCAGCTGCCGCGCCCCAGCCGGGCATTTAGCTCCGTAATCCCGTCAAAATAGCAGTCCTCTGCTCCCTCTTCCAGAAAGTCCTCCCAGTCCTCGTCCCAGCCGTCATCCCAGTCCCAGCTGTTGTAGCGATGGATCACTCCCCGCCTCAAATTCCGCGGAAAACTGCCTCCGGCCACTGTGGCGATGGTGAGGACCACCACACCCAGCACCATGCAGACCACGCCTATAATAGATGTCACTGCCGCAAATTTCTTCATGCCTGCCTCCTTCCTCTGTGCACCAGCCGGTTGCACCCGTCAAGAATACTGCGAAACAGCATGGGCACCAGTTTTCCGTAAAACCACACAGACAGGACCAAAAGCAGAAGGCCGATTCCCAGAGCGATCAGCCCGATGCCGATGAACAAAGCTCCCGTCAGCACATCCACAAATAGGTAGACTCCTCCGCCCACCACCGCGGCGATGCCTCCGATGATGGCGGCCACCGCCGCCAGGGCGATGCAGAAAAAAATCACCAGAATGGCAAATGCGATGCCGGCAATCATGCTTAAGACTCCGCCTCCCACACTGAAGATCACAGGAGCCGCCACAATAATGAGGATCGCCCACAGCACGATCTTTAAGGTCCGGCTGGTGCCG
Source organism: Candidatus Lachnoclostridium pullistercoris (assembly GCA_019119775.1). GTDB lineage: Bacteria > Bacillota > Clostridia > Lachnospirales > Lachnospiraceae > Lachnoclostridium_A > Lachnoclostridium_A pullistercoris. Next base: position 16,881 of record DWWL01000037.1, on the reverse strand, counting down.
GGATCCTCCCGTTTTCCTTCCCCATGGCTGGCTTCTGCCCTGCCGGACGCCTGGAAATTTTCCCCGTCTGCCCGGCTGCCGGCCTCATTTTCCGCCTTTCTCTGTCCTTCTTCCGCCGGTTTTTTCTGCACTTCGTAGCCCGGGTCCTTAAACCGCTCATCCCCGTAGCCCGTCTCTGTAAATTCTCCGCCCTCTTCCATGTTTCCGTTAAGGCTGGCCCGGATCATGGCGGCCACCCGCTCCGGGCTTCCGAATTCCTGCAGAACCTTCTCCTCATTTTCCGGACCGGCCTCGTCTAAGTAGTCTCTGTAGTAGGCCAGGGCATCTGACCGTTCTTCCTCTCCAATATCCTGGAGCAGGTATTCCAGCTCTTTCATAAACGTTTCTCTGCTCATCAGACGGCCACCTCCAAAATTCCAGTAATCTTTTTTGAGTAGATCATCCATTCCCCCTGATACAGGTTCAGCTGTGCTCTCCCCTTCTCTGTGATCTTATAATACCTTCGGTTCCTCCCGTCGATCGCCATGTCATAGACCTCCAGACATTCTTCCTTCTGAAGTCTGCGGAGAACCGGATACAGGGTAGACTCGGAGATATCAATGGCTTCTCTCACGTCCTGGGTAATCTTGTACCCGTAGGTTCCTTCCCGCTCCCTGGACACTACCGCCAGAACGATGGCGTCCAGCAGGGCGGCGCCTGTGTTAAATACCATGCGACGCACCTCCTGATATTATTTGAAAGCGAATATTATATGTCGTATAATATCCTGATATAATATTATATACCATATAATATTATATCCGTCAATAGGTATGTGGGAGAGGAATGAAATTTTCTGTCAAACAAAAAAACGCGGCCGGTGCTCTCTCCAGCCGCATTTTTCCGGGGCGCCGCCCAGGCAGCGCCCTCTGTCATTTTCTATTTCTATGGAAATTTATTCTGATCACAGGAAGTATTTTACACCGCTCTCAAACAGCTTCAGATCCTGCTCTCCGTAAATATTCATGGCCACAGCCTCGCCCCGGCGCTCTGCGTGAGCCATCTTGCCGAAGATCCGTCCGTCGGGGCTGGTGATTCCCTCAATCGCCATGTAGGAGCCGTTGGGGTTCCAGTACTCGTCCATGGTGGGATTTCCCTCTCCGTCCACGTACTGGGTCGCCACCTGTCCGTTCTCAAACAGCTTCTTTAACCAGGCAGCGTCCGCCACAAACCGGCCCTCGCCGTGGGACGCCGGGCTGCAGTACACTCCGCCCAGCTCTGCTCCCGCCAGCCACGGAGACTTGTTGGACACCACCTTGGTGTAAACCATCTTGGACACATGGCGTCCGATGGAATTCATGGTCAGCGTGGGGCTGTCCGCCTTCTGCTCTGTGATGGTCCCCTCCGGCACCAGGCCCAGCTTGATCAGCGCCTGGAAACCGTTGCAGATGCCTAACATCAGGCCGTCCCTGTCTTTTAACAGCTTCTCGATCTCTTCCCGGATCAGCGGATTGCGGAATACGGTGGCGAAGAATTTGGCCGATCCGTCCGGCTCATCTCCTGCGGAGAAACCGCCGGGGAACATGACGATCTGTGCCTTCGCGATCTCATCCCGGTACGCATTTACCGACTCCCGGATATAGGCGGGCGTCAGGTTCTTAAACACCTTTGTCACCACTTTTGCCCCTGCCCGCTCAAAGGCTTTCGTGCTGTCGTACTCGCAGTTGGTGCCGGGGAACACGGGGATGAAAACTGTGGGCTGTCCCAGCCTGTGGCTGCACACAGCGACAGAGTCTGCCCGGTAGAGGCTGCTCTCCACTTTCTCCTCCTTCACGCCGGAGCGGGTGGGGAACACCTTCTCCAGGGTGTTCATCCAGGCATCCAGCGCCTCGTCCATGGAGATGGATACGTTTCCGTACTCCAGCACTCCCCGGTCCGTCACCTCGCCGATCACTGTGTAAGTGATGGACAGCTCACCCACCTTTCCATCGGGCACCTCGCAGATCAGGCTGCCCCAGCCGGGAGCGAAGAAGTCCCTGGGATCCACATTGTGCTCAATCTTTACGCCCAGCTTGTTGCCGAAGGCCATCTTGCTCACTGCCTCCGCCATTCCGTGGCGTTCCACCGCGTAGGCGGAAATGATCCGGCCTGCCTTGATGTCCTCATGCAGCCTGCTGTATCCTTCCATGATCCGTCCGTAAACCGGCAGGTCATACTCATCCTTCTCAATGGAGAAGAGCACGATCTTGCTGCCCGGACGCTTAAACTCCGGAGTGATGATGTCTTTCTGGCTGGCCACATCCACCGCAAAGGAAACCAGGGTGGGCGGCACATTGATTTCTCCGTGCTCCTCATCGTTGAACGTTCCGGACATGCTGTCCTTGCCTCCGATGGAGGGCAGACCGAAGCCCATCTGAGCCGCGTAAGCGCCTAAAAGAGCGGCAAAAGGCTGGCTCCAGCGCTCCGGGTCCTCGCTCATGCGGCGGAAATACTCCTGGAACGTAAAGCGGATCTTTGAGTAATCTCCTCCCGCGGCCACGATCTTGGCGATGGAGGACACCACCGCGTAGACTGCTCCGTGATAGGGGCTCCAGCTGGAGAGATAGGGATCAAAGCCGTAGCTCATCATTGTGACCGTGTCGGTGCGGCCCTTCAATACCGGCAGCTTCGCCACCATGGACTGCGTCTCCGTCAGCTGATATTTTCCGCCGTAGGGCATGTAAACGCTTCCTGCGCCGATGGAGCCGTCAAACATTTCCACCAGGCCCTTCTGGGAGCAGACGTTGAGGGAAGCCAGCAGGTTCAGCCAGGTCTTTCTCACGTCATCCACGTCTTTTCTCTCAAACGGGTTTCCTTCCCGGCCGGGCACCAGAAGCTTCACGTCCGCCTCCTGGTGGGCGCCGTTGGTGTCCAGAAATGCACGGCTGATATTCACGATGGTGGTTCCTCTCCAGTTCATCACCAGACGGGGCTCCTTCGTCACCTCAGCCACAGTCACTGCCTCCAGGTTTTCCTCCTCGGCGTAGGCCAGGAAACGGTCCACATCCTTCGGATCCACCACCACGGCCATGCGCTCCTGGGACTCGGAGATGGCGATCTCCGTGCCGTCCAGACCGGCGTATTTTTTGGGAACTCTGTCCAGATCGATCACCAGTCCGGGAGCCAGCTCTCCGATGGCCACAGACACTCCGCCCGCTCCGAAGTCGTTGCACTTCTTAATAATGCGGCTCACCTCCGGCCGGCGGAACATTCTCTGGATCTTGCGCTCCGTGGGGGCATTTCCCTTCTGCACCTCAGCGCCGCAGACCTTGATGGACTCCTCTGTGTGCACTTTGGAGGAGCCGGTGGCGCCGCCGATGCCGTCCCGTCCGGTACGGCCGCCCAGAAGAATGATCACATCACCCGGATCAGAACTTTCCCGGATCACGTTCTTTCTGGGAGCTGCTCCCATCACCGCGCCGATCTCCATTCTCTTCGCCGCATAGCCCGGGTGGTAGATCTCCTTCACATACCCGGTGGCCAGGCCGATCTGGTTGCCGTAGGAGCTGTATCCGTGGGCCGCTCCCGTCACCAGCTTTTTCTGCGGCAGCTTGCCTTTTAACGTCTCAGAAAGGGGTCTGGTGGGATCCGCCGCGCCCGTCACACGCATAGCCTGGTAAACGTAGGTTCTTCCGGAAAGCGGATCTCTGATGGCTCCGCCCAGACAGGTGGCCGCCCCGCCGAAAGGCTCGATCTCCGTGGGATGGTTGTGGGTTTCATTTTTAAAGTTGATCAGCCATTCTTCTGTGACGCCGTCGATCTCCACCGGCACCACAATGCTGCAGGCGTTGATCTCCTCGGACACCTCCATATCCTGAAGTTTTCCCTCTGCTCTCAGTTTCTTCATGGCCATGAGGGCTAAGTCCATCAGGCACACATATTTATCTGAACGGCCCTGGTACACTTCCTCCCGGTCCGCCAGATACTGGCGGTACGTGTCCTCGATGGGCTTTCTGTAGTCTCCGTCCGTAAAAGAAACGGATTTTAACTCTGTGGAGAAGGTGGTGTGGCGGCAGTGATCCGACCAGTAGGTATCCAGCACGCGGATCTCCGTCACCGACGGATCCCGCTTTTCTTCTCTGATATAGTAGTTCTGGATATGTTCAAAATCCTTAAAGGTCATGGCCAGGTTAAAGGAACGGTAGAGCTCCTCCAGCTCTTCCTTTCCCAGGGCGCAGAATCCGTCCAGGATCTTTACGTCCTCCGGCGTCTCAAATTCCGTCACCAGCGTGGCGGGAATCTCCTCAGATGCCTCCCCGGAATCCACCGGATTGATGCAGAAGGATTTGATGGCAGCCGTCTGCTCGGCAGTCAGCTCGCCGGAGATCACATAGGTGGTGGCGGTGCGGATCACCGGCTCCTCATTCTCGTTCAGCAGCTTGACGCACTGCTCTGCGGAGTCAGCTCTCTGATCAAACTGTCCCGGCAGATACTCCACTGAAAACACCGTATCTCCCTCATTTTTCGGGAAAACCGTCTCATAGCAGTCATCCACCGGCGGCTCAGAGAAAATGGTTCCTAAAGACGCCTGATACACTTCGTCCGAAAGATTTTCCATATCGTAGCGGATCAGCACCCGCACTCCCGTCACTGTGCTGATACCAAGATAATTTTCAATTTCCTCCCGAAGCTCCTTCGCCTTTACGGCATACTCCGGCTTTTTCTCCACATATACCCGCTTTACGCTCATTGGGTTCCTCCTGTCTTGTTGAACATCCGGCCCGCCGGCCCGGCAGGCTTTCCTTCTGTTTCCTGTTAAATAAAAAGAATCCTGCTCCGCAGGATTCTCCGCCTGCGGCGGGTCGCGAAAGCGACATTTTCCTTTCCGCCGCAGTGCGATCCCCGCGGAGCATTTTTGTTTAACAGGGAACATAGTTTCCTGTTAAACAAAAAAAGGCAGATGAAACGATTCTCATCATCTGCCCATATCATAGCACGCCGGCTCATAATAAGTAAAATTAATATATCTTATTATATAAATTAGCTAAATTAATCAAAAGGTAGGGCTGGGAGATTCGGATCCCCGTCCTCTCACCTCCGGCGGCAGATGGCTTAAGTCATTTTCCTGGATCATGCGGAAATGTCCCGTCTCCCGGTCGTACTCCACCGTGGTGATGCTCACATTTTTCACAATGATCTCGTCGTGGGGCCCCACCTCATTGCGGAACATGTAGGAGACTGCGTAGACTAAAGCTGCCCCGTGGGACACCACCGCCACGTCTCCTTTCGCTTCCTTTATAATAGTGCTGACCGCGTCGCCGATCCGCTCGTAGATCTGCGCCCTGGACTCTCCTCCCGGGGGCGTGACCTCAGCCGGAGTCTCCACCCATCTGGCATATCGCTCCGGATCCCGTTCTTTGATCTCTCCCCAGGTCATTCCCTCCCAGTCGCCGAACTCCACTTCCCGCAGCCCGGGAATGGCCGTCACCTCCACTCCCTGACTGGCAGCGATGGCCCTCGCCGTCTCCAGGGCCCGGATCTGGGGGCTGGAGTACACATGGGTCACCGGGCGTTTCTTCATGCCCTCCGCCAGGTACTGGGCCTGCTTCTTGCCTGTCTCATTTAAAGGAATGTCATGGCATCCCTGGATCTTTCCTGCCACGTTCCAGTCTGTCTGGCCATGGCGTATCAGATATAATCTCATCTTTCTTCCTCTGCTATTCTTCCTCCTGATCCGGGATGTCCGCCCCGTCCAGGTTCATCTTTGCCGCTGTCTCCACATTGACCGCGTCCAGAGTCACTTTCATAATGTCCCGGATCTCCTCCGCCGTCATCTTCATCTTCTCGGCCAGCTCGTCCACTGTGGCTTCACGGCCCAGTTCGCCTGCCATCACCCGGGAGACCTCCTGCAGCACATTGACCCTGGCGGTCACATTTTCCTCGATCTGTGCCTCCCGCTCCTGCTCTGCCAGAGCCGCCTCAATGCTGTCCCGCACGCGGCGGCAGAGCATTTCCTGAAACCAGCTCTGCCCTGCGCCGGCAGACTCGCCGCTCCTTTCCGGCTCCTCATCCAGGCCGCCGGAAAGCTCCGCCGCCAGAGCGGTGAGAGCCATGTTGGCCTCCTGCACCAGGTCGTTCATGGGAAGTCCTTTCCCCTCATATTCCCTGGCGTAGGCCAGGACCTTTTTTAAGTTGCCTTCTATGAGCCTTCCGGCCGCGTCCGCCTCCCCGGCTGCCAGCCGCGCAAGGAGAGCCGCCTCTTCCTCCGGCCCTGCCTCCGGAACAGCCTCCAGCTCCTCCAGATACATCTGGTAAAAATCTTCGTGCATATCTCTCACTCCTTTGCTTTTCTAAGTATAACGGGTCGGGTGAGATTTTTCAAGAGCGGAACGCTCCGCCAGCCGCGCCCCATGCAAGAAAGCGGCAGTTTCCTTTCCGCCGCAGTGCGATCCCCGCGGAGCGTTTTTATATAACAGGGAACGCAGTTTCCTGCTATACAAAAAGACTGCCGCGACCATGCGCGGCAGCCTCTTTCCCAAGAACGAATTAATTTTCTGATTGTCAATATTATCAACTTCAAATACCTGATCAGAAGATCAGCGGGCAAATCAGCCCTGCAAAGAACACAGACGCCACCGTCACAGACGTAAATCCTGACACAATGATAGGCGGCAGTACGTGCTCGTAGATCTCTTCCCGCATCTTGTCATCGCAGTCCAGACTGCGGACCACCTCATCCACAATGATCTGAGTACCGGGATAGCCGATGGTACAGCAGATCGCGATGGCAAAGGAGATCGTCCAGTGAACGCCCAGCACCTTGCCGGCGATGGCGCCGAACAGACATACGAAGGCGGCGCCCACAATCAGGGTTCCCACCAGCGGGAAGATCATGTTGATCAGATCCTGGAGACTTAAGGTCGCCAGGCTTCCGGGCACTACAGAAAGCACCGCCAGCATCAGGAAACCGTTAATATGCGCTTTCACATGGGCGTTTGCCGGCAGGAAACCAAGCACGCAGAAAATAATACCCATGACCAGATACATGATATTGGCATTGGTCAGGTTGGAAAGAATCGGAACCCCGGAGCATAACCAGGAAACCAGATAGCCAAGCCAGCCTACAATCGCCATTTTAAACATGATCGTGTTGTCTCCGGCCATCCAGCCGAAATCGAACAGTTTCTTCTTTTTGGTATCTTCTTTTACCGTAATCTTTTCTCCCATCTGAATCTTTCCCGCCAGAATACCGTTGCAGTATTTACGGACGAAAAAGTTGCAGATCGGGATTCCCACAAATCCCTGACAGCCGATCACCAGCATAGCGAACGCAGCCAGATCCGGGCGTCCCGCATCCATGGCCGCCTGAGAAGTCATCTGTCCGGCGATGATTCCTCCGGAAATCGGAGCGGAAGCGCACAGAGCCCACTCACGGCCAAAGATCCAGCTGCTGATGGTAAAGGAGCAGAGCGCCAGGCCCACCAGACCTACTATGGCGACCACTACTGTCTTCCACTGCGCCATCAGCTGCTTGATATGGATCATAGTACCCATGCCCACCAGAATCAGCATGATGGCAAAATTGCTGGCGAGAGCCGTCAGTCCCGTATCATTGATGGAGCTGGCCGGAATAATGCCGGTCTGGAAGCCGATCAGATACAGCAGCATGGCGATCAGCATACCGGAAACCTTTGATTTTGTCAGGTTGCTGACCCAGTCTCCCACGGAAAAGAACAGCACAAAGATCAGGAATGAAAACAACGGGGTCCACAAAACAAATTCACTCATACCTATTCCCTCTTTTCTCTTTCGCATCTGCGAGTTTTTCGGGCCGTCAAAAACGGCCCCCGCTTTCCCGTGCCAAACTGTCCGGGCGATCTTCCCTGATCCCTGCCTTCCGCGCATTTATCAAGTCGAAGCATCAGCGCGCCGGCGCTATGATTCGGTAAAGCAAAAATGAATTTTGTTAAGATTATAAAAGGTTTATCTGCTAATTGCAATCACTTTTTCGATTGTACTTAATTTTATACATTAAAGTGTGAATGAATTATCAATCCTGCCCATCTGCCTGCACAAACCTGCGCGTCTGCCCCTTTTTTCTCTTCCCAAATCTGTCTGATTGTGCTAAAATCATCTCATGTTATAAGGAGGACTAATAATGGATATCAATTATGAATTATACAAAGTGTTTTACCACGTAGCTGTCACCCTCAGCTTCTCCGAGGCTTCCAAGCAGCTGTTCATCTCCCAGTCCGCAGTGAGCCAGTCCATCAAGGTGCTGGAGAAGAAGCTGAACCAGACGCTCTTTATCCGCAGCACAAAAAAAGTCCAGCTGACTCCCGAGGGAGAAATCCTGTTCAAGCACATTGAGCCGGCCATGAATCTGATCCGCCGCGGAGAAAACCAGCTTCTGGAGGCCAACACTTTAAACGGCGGCCAGCTGCGCATCGGCGCCAGCGACACCATCTGCCGCTACTACCTGGTGCCCTTCTTCCAGGAATTTCACCGAAAATACCCCAACGTCCACATCAAAGTGGCCAACCAGACTTCCATCGCCTGCGCTAAGATGCTGGAGAACGGCCAGGTGGATTTTATCATCACCAACTATCCCAACTCCAGCCTCTCCAATGCCAACAGCATCCGGCCTCTGAAGGAATTCTCCGACGTATTTGTGGCCAACCCGGAGTATTTTCCCCTGACCGGCAAAAAAATAAGCCTGCAGACTCTGCAGACTTATCCCATTCTCATGCTGGACAGAAAGAGTACTACCAGCGAATTTCTCCACCACATGTTCCAGAAGCACCAGCTGGACCTGGTGCCGGAGATCGAGCTGACCAGCAACGATCTGCTCATCGACCTGGCCAGGATCGGGCTGGGCATCGCCTTTGTGCCGGACTTCTGCATTCCGACGGACGATAAGGAGCTGTTCATCCTGGATCTGGAAGAACAGCTGCCCAGACGCCAGATCGTGGTGGCCCACAATGAAAACCTGCCCATCTCCCAGGCGGCAAAGCAGTTTATGGAGATGCTGCACTGATCTTCAGGACAGGCAGCGTGGAACCGCCGTAAGGCATAATCATCACCTTTGCATCCTCCCCCTGCTCTTTTAAGGCGTCGTCCAGGGCCTGCTGGACAGCAGAGCAGGGCTTCATCTCTCATCTATTCTTCCTCCTTTTCCTCCCAGAACCTTCTCACCGTCTCCTCCACCGTCGCCAGCTTCACCACCTGATAATCGTCCCACTCCCTGGGAAACAGGCTGCGGCTGCTGCCGTAGAGAAATCTCTCGTCCAACAGGGCGATCACTCCCCGGTCTGCGGCGGTCCGGATCACCCGCCCCGCCGCCTGGAGAACCTTGTTCATGCCGGGGTACTGATAGGCAAAATCAAATCCTTTCTTTCCCTTCTCATCAAAATACTGCTTCAGAATCTCCTGCTCCGTGTTCACCTGGGGAAGGCCGGTTCCCACGATCACCGCCCCGATCAGCCGCTCCGCTTTCAAGTCGATCCCCTCGGAAAACACGCCTCCCATGACGCAGAGCGCCACAAAGGGGCGGATCCGTTCCGTCTCAAACTGCTCCAGAAATTCCTCTCTCTCCCGCTCGCCCATGCGGCTCTTCTGCCGGACCCAGTCAAACTCCGGCTCCTCTTCCTCAAAGATCTCTGCCACCCGGTCCATATACTGGTAGGATGGGAAAAACACCATGTAGTTCCCCGCCTTTCCCGCCGCGATCCTGCGGATGTACTCCGCCACCTTCTCAAACTCCCCTCTGGTCCTTCTGGTGTATTTGCTGCTCACGTCAGAGGCAATCATCAGCAGCCTGTTTTTCCGGTCAAAGGGGGACGCGGCGTACACGGCGTATTCCTCTGTATTCCCGCTGAGCAGCTCCTTATAGTAGTTGACCGGGAGCAGGGTCGCGGAGAAAAACACTGCCGCGTTTCCCTGTTCCAGACAGGATGCCAGATTTCCGGAGGGATCCACGCAGAACAGCCGCACCGCAAAGCTGCCGTCCTCACGGATCTCCGAGTACACCCGGTAGCGGTCGTCCGTCAGCTCATAAATCATGGCAAAATCCCGGACTTTAAAGTAAAACTCCAGAAGTTCTTCCCTGCCCTCAAAAGCCGTCTCCTCCAGAACTTCCTCCAGCTCTCCCAGAACGCCGGAAACTGTCTGCATGAGGGGAGCCGCGCTCTCTAAGTACTCCCATCCGCCGCACTCCCGCTTCATCTCCAGAAGAAGGCGGTTGCAGCGGTCCAAAGCCCTTGAAAGCCGCTGGCTTTTCCCCTTTGCCAGCCGTCTGGCGGCCAGCACATCCTCTTTTACAAGGACAGCGCTGTACATTTCCCTGGCTCTGGACACCAGATTGTGGGCCTCGTCGATCAGGAACAGGTACTCTCCCGCCGTCCGCTCCGCAAAATACCGCTTCAGCCGCACATTCGGATCAAACACGTAGTTGTAGTCGCAGATAATGCCGTCGCACCAGTTGGTGACGTCCAGACAGAACTCAAAGGGGCAGACCCGGTACTTCTCAGCATAGGCCAGAATCACCTCCCTGGTGATCTCCTGCTCCTGATGGATCAGGTCATACACCGCGTCGTTGACCCGGTCAAAATGGCCGGCGGCCCTGGGACAGGCCAGCGGATTACAGTCCGGCTTCTCCAGAACGCACAGTTTCTCCTTGGCCGTCACCGTCACCGCCGTAAAATAAAGCCCGTTCTCCCGCAGCAGATGAAACGTCTCCTCCGCCACCGTTCTGGTGATGGTCTTCGCCGTCAGATAAAAGAGCTTGTCCCCCAGCCCTTCTCCCATGGCTTTCAGCGCCGGAAACACCACGGCCAGCGTTTTTCCGATGCCGGTGGGAGCCTGGATGTAAAGATTCCGTTTTCTGGCAATGCTCCGGTAAACGGCCACCGCCAGCTCCTTCTGCCCTTCCCGGTAGGCATAGGGAAACTGAAGCTCTCTTATGGACTGGGTCCTTTTCAGCCCGTGGCTGTATAAGTATCTGGCCCATTTCACATACTCGTGGATCAGGCCGGCAAACCATTCTTCCAGCTCCTCGTAGGATTTTTCCTCCCGGAACCGGCGGATCTCCTCCGTCTCAATGCTGCAGTATGTGACCTGAACTCCGATGGAAGACAGATTTTTGTCTCTGCTGTAAAAATAGGCGTAGCACATGGCCTGCGCCATGTGGACCGGCTCCGGCTCTCTGATGTGCTCCAGATTCCGGTAGACGCCCTTGATCTCGTCAATAACCACGCCCCCGGCTTCCGTGAGAATCCCGTCCGCCCGTCCCTCCACCCGGAAGGTAAATTCCTCCTCCCGGACTTCGCAGGCCAGCTTTACCTCCGCCTGGTAGCCGGATCCCATTCTCTTCTGTATTTTCCGGTGAATGCGGCTTCCCGCCTGCATGGCGTCCTTCTCCGCGGAAGAAGTTCTTCGATTGTCCAGGTCCCCGGACCGCAGAACAAATTCCACCAGATTTCTCACCGATAATGTTATGATCTTCTCTTCTTCCATGTACTCTCCCCGGCCTTTCCCCGCAGCAGTTCTCTCCGTCTATTATATAACATAAGACCGGCCAGGAAAAGAGAAGTCCGGCGCCTTTCACAGCACCGGACTCCTCTTAACTTTTATTTCTCTTTTCCTGGTCTGTTATACCGGATATGCTTTGCTCTCCGTATCTGCAGCCGTCAGATCCACTTTCTTCTGCTGAGCCTCACGGTATTTGAAGAATTCCTCCGCTACCTTCGGGAACAGAGCATAGGACAGTACATCCTCATCCTGCTGTTTCCACTGCGCGCATTCTTTCTCAAACTGAGGCAGCTGCGGCGGGATCAGATCGGCCGGACGGCAGGTAATGGGCTCCTCGTCCCCGATGATCTTCTTCTGAACTTCCTTGTTGAACGGAGCCACCGTCTTGCCGAATTCGCCCAGCATGATCTTCTTGGACTCCTTCGGAACGATCTTGTAGCGCTCGCCGGAGATCACGTTCATCACCGCCTGAGTTCCCACGATCTGAGAGGACGGCGTTACCAGAGGCGGATCTCCAAAGTCCTTGCGCACTCTCGGGATCTCCTCCAGAACCTCCTGATACTTGTCTTCCTTTCCGGCTTCCTTTAACTGGGAAACCAGGTTGGAAAGCATGCCTCCGGGCACCTGATACTGAAGTGCCTTGATGTCCACGCCCAGAACCTTCGGGTTCATCAGACCGCTCTTTAAGCACTCCTCCCGCAGAGGACGGAAATAGTCGGCGATCTCTCCCAGCAGCTTCTGGTCATAGCCGGTGTCGTAGGGCGTTCCGCGGAACGTCTCCACCATCACCTCTGTAGCCGGCTGGCTGGTGCCGAGGGCAAAGGGACTCATGGCGCAGTCGATAATGTCGCAGCCGGACTCCACAGCCTTTAAGTAGGTCATGGAAGCCACGCCGGACGTATAGTGGGTATGCAGATCAATGGGAAGAGTGGTGGACTCCTTTAAGGCGCTCACCAGCTCCTCAGCCGCATAGGGGGTGAGAAGTCCGGCCATATCCTTGATGCACAGGGAGTCGGCTCCCATCTCCTCGATCTCTTTTGCGATCTGTTTCCAGTAGTCCATGGTGTACGCGTCGCCCAGGGTATAGCAGAGGGCAATCTGTACATGGGCTTTCTCTTTATTGGCCGCCTTCACCGCCGTCTGCAGGTTGCGGATGTCGTTGAGGCAGTCGAAAATACGGATAATGTCGATGCCGTTGGCCACAGACTTCTGCACGAAGTACTCCACCACATCGTCCGCGTAGTGATTGTAGCCCAGAATGTTCTGGCCGCGGAACAGCATCTGCAGCTTTGTGTGCTTAAATCCGTCTCTCAGTTTTCTTAACCGGTCCCAGGGATCTTCCTTCAGGAAACGGAGGCAGGCGTCAAAGGTTGCTCCGCCCCAGCACTCCACTGCGTGAAAGCCAACCTGGTCCATCTTATCCACAATGGGAAGCATCTGTTCTGTCGTCATTCTGGTAGCGATCAGAGACTGGTGAGCGTCGCGAAGGACGGTTTCCACAATCTTAACCGGCTTTTTTTCTGTTTCTGCCATGATGATTCCTCCTAATCAAATGTAATTATTTCACTCCGAATATGGCCATAAAGGTTCCCGCCGCCACAGCCGTGCCGATTACGCCGGCCACGTTGGGGCCCATGGCGTGCATCAGCAGGAAGTTGGTGGGATCTGCCTCCGAGCCAACCTTCTGGGACACACGGGCCGCCATGGGAACGGCGGACACTCCGGCCGAACCGATCAGAGGATTGATCTTTCCTCCGCTCAGCTTGCACATCAGCTTTCCTAAGAGAACGCCTCCGGCCGTGCCGAACGCGAAGGCCACCAGACCCAGAATCACGATCTTGATGGTGTCCATCTTTAAGAACGCCTCAGCGCTGGTAGTCGCTCCAACAGAAGTGCCCAGCATGATAACCACGATGTACATCAGCGCGTTGGACGCCGTCTCTGTCAGCTGTTTTACCACTCCGGACTCGCGGAACAGGTTTCCTAACATCAGCATTCCCACCAGGGGAGCTGTGGTCGGCAGAATCAGGCAGACAACAACGGTTACGATGATGGGGAACAGGATCTTCTCCAGCTTGGATACAGGACGAAGCTGTTCCATTTTAATCTTTCTCTCTTTTTCCGTCGTCAGCAGCTTCATGATCGGAGGCTGGATGATCGGAACCAGAGACATGTAGGAATAGGCAGCCACAGCGATGGGGCCCATGTACTCCTTCTGTCCCAGCTTTCCGCAGAGGAAGATGGAAGTGGGGCCGTCGGCTCCGCCGATGATGGAGATGGCCGCCGCCGCCTTGTCGTTAAAGCCCATGAAAATCGCCAGGAAGTACGCCACGTAGATTCCCAGCTGGGCTGCGGCTCCCATCAGAAAGCTCTTGGGGTTGGCGATCAGCGGACCGAAATCCGTCATGGCACCCACGCCCATAAAGATCAGGGACGGGAAGATACTCCACTCATCCAGAACATAGAAATAATGAAGCAGTCCGCCTACCCCGTTGGCGGAATCCTCAGGAGCCAGCATGATGTCAGGATAGATATTTACCAGAAGCATACCGAAAGCGATCGGAACCAGAAGAAGCGGTTCAAAGCCTTTTTTGATCGCCAGGTACAGAAACAGAAACGCTACCGCGATCATAATGAAATTGCCCCAGGTCAGGTTGACAAATGCCGTCTGCTGAAGAAGATTCCCAAATGTATTAGCAATATATTCCATTGTTCATCCCTCCATATGGATGCGCTTGCTCACGCATCCTGATTCCAGTCTTTAGTTTAAGGTCGCAATCGTCTCGCCCGCCTCTACGGAATCTCCCACAGATACGTTGATGGATGCCACAGTTCCGTCCTCCGGAGCCACGATGTCATTTTCCATCTTCATGGCCTCCAGAATGAGGAGCACCTCTCCTCTCTTTACTGCCTGGCCAACAGACGCCTTCACGCCCAGGATCTTTCCGGGCATGGGAGCGGTCACTGCCACAGAACCCTGTGCGCCCGCTGCCTTCGGTGCAGGAGCTGCCTTCGGTGCTTTCGGAGCCGGAGCCGCCTTCGGCGCGGGAGCTGCCTTCGGAGCTGCGCCGGTATTTTCCTCAACAGTTACATCATATACATTGCCGTTTACGGTGATGGTATAGCTTTTCATTTTCAATTTCCTCCTAAATCAAACTCGTTTCCACCTGGATGCCGGCGCCCGCTTGATGGAACGCACTACCAGGCCGTCCGCAGGGACACCCTCAGAAGCCGCGATGGCAGCTGTGATCACCGCCACCAGCTCCAGATCATCTGTCAGATTCTCCTCCGGCTGGGGTTCTGCCGCCGGGACCGGAGCCGGCTCTGCCGGAGCCTCCTTCTTATTCATCTTTGCCTCCCAGACATTGATGAACTTGAAGCAGTAGATCAGCAGACTGATAAAGATCAGCACAATAAACACTGTGCCCATTCCGATCAGAGTGTTCAAACCAGCTCTCTCCATGCGCTCTCCCGTGGTATAGCGGGGAGCGAAACTGATGGATGTGAGCGTATTCTCTTCCGCATCAAAATATACCTGGCAGTCTACCAGACGCTCCTCAAACTGAGCGACCAGATCGCAGACATATTCTTTGTCCACCCGCTCTGCCGTAGAGCTCTCGATCTTTACAAACGCTCCGGTGTCCGGAAGCATGTTTTTCCAGGATGTGAGCGCCTCTGACAGCACGTAATTGCTGGACTGCTCCTGGCTCTCGATCATACTGTCGATCTGGTCTTCCGGGATGGAAACGATCTGGGTCACCAGCGCCTCCGATATCATGGAAAGCTGGCTGGAGGTGTTTAAATCCAGGCTGGGAGTCTGGTCCTCCTGCGCGGAAGAGCAGGCCGGCAGTGCAAGCAGCGCGGCGGCCATGCACAGCGCCGCGATTATCCGTTTTATTTTCCTCATATCACTGTCACCTCGCCTTTAGACCGTTCCGTGTTTCTTTGAAGGCCGGTCCTCTCTCTTCGTAAACAGCATCTCGAAGGCGGCGATCACCCGTTTTCTCGTGTCCTTCGCCTCAATGATGTCGTCCACATATCCTCTCTTTGCCGCTGCCATGGCGCTGGACTGAAGCTCGCGGTACTCACCCGCTTTCTCCGCGATCAGCGCGGCCGCGTCCTCCGATGCGGCGATCTCGTCCGCGTACATGATCTTTGCCGCTGACGCAGCGTCCATCATGCCGATCTCAGCCTGGGGCCAGGCGTATACAATATCTGCGCCCACCGCTTTGCTCGCCATGGTCAGATAAGCCGTTCCGTAGGCCTTTCCGGTGATCACCGTCACCTTCGGAACAGTCGCGTTCGCGTAGGCGTAGGTCAGCTTGGCGGCTGCTCTGGCGATCTTCTTCTCCGTACATTTTACTGCCTGATAGCCGTTTACATTTACCAGGGTCAGCACCGGGATCTCGAAAGCGTCGCAGAAATTCACCATTTTTTCTGCCTTCTCGCAGCCTCTGGAAGTCAGCCCGCCGCTTAATTCTTTTCTCTCTCCGTCCTCGCCGCAGATTTCCGTGCGGTTGGCCACACAGCCCACCGTCATGCCGTTTAAGCGGATAAAGCCGGTCACCATGGCAGGGCCGTAGCCTGCCTTCGTCTCCACGAAGAAATTGTCGTCTGAGATCGCCCTCAGGGCCTCCTTCGTGTCTCCTGCCCAGCCTTCCAGCCCTTCGCAGACGCGGTTTAAATCGTCCTCGCACTCGTCGTAGGACATATCATCCTCGTTGTTGGCGGGAAGAATGGAGATGAGGGTGCGGATCTGCTCCAGGACCTCCTCCTCCGTGCCGGTAAAGTCAGCCATTCCCGTCTCCTCGCTCTGGAATTTGGCAGAAGAAGTGTCGCATTTTTCTCTGTAGTTTCCGTCCAGGGCATTGGGAGAATTGACAAAAAGCCTGCCTGTCTTCTCCTCCATCAGAGTGAAATCCGCCAGCGCAGCCGACACGGCCATGCCGCCTCCGCAGGAACCGAAAATGCCGCAGATCTGTGGGATCACACCGGAAGCCATGGACTGAGCCAGGTAAAGGGAACCAAAGCCGGCCAGAGCGTCGGTCGCCTCCTGCAGTCTCAGTCCGGCACAGTCGATGAGCCCGATGACAGGGGCGCCCATCTTCATGGCCATTCCGTAGATATTGGCAATCTTCTTTGCATGCATCTCGCCCACGGAACCTCCCAGCACGGAGGCATCCTGGCTGTATACATACACAAGCGCTCCGCCGATGGTCCCGTATCCGGTAATCACGCCGTCGGCCGGAGTTTCTTTTGCAGTCATGTTGAAATCGGTATTTCTGGCAGTCACATACCCGCCGATCTCCACAAAGCTGTTCTCATCAAGTAAGGACCGAATGCGGTTGCCTGCTGATGTCTGTGCTGAATAACTCATTTTACAGCCCTCCATTT
>DWWL01000036.1 GCA_019119775.1 Candidatus Lachnoclostridium pullistercoris | reverse complement strand
TCATCTCTTCCACGGACATGGTGGAAATGGTGACTACAGACGGCATGGCGCTTTTGGCTACCTCCACAACACTGGCGGAATCATCGGAGGAGATGACCTGCACTGTGCTGGTCTGAGGAATAGAAGCCGTGTTCTGGTTCTGCGGCTCTCCGAAAATCTGGCCGGCAATTCGGTTGACGCCGAACATGACAGCCCCGGCAATCAGGCCGAATACAAGGGCGGCAATTAACAGAGAACCCCACTTTTTGCTTGCTGATACTGACTTTCTGCTTTCTTCGCTCATGATGTTCACCTTTTTTCACTGTGTAATATGCAGAAGGCGCAGGAGTATTGGTTTTTGTCTGTCCACCTTGATGTCGTCTGGCTGTTTTGCGGAGCTTTGCCATACCCTGCTGCCGGCTGCAATAAAAGAATACTTCTGCGTTGACTTCTGCACTGCCCCGCTCTATAATGATAAAATTATAAAGTAAAAATAGGAAGAAACTATAGTGCCAGAATTTAGCAAAGTTGTGCCAGACATCAGGAGAAAGCATATGTGCGGTAAAGACATCATTGTGGACAAGAACTTGCAGGAGAGTATTCAGTACCGAAAAGGAGAGCTTCCGGTCATGCGGCGGAGAAATTTCATGGACAGCTTTCAGAAGGGGGAAATGACCTGTCATTGGCATCCGGAATTTCAGTTCGGACTTTTGCTGAAGGGAGAGCTGGAATACTCCTTTTTTAAGGATCCGGTGTCCAGAATCCGGAAGGTCATAAAGGCCGGAGACGGATTTTTCGTCAATTCCAAAGTCCTTCACGGATACAGACAGCTGGTAGCCGGGACGGAGATATTTACATTTGGAATGCCGCCGGGATTTTTTGTCTCCCCTTCTTTCGGGCGCCTGTATCAGAAGATGATTCTTCCGGTGCTGCAGTCCAGGGTATCCGGTTTTGTTTTTTCTCATGAAAAAAGGGAAGAGGCGGTACTTTTAAACCTTTTTCAGAAATTTCAGGCTCTCTGTCCCCAGGACATTGATTATGAGCTGCACAGCGTGGAGCTCATATGCAGAATATGGGAAAAACTGTTCTGCACATTTGCGCGCAGAAAAGAGATATCTTTCGGACAGAGTCAGAATTCCCTGCAGGCTGTCCGGGTACGGGAGATGGCAGAGTTTATCTGGAACAATTATCAGAAGCCGATCACCGTCAACCAGATCGCAAAGGCAGGAGGAGTCAGCAGAAGGGAATGCTTCCGATGTTTTCGCGCGGTCATCAATCAGACGCCTGTGGAATATTTAAATCAGTATCGGCTGTCTATGGCGGCACACCTGCTCACGTCAGGAAATCAGCCGCTTGCGGCCGTCAGCGAAGCCTGCGGGTTTGAAAGCATCAGCTATTTTACCAAGCTGTTTAAGAAGCGGTACGGTCTGCTGCCCAGTCAGTTTCGGGAGTAGAAGCTGATTTCTCAGGCATTCTTGTCTGAAGCGGCTCGTCCTGTTTCTGGAAAAGCGGAAACGGAGAAATGTGAGGAGGAGAAAGACTATGGAAAAATGGAACGTATATGTGGATTATATTATGGAGCAGGCAGAAAAGCTCCTGGCGATTGACAGTCCTTCCGGCTACTGCCGGGAGGTGACGGATTATCTGCTGGCGGAACTGGGACGCCTGGGCGTGGATGCCAGGCGGACGGGAAAAGGCGGCGTTCTGGCGGATCTGGGAGGAGAGGACGGCGAAAACGCCATGCTTTTGGAGGCCCACTGTGACACTCTGGGGGCCATGGTGACCCAGATCAAGGCGGACGGGCGGCTGAAGCTGACCAATATCGGCGGAATGCAGGCGGCAAACGCGGAAGCGGAAAACGTGCGCATTATCACAAAAGAAAACGGCGTCTATGAGGGAACCTGTCAGCTGACGGACGCCTCGGTCCATGTGAACGGAAATTACGGGAAAACAGAGCGTACCTGGGATACTATGGAAGTGGTGATCGATGAAAACGTGAGATCACGGGAGGAGACAGAGCAGCTGGGGATCATGCCGGGAGATTATGTGTGTTTTGATCCCCGCACCCGGGTGACAGCCTCCGGATACATCAAGAGCCGTTTCCTGGATGACAAATTGTCGGCGGCCATCCTTTTAGGATACGCCAGGTACATAAAAGAGGAAAATATCTCTGCGAAGCGCCGGATATACGAACATTTTACCGTATATGAGGAGGTAGGACACGGCGGCGCGGCCTCTGTGCCGCAGGGCGTGACAGAAGCCTGGTCTGTGGATATGGGATGTGTGGGAGAGGGACTTTCCTGCACGGAGCACCAGGTGTCCATCTGCGCGAAGGACAGCGGAGGCCCCTACAATTATGATGTGGTGAGCCGCATGATCCGGGTTGCGAAACGGGAGAAGATTGATTTCGCGGTGGATGTCTACCCGCATTACGGCTCTGATGTGGAGGCGACTCTGCGGGCGGGATATGACATCCGCCACGGCCTGATCGGGCCGGGCGTGTACGCCTCTCACGGATATGAGCGCAGCCACAGGGACGGGGCGGAAAATACCCTTCGCCTGATCCAGGCTTACCTGAAATAAGCGGCGGGAGGGGATTTGAGATGACTGTGCTGGAACAGCTGGAGGCGGCGGAGGATTTCACCTATGTGGAGCGAAAGATTGCCGCCTTCATTTTGGAGCATAAAGATGAGATCGGGGTGATGACCATTTCCGGGCTGGCGGCGGCCACCTATTCTTCCAACGCGGCGATCATCCGCATGTGCCGGAAAATGGGGATGAAGGGCTATAAAGAATTCCGGATCCAGCTGGTCCGGGATATTGAGAGAAGACAGAGAGAGAAACTCCCGGTGAATATGGACCGGCCGTTTTACAAGGAGGCCAGCGCGTCGGACATTGTAAAGCAGATTTCTGATCTGATGACGGAGACGATCCGCACCTGCTATGAGTCCATGCCGGTGAGAGAGCTGGAGCGGGCGGCCCGGTGGATCGTGGAGGCAGACACGATCTATATCCACGCCGTGGGAGATTCCATGATAAGTGCCATCGCCTTCTCCAACCGCCTGATCAAGCTGAATAAACGGGCGGTGGTGGTGAACCAGTATGGAGAGGAATGGGCTTATGTCCGCAACGCGGGCCGGCGGGATGTGATGATGGTCATTTCTTATTCCGGCCATAATCTGCTGAAGAGAAACCTCTGCGCAGGGCTTCGCAGAAAGGGCTGCCGGACGATTTTGATCTCTTCTCTGGAGAAGGTGACAGATTATGACGCGGTGATCCGCTTCCCTGCCAGAGAGTCCTACGAGAGCTACGGCGGGAAAATGGCCACCTACTACTCTCAGACGGCCATCAGCTGCATTTTAAACTGCATTTACGGGATCGCTTTCGCAAAGATCGGAGAGTGAGATGCAAAAGGCTGCTGTCCGTGAAGATGAAGATGCAGCGGACATTGTCTGCGAAGCCTGGGGAGCAGCCCGCAGAATTTTGTGAAAAAAGTTCAGAAATTTTCTCAGAAAAAGAGGAAATTCTGAACTTTTTTTTTCGTATCCGTCCAATCAGTTGAAGCGAAGCAGAGAACGTGATAGGTTGAAAACAGAAGAAAAAACGGAGAGGGGAGAAAAAGGAGATGGCAGAAGAAACAGAGAAGTCAGAAAAACCGGAAAAAACAGAAAAATCAGGAAAACTGGAAAAATCAGGAAAAACAGAACAGACCGGCGGGCCGTCCTGGGGGGCGGAGAGCGCCGCCCTGGAAAAATGGCTTCAGTTTGAGGAATTTTCTCACCGGGATGCCTGGGATACGGCCATAAAGATTCTGAAGCTGTACAAGAAAATGACAGCGGGGCGGGAAATTAAGAAAGGTATCGGCATACGGATCGCAGTGGACGGAACCGTCGTTTTTCAGTATCTCATGGACGGAAAAAAGGATGACTCCTGGCTGGTCCGGAAACAAAACACAGTGGAACGGTTTGGCCACAGCTCCATGTATCTGTGGGAGGTCAACGAGAGAACCCATGAGTATGAAAATCTGAAGACGGATCCCCGATTTGCCGTCTGCGGCGGCGCATTTCCTCTGATCATAGGGGGAGAGGTGAAGGGAGCAGCGGCGGTGTCCGGCCTGGTACACTATGAAGACCATGAACTGGTGGTGCAGGCATTAAAAGAGCTGAAAGAAGAGAAGGAGGAACGGCATGAAAATAGGAATTCTGGGAACAGGAATGATCGTAAAAGCTCTGATGAAGACCATTGACCGGCTGGATTTTTCCAGGGCTGTGGTGCTGGGAACGAAGGAGACGGAGGAGGAGACAGCCCGCATGTGCCGGGAACACGGTCTGGACGGTTATTTTCTGGATTATGACGAACTGCTGGAAAGTAATGTGGACACCATTTACGTGGCGCTGCCCAATCATCTCCACGCCGATTTCGCAAAAAAAGCTCTTCTTCACGGCAAACACGTGATCATCGAGAAGCCCATTACTTCCAATGCCCGCCAGTTAAGGGATCTGATGGAGACGGCGAGGGAACATGGCCGGATGATCTTTGAGGCCATGAATATCCACTATCTGCCCATTTTCGGACAGCTGAAGGAACATCTTCCGGATCTGGGGCCGATAAAGATCGTCAGCTTCAACTACAGCCAGTATTCTTCCCGGTACGATGCGTTTAAAAGGGGAGAGGTGCTGGCGGCCTTTGATCCGAAACGGGCCGGCGGGGCTCTCATGGATCTTAACGTCTACAACATTCACGCGGCGGTGGGGCTTTTCGGACGGCCGGAGAAGATCCGCTATGAGGCCAATGTGGAGAGAGACATTGACACCAGCGGCATTATGACCATGGATTACGGAACATTTAAGCTGGTATCCATAGGGGCGAAAGACTGCAAAGCCCCTGTCCGGTGCACAATTCAGGGAACGGACGGCTGCATTGTGATCGCAAAGCCGGTGAACCAGATGGACAGCTTTGAGCTGATCTTAAATGACGGCACTGTGAGGGAATACAGAACGGAGCATGCAAAGCACCGTCTGTATTATGAATTCATGGAGTTTCAGAAAATAATGGAGACGGAGGACTGGGAGCGCCACGACCGGATGCTTGAGATCAGCCTGGCGGCGGAAGAGATCCTGGAGGAAGGAAGACGGCAGAACGGAATTTTCACAGATTTTCAGTAAACGGCCGATGACCGGACATTTATAGAAAAATCTGCACTTATATAATAAGAAGGAGGAGCTTATGAGCAGACAGATGGTGATTGCCTACATTGGAAACGGAAAGAGCGCGAACCGCTATCACATTCCCTTTGTGCTGACCAGGGCAGACAAGATCCGCATTAAGAAGATTTACACCCCGGATCACAGCAGAGACACCTGGAAAGAGATTCCGGGAGTAGAGTATGTGGAGGACATTGACGATATTTTAAAGGATGAGGAAATCCAGGCGGTGATTCTCTCCACACCCCACGAAACCCACTATCCCCTGGCAAAGCGTGTGCTGGAGGCGGGAAAAAACTGTGTATCGGAAAAACCGTTCACGGAGACGAAAGCGCAGGCGGAGGAGCTGTTTGCCCTGGCGAAGGAAAAGGGACTGATGATGCAGTGTTATCAGAACAGAAGATTTGACAGCGATTTTCTCACGGCCCAGAAGGTGATTGAGAGCGGAAAGATCGGGGATGTGACGGAGGTGGAGATCAGTTTTGATTACTACCGGCCGGAAGTGCCCTTAAACAGAACGTTTGATCCCTTCCGCAGCTTTCTCTACGGACATGCCTGCCATACCTTAGACCAGGTGATCTCCTACTTCGGCGTGCCGGACCGGGTGCAGTACGACGTGAGGCAGCTTCTGGGCGAAGGCAGAATGAACGATTATTTTGATGTGGACCTGTTTTACGGCACCCGGCTGAAAGCCACGGTGAAGTCCAGCTATTTCCGTGTAAAAACCCGCCCGGCATTTACAGTTTACGGCATGAAGGGAATGTTTGTGAAGGAAGTGAAGGACAAGCAGGAGGAGCATCTGAAAATGTTTTACATGCCGGGCCAGCCAGGGTTCGGAGAAGATAAGCCGTCGGAGTACGGCACGATGATCTACATGGATGAAAACGGGAGATATCATGAGGAGAAAGTGCCGACGGTGACGGGGGATTACGGGCGTTTTTACGACGCGCTCTATGAGACGGTGATGAACGGAAAAGAGCAGCTGGTAAAGCCCATAGAGACGATCACTCAGATTGGAATCATGGAGAAAGGGATGAAAGGGCTGAGGTAGATTGGTGCCGGAAGCCTGAAAGGAAAATACAGAAACGGGGGTAGCAAGATGAACGATAGAACAATGACGTGGGTGGAAAAGGTAAATGGTTTCTTTTCCCTGCCGATGATGACGGCTTTGAAAAACGGTATGGTGCGGCTGATGCCCTTTACCATTGTGGGAAGTACTTTCATCCTTCTGGGAAATTTCCCCATTGCCGGATGGAGCGATATGATGGCCGGCTGGTTTGGACCGGACTGGAAAGTCCCTATTTCTCAGGTACAGTATGCCACCTCAGATATGCTGGGGCTTCTGATGGTAGGTTTTATCGCCTATGAGTACGCGAAAGTGAAAGAGGTGGAGCCGATGGCCTGCGCTTCCATCGCCCTGTCCTGTTTTCTTATTCTGATCCCAGGATTTGTGTCAAACGGGGATGGGGTGATGATTCAGGACGCGATCCCGAAGTCCTGGATCGGCGGAAACGGCACCTGCACGGCCATTGTGGTGGCTATTGTCATGAGTTGGCTCTACTGCAAGATCATGAAGAAAAATATCGTGATCCATCTGCCGGAGTCAGTGCCGGCCAATGTGGCTGGTTCCTTTGTAGCCCTGATTCCCGGGGGCGCCTGCATCATTCTGGCTTTTGGGATCTGTGTAGGAGCGAGAACTTTGGCGGATGTCTCCTTTGCCGAACTGATCTATGAGATCATTCAGACCCCTCTTCAGGCGGCCACTGGATCTCTGGGAGGAATCATTGTCATGAGCCTTCTGATGAATTTCGTGTGGTTCTTCGGAATCCACAGTTCAGTGATCGGATCCATGTTTAATCCGTTCTTAAACGCCAATTCCGTGGCAAATCAGGCGATAGCTGACGCGGGACTGGCAGTGACGGTGGCAAACGGAGCTTATCTTGTCACCTCTCAGTATAACCGGCAGTTTATGCAGATGACCGGAAGCGGCGTCACCGTCGGTCTGGTGTTGGCCATGGTGTTTGCGGCAAGGTCCGCCCGGTATAAATCTCTGGGAAAAATCGCTCTTCCGGCGACGGTGTTTAATATCAACGAACCGGTTATGTTCGGTTTCCCAGTGGCTTATAATCCGGGAATGCTGATTCCGTTTGTACTGACGCCTCTCTGTTCCATCATGACCTGCTATCTGGCTCAGAAGATCGGCTTTCTTCCGCTGTTTACGAATGTTTCAGTGCCATGGACAACTCCGGCGGTGGTCAGCGGATTTATCATAGGCGGATGGAGAATGGCCCTGCTGCAGATCGTGGTGATTGTGGAATCATTCCTGATTTATTTCCCGTTCTTTAAAAAGTATGACCGAGAGGCGTACCTGGCGGAGCAGAATGGAGAAAGTGAGGCATAATTATGGGATTTAAAAAAGATTTTTTCTGGGGCGGCGCTACAGCCGCCAACCAGTGTGAAGGCGGATGGCAGGAAGGCGGCAAGGGCGTCAGCATTATAGATGTGGAGCGGGGAGCCGCCGACGGAATTCCCAGAATCATCGACGATGAGGTTCTGGACGGCGTTTACTATCCCAGCCATGAAGCAATCGATTTTTATCACCGTTATAAAGAAGATATTGCCCTGTTTGCGGAGATGGGGTTTAAGACCTTCCGTATGAGTATTGCATGGACGAGGATTTTTCCCAACGGCGACGACGAAGAGCCGAACGAGGAAGGACTGGCCTTCTATGACCGGGTGTTTGACGAGCTTCACAAATATGGGATTGAGCCGTTAGTTACCCTTCACCATTATGAAATGCCGCTGAACCTGGTAAAAAAATACGGTTCCTGGCGGAACCGGAAACTGGTGGATTTCGCGGTGCGCTTTGGAGTGACAGTGATGGAGAGATATAAGGACAAGGTCAAATACTGGCTTACCTTTAATGAGATCAATGCCCTTCTGACCCACTGGCGGCCCTGGCATCAGGCCGGACTGGTTTTCGCCGAGAAAGAAAATGAAAATCAGACCAAGCTGCAGGCCATGCACCATCAGCTGTTAGCCAGCGCGCTGACAGTGGAGGCGGCGAAGAAAATAAATCCCGATTTTCGGATTGGCTGTATGTTAATCTATCCGCTGCGCTACGCAGCCACCTGCCGGCCGGAGGACCAGGTGATCACCAGAGATAAGATGATCCCCATTTATTACTGCGGAGACGTGCAGGTGCGGGGGAGATACACCAATGTATGCCGCTCTCTGTGGAAAAAGTGGGGGTGCGAGCCGCAGATGGAGCCGGGAGATGAGGCGATATTGAAGGATGGAACGGTGGACTTTATAGCGTTCAGCTATTATCAGTCCAATATTGAAGGAGAAAAAGATGTGGAGCAGCTTTCCGGCAACCTGACATGGGGAGGAAAAAATCCCTATCTGAAAGTGACGGACTGGGGATGGCAGATCGATCCTATTGGTCTGAGGATCGCTTTGGATAATCTGTATGACCGATATCAGACGCCGTTATATGTGGTGGAGAACGGCATGGGAGCTGTTGATGAGGTGAAGGCGGACGGAACAATCGATGATGACTATCGGATTGAGTATCTGAGAGACCATATCGCCGCCATGAGGGACGCGGTGGATCTGGATGGCGTGGATCTCATGGGTTATACCACGTGGGGATGTATTGATTTGGTGAGTGCTGGAACCGGCGAGATGAAAAAACGTTATGGGTTTATCTATGTGGATAAGGATAACGAGGGGCACGGGACACTGGCCAGATCCAGAAAAAAATCCTTTTACTGGTATCAGAACGTAATCCGTACCAACGGAGAGGAATTGTAGGCCGGTTTGAAATTCTGTTTATGGGAGAGAAACCTTTGATAAGATATTTTGTAAACAGCTTTCTAAACTGACCGCGGGAACTTGAAGGGGCAGAAAAATCTGGTGTATGATAAAACCGAAAATTGAAAGATATGAGGTGATGAAGATGAAGGATGAGCGGCTGAGGACGGAAAATCCCAGAAAACTGCTGATTGAACTGGCCCTTCCAGCGATCTGCGCTCAAATCGTTACCCTGCTTTACAACACGGTGGACCGCTTCTACATTGGAAGAATGGAAAACGGAACGATAGCGATGGCGGGAATCGGCCTCTGCGTGCCGATCACAATGGTGCTGTCCGGTATTTCCTCCATGTTCGGAAGAGGAGGCGCGCCGTTAGCGGCAATCAGTCTGGGCGGAAAAGATCAGGAAGGAGCGGAAACCTTCCTTGGAAACAGCTTTATGGGGCTGATTCTGTTTTCTCTTGCCGTCATGGCGGTGGGACTGATTTTCCTGGAGCCGATGCTGATAATGTTCGGCGCCAGTGAAAATACTCTGCCCTACGCGGCGGATTATCTGGGCATTTATCTGTGCGGAACTCTGTTTGTGCAGATCACGGTGGGGATGAATTATTTTATCACCACCCAGGGATTTGCAAAGACTGCCATGGTGACTACCATGCTGGGAGCCGGGCTGAATGTGATACTGGATCCGATTTTCATGTTTACGTTTCAGATGGGCATTGCCGGAGCGGCTCTGGCAACTGTGCTTTCCCAGATGGTATCCTGCCTGTTCGTGCTCTGGTTTCTGTTAGGAAAACGGACGCAGATCCGGCTGCGGGTCAAGGCCATGCGCCTGAAAAAGGCTGTTTTTCAGAAGATCCTGGTGCTGGGGGCATCGCCCTTCTTCATGTCCACCTCTGAAGGGGTCATGCAGATATGTTTTAACACCCAGATGCTGAAATTCGGCGGAGATCTGGCGGTCAGCGCTCTGACGATCCTGTTTTCCATGTTTCAGTTTATCAATCTGCCTCTGACCGGAATCGCCCAGGGTTCACAGCCCATTGTCAGCTTTAATTATGGGGCGAAGGATTACGGACGGGTACGCCAGACGCTGAGATATGCGCTGGCTGCCTGCACCGCCTTCTCCCTCTGCGGAACAATTCTGATGCTGTTATTTCCCTCTTTCTTTATCCGGCTGTTCAACACAGATCCGGAGCTGGTAGAGCTGGGATCGAGGATGCTTCGGGTGTATATCGCAGGATGTTTCTTCATTGGGGCCAACACGCTGTATCAGCAGACCTATACGTCTCTGGGTGAGGGAAAAGCGTCGTTTTTCTTCGCGTTTTTCCGGAAAGTGATCCTGCTGATCCCGCTGTTATATATCCTTCCGACTATTTTCCCGTGGGGAGTGTTTGCGGTAGCCATGGCTGAGCCGGTATCGGACCTGGTCACAACGCTGTGCAACCGGATTTATTTTACAAGGTTCATGAAGAAAAATTTAAGCTAAAGCGCGGAACGGCCTCCGTCCTCCCGGATAATGTCCACGGTGGAGCGCCGTCTCCCATGCTCAATCTCCTGGGCGGAACGGATTTTTAACTGCACATTCTCCTCGTAGCGGAGACGGAAGATGCAGGAATACAGCACATCCAGAAGATATTCGATGGAAGCGTCGGTGGAGAAAGTAGCAATTTTTGAGTAAAGCTTTTCCCTGGTGCAGATGCGCAGGATACAGTCCGCCATGGGACGCAGGCTGTTTTCACCGATATTGGTGATTAAAACGATGGGAATCTGATGGCGTTTCAGAAATTTTGCCGCCTGAACCAGGATCGGCGTCTCTCCTGAATAGGAGATGATCAGCGCGCATGAGCCGGGATCAGCCAGAAAAGCCGTGTAGGCGACCTCCCCCTGGATGCTGCAGACATCCACGCGTTTTTGGATCCGGTTCATGTTGTGCTGGAATTCCCGGCAGATTAGCAGGTTGTTGCTGACGGCATAAATCCCGATGGAGGAAGCCTGATTCAGTATGGATACAGCCTTTTGAAGATCGTCGCCGGTGATAAGAGACAGAGTGTCTTCTATGGATTCCTTTTTCAGGGCGGCGATTTTTGCAGCCACGGACATGATGGAATCGCTTCTCTTAAAGGGAAAATTGGCGTCAATACCGTTAAAATGGGTCTGGAGATAAGCTTCTTCCTCCAGAAGGGCTTCTTTTAACTCATTCCATCCCCGGAAACCCATCTTGTGGGCGATGCGAACCAGGGTAGATGGGGAAGAATAAGCTGCCTGGGCGATTTCCCTGGTGGTCATTTTCTGTATATTTTGCTGCTCTTTTAAAATAAAGTCGGCTACGGTCCGTTCGCTGTTGGACAGATCGCAGCGCTCAAGCCGTTCCTGAATCAGCATGGCGCCTCCTGTTTTTATGTGAAACCATGGTTGGAAATCTTTATGTTTACCAGATTATTATAGCTGGAAAAAGAACGGCGCGCAAGAAAAGGATTCGGAAAGAAGGAAGTTAAAATGAGTGAAAAGATTCTGATTATTTCCACTTCTCCCCGCCGGGGAGGCAGTATGGAACGCCTGTGTGATGTCCTGGAGGAGGAGATCAGGAAGAACGGGAAACAGGCGGAGCGCCTGAATGTAAACGACTGGAATATTCATCCCTGTACCGGCTGCGATTCCTGCCGTGAGAGCGGAGAATGTATCCAGCAGGACGATATGAAGGTCATTTTGGAGGCCATGCAGGCGGCTGACGCCGTGGTTTTCGCGTCCCCCATCTATTTTTATAATATGTCCGGTCAGATGAAAGTTCTTCTGGACCGCACCTATCCCATCTGTGGATGTGCGGGATTTCAGAAGGCGGCTTTTATCGCGGCCTGCTCCGATCAGGATATCCGGGCGTTTGACACGGCGGCAGCGGGATTTGAGGAATATCTCTGCTGTCTGGACGAGGTAAAAAACGGAGGCGAGGTGCTGGTGCCAGCCGCCTGCGACTGCAAAAAAATTCCGGAAGATAAGCTGGAGGCTGTCCGGAGACTGGGGCGTGAGCTGTGATGGGAGAAAAAGAAAAGCTGGAGAAAGGACTGTTAATCAGGACAGAAGAAGATCTGGCGGAGCTTGTGGAGGCATGGGGATTTCTGCCCCTGCTAAAAAACCGTATTCCCGGTTTTTCTGTGGAAGAGCACACGCCGCCTCAGCTGTGGTTTGCGGACGGCGTGGACGGCCCATGGGAGTGGAAAGGGCCGGTGATCCGGGAGACAGGCTGCGCCTACGGAAAGTTTTTTCATGGGAAAGCGGGATTTGTAAGCAGAGAATGGTTTCCGGATTTTGCCAATTACCGCCGGGATGGATATGATTTTGACGCCAGATATGACGAAGGACTGGTGAGGAGACAGGATAAGCTGGTGTATGATGTGCTGGCAGAATATGATTCTCTGATTTCCAGAGAATGGAGAAGACTGGCGGGGATCCGGAGCCGAAGTGAATTTGATGCCGCAGTCACCCGTCTGCAGATGCAGGGATATGTGACAACAATTGATTTTGAGTATGCCAGAGATAAAAATGGACGGGCGTATGGCTGGGGACTGGCCCGGTATGCCGTTCCGGAGCGGCACTGGGGCAGAGAGTTTGCGAAAAGTGTATACGCCAGAACGCCGGCGGAGTCGGGGGAGCGGATCCTGACACGTCTTCGCGGCCTTCTGCCGGGAGCGGCAGAGAAAGAACTTCTCCGGATCCTAGGATGATTTTCGGCAGATGGAGAAGAGAGGACGGCTGCTTTGAGCGAAGAAGAAAGAGAGGAGACAGACCATGACAGAAGCAGAAAAACTGGATGCGGGCCTGGAATACGATTTCTGGGATGAAGAGGTGGACGGCAGAAAGCTTCACGCGATCCGGGGATGTGAAAAGCTGAATGGGATTCCTGTGACAGACGGAGAAGCCAGAGAGAAGGCAATACGGGAGCTCTTTGGATCGGCAGGTAGCAATCCGGCAGTGCTCCCGCAGTTTAACTGCGACAACGGAAAGAACATTCATGTGGGAGAAAATTTCCTGGCCAATTATAATGTGACGATTCTGGATATCGCGCCGGTGCGGATCGGGGATTATGTGATGATCGGCCCCGGCACCATGATCACCACAGTGAACCATCCCCTTTCGCCCCGGAAGAGACGGCAGCACATCGGCCAGGCGAAGCCGGTGACCATCGGCCGGGATGTGTGGATCGGAGGAAACTGCACCATTCTGCCCGGAGTGACCATCGGAAATAATGTGGTGATCGGAGCCGGGGCGGTGGTCACAAAAGATATACCGGACAACTGCGTGGCGGCGGGAGTCCCGGCGAAGGTGATCCGGACACTGGAAGACGACACAGAGGAGGTTTAAAAGGTGAAGAATGAGAGAATTCAGGCAGAAAAAATGCCGAAACTGGGATTTGGGCTGATGCGCCTTCCTCAGAATGAGGGAGAGGTGGACATGGATGCGGTAAAACGTATGGCGGACGCTTATATGAAGAGCGGCTTCAACTATTTTGACACTGCTTACGTGTACCACGGAGGAAATTCCGAGCGGGCGGTCAAAGAAGCGCTGGCGGACCGGTATCCGAGAGAAAGTTTTTATCTGGCGACGAAGCTGCCGGCCTGGGCCATGAACGGGCCGGAGGATCGGGATCGGATTTTCGGTGAGCAGCTGGAGAGATGTGGGGTGGAATATTTCGATTTTTACCTGCTTCACAGCCTGGAAGACGGAAAAAATTACGATATCTATGAAAAATACGACTGTTTCCGCTGGGCGATGGAGAAAAAAGAGCAGGGAAAGATCAGACACTTTGGATTTTCCTACCACGGCACGCCGGAGCTTTTGGAACAGGTGCTGGACCGGCACCCGGAGGTGGAATTTGTGCAGATCCAGTTAAATTACGCGGACTGGAACAATCCGGTGGTGCAGTCTGGACGGCTGTACGAGATCCTTCACAGGAGAGGCATTCCCATGATCGTCATGGAGCCAGTGAAGGGGGGAATGCTGGCAAATCTTCAGCCGGAGCTGGAGGAGCTGCTGACGAAAACGCGCCCGGGAGCTTCCCCGGCGTCCTGGGCTCTCCGGTTTGTGGGCTCTCTGGACGGAGTGATGACCATATTAAGCGGTATGTCCAGCGAGGAGCAGATGGAAGACAACCTGAACACCTTCCGCCATTTTGAGCCGCTGTCAGAAGAGGAGAAGCAGGTGATCCAGGCGGTGGTGAAAAAGATGCAGGACAAGCCGTTAATTCAGTGCACCTCCTGCCGCTACTGCTGCGACGGCTGTCCCATGTCCATCCGGATTCCCGACATTTTCCGGGCGGTGAACACCAAAAGGCTGTATCCCGGTGACAGCCGGCCGGGAATGTTTTACAGAAATCTGGTGAAAGCCGGCTCCGGCATGGCCAGCGCCTGCATCGGCTGCGGCCAGTGCGAGAGCGTCTGTCCCCAGCATCTGCCGGTGATACAGCTTTTAAAGGAGGCAGCGGACACGCTGGAATAACCGGGATCTGAAAATTTTATTTCCGCGGGCGGAGAGCCGGGCGGGCGCACTCACGCGGCCGTCCGGCTCTCCGCCGCAGGGATCAAATACTCCGCAGCAGGCTGCGGAGTATTTGATTTACAAAAACTGCCGAAATAAACGGGAAATTTGCGAATTTCATTCCAAATTGGATCGGGAGGATTGAAAGGGCAGATTCCTGAGGTTAAGATAGATCACAATATAAGGCAGACTGCCGTCGGATGGATACGCAGACATTTCCGCCGGCAGGCCGCCCGCGGAAATAAATTTGAGGAGATGACGGCGATCATGAAGGAAGAACGGCTGAAGAGGGAGAGAACGGGAAAACTTTTGGTGGAGCTGGCGATCCCGGCTATCTGCGCGCAGATCGTCACCCTGCTCTACAGCACGGTGGACCGCTTTTATATAGGAAGGATGGAGAACGGCACGATGGCGATGGCCGGCATCGGACTGTGCGTGCCGATCACCATGATGCTGACGGGCATTTCCGCCCTGTTCGGACAGGGAGGCGCGCCCCTGGCGGCGATCAGCCTGGGAAAAGAGGACCGGAGAGAAGCAGAACAATTTATGGGAAACAGTTTTATGGGGCTGATCCTGTTTTCCGCGGCAGTGATGGTGACGGTCCTCATTTTCGCGGAGCCGATTCTGGTTCTCTTCGGAGCCAGTGAAAATACGCTGCCTTACGCGAAGGATTATCTGACGATTTATCTGTACGGGACGCTGTTTGTTCAGATCACAGTCGGCATGAATTATTTTATCACGACCCAGGGCTTCGCGAAGACGGCGATGGCCGCGACCATGTTGGGGGCGGTGTTAAATGTGGTGCTGGATCCGGTTCTCATGTTTCAGATTGATATGGGGATCCGGGGAGCGGCTCTGGCCACCGTGCTGTCTCAGCTGGTGTCCTGCCTGTTTGTCCTCAGGTTCCTCACCGGGAAAAGAACGGGGCTTAGGCTTCACCTGAAAGATCTGAAGCTGAGAAAAGGAACGTTTGCAAAGATCCTGGCTCTTGGCGCGTCGCCGTTTTTTATGCCTGTGTCAGAAGGGGTGATGCAGATCTGTTTTAACATGCAGATGTTAAAGTACGGGGGAGATTTGGCGGTCAGCGCCATGACCATCCTGTTTTCCCTGTTTCAGTTTATCAACCTTCCCCTGACGGGAATCGCCCAGGGATCCCAGCCCATCGTCAGCTACAATTTCGGCGCGGGAAATTATGGGCGGGTGAGGGAGACGATGAAATACGCGGCTTCCGCCTGTATTTTTGTATCCTTCTGCGGAACGGCGCTGATGCTTTTATTTCCCGCTGCTTTTATCAGCCTGTTTAACTCGGATCCGGATCTGGTGGCAATGGGCGCGCCCATGCTCCGGGTCTACATTTCCGGCAGCTTTTTTATCGGAGCCTACATGCTGTATCAGCAGACATATACGGCTTTGGGAGAAGGAAGACTGACGTTTCTCTTTGCGTTTTTGAGAAAGATCGTGCTTATGATCCCGCTTCTGTACCTTCTGCCGGTCGTTTTTCCCTGGGGAGTGCTGGGAGTGGCTCTGGCGGAGCCGGTGACAGACCTGGCGGTGACGCTGGGCAATAAGATCTGCTTCAGCCACTTTATGAAAAAAAGGCTGAAATAGAGCGGCGCCTCGTTTTTCACGTTTGCGCTTTTACAGGTCCTCGCGGATGCCCTCGACGGTGCTTTTGCGCACGGAATGCTCGATCTCCCTGGCGGACTGGATTTTCCGGCGCAGATTCTCATCGTAATCGGCAGAGAAAATGCAGGAGTACAGCACGTCCAGCAGATATTCTGCGGAAATGTCCGAGGAAAAAGGGGCGATCTTGGAGTAAAGTTTTTCTCTGGTGCAGAGGCGCAGGGTACAGTCCGCGATCCGCGTCAGAGAGTTGTCCCCGAGACTGGTAATGAGGACGATGGGAACCTGGTGCTTTTTCAGAATCTTTGCGGCCTGAATGGGGATGGGAGTTTCCCCGGAGTAGGAGATGATGAGAGCGCAGGAGGACGGCTCCGCCTGGTAAGCCATGTAGGCGATCTCGCCCTGAAGTCCGCACAGCGTTACCTTTCTCCCGATTTTCGTCATGTTCAGCTGAAAATCCCGGCAGATGACCAGATTTTCTCCGGAGGCATAGATGCCGATGGAGGAGGCTTTCTCTAGCATGGCGGCAGCGGCGTTTAACTGCCTGTCTGTGATCAGAGACAGGGTGTCGTCAATGGCTTCTTTTTTCAGCGCGGCGATCTTTGCGGCAATGGTCATCGCGGAATCTTTTTTCTGAAAAGGAAGGTTCGCGTCTATGCCGGAAAAATGAGCGTTCAGATATTCTTCTTCTCTTAAATACGCTTCTTTTAGTTCAATCCATCCCTGAAAATCCATTTTATGCGCGATCCTCAGCAGCGTGGAAGGCGAGGAAAAGGACGCGTCCGCAATCTCCTTGATGGTCATGGCGCGGATGGCCGTTCCCTGTTTTAAGATGTATTCGGCCACGGCGCGCTCACCGTCCGACAGCGCGCACTGGCTCAGTCTGTCCCTGATCAGCATGATGATCTCCTTTTTTGCACAGGCGAAGAATGGTTTTTAGTCTTTTTTATGTAACAGTTTACCCGACGTCTGAACTGTTGCCTTTTTATTATAGTTTGGAGAACGGGAGATTGTAAATACGGTTTTTGACCGTATAATGGACTTAAAATACATGAGGGAGGAGACAGATGTATGAACAGCAGTGAAGAAAATGGGAGAAAACAGAAAGCCGGGGGCGCTGCCCGCCGCAGGGCTGCCGTTGTGGCCTGCTCCAACGCCTTGTCTGAGAGATGCCGGGAGCAGATTGAAAAACTGACAGATTTTCTGACGGACTGCGGGCTGGAGGTAAAGGTTTCCGGCCGTCTCTACGGGAAGAACGGCACTGTTTTTTCCGGAACGCCGAAAGAGCGGGCGAAGGAGCTGATGGACTGCTACCGCGATCCGGAGACAGAGATGATTTTTGACGTGTCCGGGGGAGATGTGGCCAACGGGATCCTGCCGTACCTGGATTTTTCCGCGATCGGGCGCAGCCGGGCCGTCTTCTGGGGCTA
The DNA here is from genome assembly GCA_019119775.1 of Candidatus Lachnoclostridium pullistercoris. GTDB lineage: Bacteria > Bacillota > Clostridia > Lachnospirales > Lachnospiraceae > Lachnoclostridium_A > Lachnoclostridium_A pullistercoris. The sequence goes on along the minus strand of DWWL01000036.1, from coordinate 1,756 downwards.
CAGCGATCTGACCACGATCATAAACGGGATTTACGCAAAAACCGGCCGACCCTCGGTCCTCTACCAGGTGAGAAATCTGCTGGCGGAGGACGGCGGCTGGCAGCGCCGGGCATTTCGGGATTATCTGGCCGGCGTTTCGGAGCCGCTTTTTAGCTTCTCCTGGAAATTTCTGCGGGGAAATTTTATGGAAGGCGAGGTGGCCGGAGGGAACGTGAGGTGCCTGTTAAAGCTGGCGGGGACGGAATTCTGGCCGGACATGAATGGAAAAATCCTTCTTTTGGAGGCCGCCGGCGGCCAGGCCCCCCAGATGGCCGCCTACCTGGCCCAGTTAAAGCTCATGGGAGTGTTTGAAAAGGTGAGCGGGATCCTTCTGGGAACTTTTCTCGCCATGGAGGAGAGCGGCTCCGCTCCCGGGATCGAGGAGCTGGTACTGGAGTACACGGGGGACAGCCTGCCCGTGGCGAAAACAGGGCAGATCGGCCACCGGACTGATTCCCACGGAGTGTGGGTGGGGAAGAGGATGAGGATGGAGGGGAAAAAATGAAAAATCAGAAAATAGCTCCAAAATTTGAAAAAATCAGAAAATATTGCTTACTATTTCGGGAAAAGTATGATATTATTAAGCTATATTTCACAAAAAGTCAGGTCGTTTCATGAAGATTATTGTTGAGAGAAGGGATTGAAAATACAGTACATTGCACATATAAATGATTTTTCAAATGAAATTCAGACAGTGAAAGAACACAGTGAACATACTGCAGAGCTATGCCGCGGTTATGCAGTTCCAGAATGGAAGGAGTTTATGTATGTGGTTGGACTGCTTCACGATGTTGGAAAATATCAGAGATCCTTTGTACGGAGGATTAACGGAGAAAATATCAGAGTGGAACATTCCGTCTGTGGAGCTTTAGCGGCAAAAAAGTATTTTTCAAATCCGGTGTTAGCTCTGATGATGGAGTATTGTATTGCTGGGCATCACTCAGGGATTCCGGACGGTGGCTTTCCAAATGATGACGACAGCATGACTACTTTATATGGGAGGATGAAAAGGCAGTTTGAAGATTTTAGTATATATGAAAAAGAACTGTCAATCCCTGAGATAAACGAAAAGGAATGGCTGCGGCGTTTGGTCGCAGACTGTGATAATAAGATGGATCAGCTGATCGATAAGTTTGCTTTTTTTACGAGATATGCTTTTTCTTGCCTGGTGGATGCAGATTCTAAAGATACTGCTGATTTCTGCCGGACGGGAGAGCTTTCCAGAAAGTTAAAAGCGGATTTTAAAACTTGTCTGGAGAAAGCAAACGAAAGACTGTCTTCGTTTACTTGCGTGACGGAACTTCAGAAGACGAGATCTTTGCTGCAGAATCAGGCATTTGAGAAAAGCAGAGAAGATGGGGAAATTTATCTGCTGAATATGCCCACGGGAAGCGGAAAAACTTTGGCCAGTGTGAAGATTGCTCTGGAAAGAGCGGTTTTAAAGGATAAAAAGAGAATTATCTATATAATTCCATATAACAGTATCATTGAACAAACAGCAGAAGTATTTGAAAGTTTATTTGGCGGGAGCATGGAGATTCTTCGCCATCAGTCTACATTTTCTTATGAAGATCAGGAAAATGGAAGTGAAGATTACAGAGAAGCTGCCAAAAGTGCTGTGGAAAATTGGGATGCGCCTTTTATTATCACAACAGCAGTTCAGTTTTTTGAGTCAGTTTATGGAAATAAACGGGGAAAACTCAGAAAAATGCATAAT
>DWWL01000035.1 GCA_019119775.1 Candidatus Lachnoclostridium pullistercoris | reverse complement strand
TGCCTTTAAAACCAGGGATTTTATAGTAAACTGCCGGCCCGAAGCCGTGCCTTCTGCTGTCCTTCTCCATGCCGGGATAACAGGCTTCCATCTGCTTCAGCAGAACCCGGTGATCCAGGGACGGAAAATTTTTCCCGTAGCCGATGGGCATCATCTCGATAAATCTCACATCCACCGGCCGCTCCCTTCCCAGCTCCAGCAGATCCTTCCAGTTCTGCTCTCCCAGATCCAGAGATACGGCGTTGATCTTTACCGGAATATGGGAAGCTGCCGCCAAATCCAGCCCCTCCAGCACTCGGCTGATCTCTCCTCCGCCGGTAAGCTCCCGGTACCGGTCCGGATCCAGAGTGTCCAGGCTGATGTTGACGCCGCCGATTCCGGCCTCCTCCAGACGGTCCAGATTTTCCGCCAGCAGGATCCCGTTGGTGGTGATCGTCACCGTCTCAATGCCGGGGATCTGCCGGATCCTTTTTGCCAGATCACAGCAGTCCTTTCTCACCAGAGGCTCTCCTCCGGTAATCTTGATATGGCGGATCCCCAGTCTGGCGGCGCAGACCGCCGTCATCTCCATCTCCTCCAGAGTCAGGATCTCTCTCCTGGGAAGGCACTGAATCCCGTCAGGCATGCAGTATCTGCACCGCAGATTGCACCGGTCAGTGATGGAGATCCTCATGTAGTCAATGATTCTTCCCGTGCCGTCTTTCATTGCGCCGCTCCCTGTCCTCTCCCGGGATTATAAAAGTCTCCGCTGCGGCCGCCGGATTTGTGTTCCAGATGGATGCCGCTGATCTCCATGGCCCGGTCCACCGCCTTGCACATGTCATAGATGGTCAGAAGGGCTGTGGAAACGCCGGTGAGAGCTTCCATCTCCACACCGGTCCTTCCGGTGGTTTTCGCTGTGCAGATAGCTTCAATCCCGCTTTCCTCCTCCAGAATCCGAAAATCCACCGTCAGCCGGGTCAGGTTCAGCACATGGCAGAGGGGAATCAGCTCGGAAGTCCTCTTCGCCCCCATGATCCCGGCCACTCTGGCCACTCCCAGCACGTCTCCCTTTGCCATAGTCCTGTGCATCACCATATCCAGGCACTGGGGACTCATGTAGATCACTCCTCTGGCAGTGGCCTCCCGCTTCGTCTCTTCCTTGCCGCCCACATCCACCATGACGGCATTTCCATCTTCGTCAAAATGAGTAAATTCCATATTCTGCCTCCTTACCGGCCTTTTCCGAAGCCGCAGTTGGGGAAGGTGCACTCCGGGCAGTTCAGGCACAGACCTCCCTGGCCCAGGGCAGCCAGCTCTTCCTCCGTCACCGGATCGTCTGCCATGATCCGTGGCAGAATCAGATCAAAGATGGTTCTCTTGGAATACATGACGCAGCCGGGCAGGCCCATGACCGCAGCCGGGTGTCCGTCCTCTCTTCCCTCCCCGTAATATGCCAGAAGAAACATGGCTCCCGGCAGGACCGGCGCCCCGTAGGAGACGATCCGGCTGCCTGTGTTTTTTATGGCCAGAGGAGTCCGGTCATCCGGATCCACGCTCATGCCTCCGGTACAGATAACCACATCTGCCCCCTGATTCAGCATCTCCAGAATGGCGGCAGTCACCTTTTTATCGTCATCGTTCAGCGTCACATGGCTGATCACCTCGGCGTCAAACTCCGCCAGTTTTTCCAGGATCACCGGCGTAAACGTATCCTGAATCCGGCCGGCCCACACCTCATTTCCCGTGGTTACAATTCCCACTTTTTTGGGGACAAAGGGAAGGATCTCCAGGATCGGCTTTCCGCCGGTGAGTTCCATGGCCTTTTTCCTGGCCGCCTCCATCTTCTCCTCCTCAATCACCAGGGGAATGATTCTGGTTCCCGCCAGCTTATCTCCCTTCTTCACCGGGAAATTGCCGTGACGGGTGGCGATCATCATCTGCCCGAAGCCGTTGACCGCCTTTAAGGCACCGTCATGGACCTTGAGCAGTCCGTCGCAGGCAGCTGTCAGCTCAATTTTTCCCTCCTTTGCCTCAGACCGGTTCATATGGTCTCCCCTGCACATGGAACAGAGGATTTCCGCCGCCTCATTTTCGTGAAGCATTCCCTCCTCTTTCTCCCACACATACAGCCATTCTTTTCCCACGCTTAAAAGCACGGGAATGTCCTCCGGAGTGACCACATGTCCCTTCCGGAATACTGCGTCTTTCGTCACGCCTTTTATGATCTGGGTAATATCATGGCAGAGCACGGTTCCCACCGCGTCCTCTGTTTTTATCAGCTTCATCTTCAGCCCCTCCTCGTTATTCTTTTATTTTAATAACGTTCTGAATAAACTATATCTCTTTTCCGCCGGTTTGTAAATTGATTTTCCAGATTTTTTAAAGCCAGATACTCTTCCGGCGTATCTGCATCCAGATAGATTCCGGGACCGTCGGCCTGTATCGTTTCCATGGGAATGCCCAGACTTTCCATCGCTCCACGAAGTCCCCGTTCTCCCCGGTATCCGCAGATCTGTTCTGTCAGACTGCAGGAGAGAAGAACGGGATGGCCCGGCCTTCCCTGAAAAGAAGGCCGGGCCATCAGATACTCAGACTCCATGACGCGCCGGATCACTTCCGGCCGGATCAGGGGAGCGTCACAGGGAGCGATCAGAACGCGGTCACATACCCCGGCCGCTTTCCGGAGTCCGATCTTCACGGAATCAAACATCTGGGAGGAGGCATAATTTTCATTTCTCACAAAAATCACCGGTTCCCCCGCCAGGCTGTCTTTGATGTCGTCTCCCCGATACCCCAGCACAAGGATAATGGGAGCGGCTCCGGCCTTCTGAAAGTTATGAATCACCTGGCCGATCATCGTCCTGCCATGGAAGTCCAGAAGGGGCTTAAATCCCTTCATCCTGGTAGACATTCCCGCTGCCAGGATCAGCGCTCCCGCCGGCCTCATGGCCTTTTCCCCCAGGAAGAGTCCACGATCACCATCACGCTCCTGGCCTGAACGATCACCGTCTCTCCCCGCCGGATGGTTCCTTCCAGGCGGATGGCCCGGCCCTGTCCCATCTCCGTCACATGGCCTTCACAGTCCAGCAGATCTCCTGCATAGGCCGGGGCTCTGAAATCAATTTCCATGTGGGCCGTCGCCACATCTTTTCCGATGGAATAGGCGGCATGGGCCATCATGTCGTCCATAATCGCCGCCAGAACTCCGCCGTGAAGAATACCGTCATAACCCACATAGTCACGGCCCGCCTTCCAGCGGCACCAGGTCCGCTTATTCTCTCTGCGGATGTCCAGGTGCAGCCCCACGGGATTTTTCGGCCCGCAGACAAAACAGTGCTCAAACTCCAGTCGTTCTCCCATTTTTCTGATCTCCAATCCGTTAGAATGTATCTCTCAGATGTCCCCAGGTCTCCTGAAACAGCCTCTCATCCATGAGAACCGGTCCGCCTTCCGGAATGATGGGATCAAATCCGATGTGATCCAGCACCTGGGTCTTTAAATCGACGCCGGGAGCGATTTCTGTGAGGACCATTCCCTCTTTCGTGCGGACGATCACGCAGCGTTCCGTGATGAACGTCACCTTGTTTCCCTTGGCCAGGGACTGTTCCGCGTTAAAAGAAAGCTGCCGGCAGCTGTTTACAAATTTGTCAAAACGGCCTTCCTGGTCAATCACCAGCTTTCCGTTCTCCAGATGGCATTTTAAGCCTCCGGCGGTGAAAAAGCCCACGAACACCGAATGCTTCGCGTTGGCGGAAATGTTGGGGAATCCGCCCACCCCGGCAATTTTCCCGTTCAGGTTGGTGGTGTTCACATTTCCGTCCCGGTCCACCTCACTGAGGCCGAAAAACGCCACGTCCAGGCCGCCCTGATCAAAGAAGCTGAAATGATCGGTCTGATTCAGCATGGCCTCCGGATTGTAGTGGGCGCCGAAATCTCCTCCCGACGCCGGGATGCCGCCGATCAGGCCGGACTCTGAGATCAGCATCACCTCGGAATCCACTCCTTCTTCGATCAGCACTTTGGGAATCAGGCCGGGCATTCCGATGCCCATATTGCATTTATCTCCCCGGTGGATCTCCATGGCCGCCCGCCTGGTAAACACTTTCTTCGGGTCCAGAGGCATCTCCTCCTCATCCTTTTTGATCGGCACTTTGATCTCTCCCGTAAAAGCAGGATTAAAATGAGTGATATGGGTCTGCATGATATTTTCCGGATGCTCTGCCGCACAGACATAGTCCACCAGCATTCCCGGAATCTTTACGTCTCTGGGATCCAGAGAACCGGCCTGGGCCACCCGCTCCACCTGAGCGATCACAATGGCGCCTGAAGCCTTCGCCGCCATGACCAGATCCAGGGGCTCGCAGGGCATGCACTCTTTTTCATAGGTCAGATTGCCCTCCTCGTCTGCCGTGGTCGCCCTCAGAAGGGCCACATCCAGCTTCGGCAGCGTGTAGAACAGATACTCCTCACTCTCAAAATCGGGAATGTATTTGACAATGGGCTTCCCCTCTTTTTTAGTCTTCTCGTTGATCATGGCGCCGTCATAGCGGGGATCCATAAATGTCCCCAGCCCCACCTTCGTCAGAAGGCCGGGGAATCCTCGTCCCACTTCTCTCCACACCTGTCCCACCACTCCCAGGGGAATGTTGTAAGCCAGAATCTTATTCTCCGCGATCTGCTGCGTCACCTTAAAGGAACAGCCCACATGACCGTGGATGCTGCAGGCCAGAAGCCCGTCATGGGCCAGCACGCATTCTCCCCGGCAGGTCTTTCCATCCGGCGACATCCGGCCGAAATCTCCCTGGCCCGCCCCGTGAATATGAGTGATGGATGAGGGATGTCCCGTCTCCAGAAATCTTTTTTCTATGGCAATGCCGATCTCCTCCGGCCAGCCAGTCATCCCCTGCACCGCAGATCCGATGACTGCTTTATCAGGGATCAGCTCTGCAGCCTCTTTAATCGTAATGAATTCTGCCATAATAAACCACTTCCTTTCTCTATGCCTTCTCTGACGTCCCGCAGAGAGCGCAGGCCCGTTTTCTCAGTTCCCGCTTGTCAATTTTCCCCGACGCGCTGACCGGGAAAGCATCCACAAATTCTATCATCTGCGGAATTTTTATAGTGGCAATTTTTCCTCTGCACCAGCGGATCAGTTCTTCCTGTCCGATCTCATGCCCCGGTTTCAGGCGGACAAAGGCGAACACATTTTCCCCGTACTGAAGGTCCGGGATCCCCACTACGGCAGCATCTTCCACAGCCTCATGGCGGCGCAGGAATTCTTCCACCTCATTGGGACTGATGTTTTCCCCTCCGTGGATGATCAGATCTTTGCAGCGTCCCAGAAAAAAGATTTTTCCTTCCTCTGAAAGGTATCCCACATCTCCCGTAAACAGCCAGCCCTGGCTGTCCACCGCCCGCCTGGTCTCCTCCGGGCTGTTGTAATACTCCTTCATCACTCCAAAGCTCCTCACACAGATCTCCCCCGCCGTGCCGGCCGGCAGATCCCTTCCCGTTTCCAGGTCCCGGATCTTAATCTCCACTCCCGGCCAGGGTTCACAGCCTGATAAAACGGCGGTCTGATCGGGAGTCTCTGCCATGGAGCTGGAAATCCCGGGGCCTGCCTCTGTCATCCCGTACATGGTCAGGATCTTTTTTACTCCCAGTCTCTCCATCAGCCCCGTGTACACACTGGACGGGCAGGGCGCTCCCGCTGAGACGCAGAGCCTGAGCCTGAGTCCCCCGGCTCCTTCCGGTGACCGCTCCGCCTGCTCTAAAAGGCGGAAGTAAACGGTGGGGACTCCGCTTAAGACCGTGCACTGTTCTTCCTGAAGGGTATCCAGCAGTCCCTCGCATCCTTTTCCCCCGGCAAACACCAGAGTATTCCCCGCCGCAATGGAGGACATAACTGAACCGATGCAGCCCAGTGAATGAAACATGGGCGAACTCATATAAAAGCGGTCCTCACAGGTAAGCTCCATCTTCTCCACATGGCTCCAGGCACTCTCAATGAGCTGGGCATGGCAGAGCACCACTCCCTTCGGCTTTCCGGTCGTCCCGGAGGTGTGAATGATCGTGGCATCATCAAAAGGAGAGATCTCTTTCATCCTTTTTTTCAATATCTCCCGGTCCATGGACCTGCCCGCTTCCAAAAGCCGCTGAAACTGGTAAGCGCAGCCTGCTGACGGGTCCGGTTCTGTCACTATAATCAGCTTCAGACGGGGAAACTTCCGGCAGCAGACCGTATCCGGCTTCTGTTTTCTCAGCTCCGGGCACATCCCGTAAAGCATTTCCAAATGCCCTCTGGCCTTGATTCCCTGACGGATAAACACTGCCTTCACATCTGTCTCCTCCAGCAGTCTGGCCAGCATTTCGTCTTTTTCATGAATATTCAGATTTACGATCACGCCGCCGGTCTTTTCAATGGCCTCTTTCGTCACCACATTCTCCCAGCAGTTGTCCATGATCACCGCAATCTTGTCTCCCCGCTGCACCCCAAGCCTTATCAGCGACAGAGCCAGAGCATCGCTCTCCTCCTTCAGCTCCCCATAAGTGAGCCTTCTTCCCTGCCCGCAGTCAGCCAGGGCCTCCCTCTCCGGAGAAAGGTCTGCGCGGATGTTAAAAAACTCCCCCAATGTCATGTGGATATACCGGCAGACGGAGAGGGAAAGCTCCTTCTCCTCCCACTGGATCTCCCACTGTTCTTTTCCTGATATTTTCGGACATGCCTTCGCTCTGGCTGCCAGCGCCTCCATCAGCCCCGACCGCCCCAGCGCTTCTCCCTCTGACTTCACGAGTGTACCCTGGCTGTCAAACAGCAGCCAGCTCTCCCGCCCTGTCCCGTTCTCCTGAAACGAAACCCGTATCCGTCTCACGGCGTCGATTACACTCCTCATGAATCCTCCCTGTCACTTTTATCGTCGGGCTTTTCTATAATTGTTATTTTTTTAACATTATTTGCAGCAAAAATCCTGCTCCGCCCGGTCTGTCCATGTCCCCTCAAAACATTTTGGAAACTGTCCGGGACGGTTTTTCCGCTGTCCCGGACAATTTCTTTCTTTTTTTACTGTCAGCGTGCCTCGGCCAGGCTCATTACCATCCGCTTCACCAGAGCGCGCACTTCCTGAATCTTGTAGGCATTATGGCTCATGGCCTGAGTTCCCTCCACAGCCATCTCCGCCGCTTCCTCCGCCAGCTTTTCATCCGGCTTCTTTCCAGTCAGGAAGCTGTCCATCTTCTCCCTGGTCATGGGAACCGGCGCCACACCTCCCAGCACTGTCTTTACGGAGCGGATGACTCCATCCTCCACTTTCGCGCAGTAAGCCAGGCTGACAATGGCAAAGTCCACCGCTTCCCGGACACGGAATTTATCATAATAGGAAATCATTCCCTCCGGAGCTTTAAACCGAACGGCCGTCACCAGTTCATCCTGATCCAGCATATCCGTGGCCCGCAGATGAGCGGTGAAGAAATCTCTCGCCTTGATGGTCTTCTTCGTGGTGATGATATCTCCGTCCAGAAGGATCAGCACCGGCGAAATATCCGACGCATTCACAGAGTAGCAGCCGCAGTTCATGCACCGTCCCGCCTCTTTTACCGCCTCAGCGGCATCCAGAGTGAAGCTGTCCTCTTTGTCCAGAGCTCTCTGATCTGCGGAAAGCTCTCTGTCGTGAACTGCGTGTTTCTCCGTCACGCCGTCTTTATCAAAATGAAGGAATCTCTCCTCCTGATGTTTCGGAAGGGTCACTCCATATTTTTTATTAATCGCCTCCGCCGCGTTTCTGCCGGAACGGACCGCCTGGATCACAGTGGCCGGTCCTGTGGTGGCATCGCCGCCTGCGTAAATATGGGACTTGTTCGTCGCCTGGGTCTCCTGATCCACCTGGATTAAACCTCTCTCCATGGCCAGACCGGATTTCTCACCCAGGAAGCTTAAATCCACCTTCTGTCCAGCCGCCATCAGGATGGCGTCCGCCGATACCACCGTCTTCTCATCCGGATTGTAGGAAGGATTGAAATGGCCCTCTCCATCCCGGACAGACGTACAGCGCATCAGTTCCATGCCGGTTACCCGGTCTCCCTCGTAAAGAGCTCTGGAAACGCCGTAGGACGGCATGATCACAATGCCTTCTTCTCTGGCTCTGGCGATCTCCTCTCTGCTGGCCGGCATTTCCGGTTCTGACTCCAGACATGCCATGGTGACGCTCTGAGCGCCCAGTCTCTTCGCCGTGATTGCCACATCCATAGCCACATTTCCGCCGCCCACTACCAGCACATGCTTTCTCTCTTTTTTATTCATCCACTGGTTTACTTCGATCAGGAACTGCAGGCCGAATTCTGTGAATTCCTCTCCGTCAAACCCCAGCACCGGTCTCTTCCAGGCGCCGGTGGCATAGAACACATCGTCAAATTCTTTCTCCAGATCTTCTGCCTGGACATCCTTTCCCAGCTCACAGTTTAATCGGAACTGGATTCCCATCT
>DWWL01000034.1 GCA_019119775.1 Candidatus Lachnoclostridium pullistercoris | reverse complement strand
CCTCTTCTTCTCCGCCTCTTTTAAAGGAATCACCCGGTCCGGCTGATGCGGACAGGCGATCAGCGGCTCCAGCTGACTTAAATCAATGTCGATCACCTCATCATAATGGGCATCGTCATCTGGGAGAAGTTCCGTGTAATCCTGCTCTCTGCCCTGAGCCTTCATAAATTTTCTCACCTGTTCATCTGCCGGAAAGATCGAGGTGGTCGCTCCCATCTCTGCTCCCATGTTGGCAATGGTGGCTCTGGCGGGAACTTCCAGTTTCTCCACAGCCGGGCCTACATACTCATACACATTTCCCAGGCCTCCCTTGATACTTACCCTGCGGAGCATTTCCAGAATAACTTCCTTTGTATTGCAGCCGGGTCTCAGTTCTCCCGTCAGGTTTACCTTCACCACTCTCGGCATTTTTAACCGCATGGGAACTCCGGTCATGGCCGTGGCCACATCCATGCCGCCCACGCCGATGCACAGCATCCCGATGGCTCCTCCGTGGGGCGTATGGCTGTCCCCTCCCATGCTCACCTTTCCCGGCGCGCCGAATCTGGACACATGTACCGCATGGCAGATTCCGTTCCCCGGCCTGGATACGTACACGCCGAACCGTTTCGCTGCGGACTGAAGATAAATATGATCATCCGGCGTCTTATTGTCCACATAGAGCAGATTGTGATCCAGATAACTTACGCTGCACTCCGTGCGCACCCGGTCCAGGCCAATGGCTTCAAATGCCAGGTAAGTCATGACCGCATTGATGTCATGGGTCAGCGTCTGATCCACCCGGATGAAAACCTCCTCCCCCGGAACCATACTGCCGGAAACATAGTGGGACTCAATAATTTTCTGTGTCAGTGATTTTCCCATGAATTTTTCCCCCGTCACTTTTATTTTCCCGGGCAGCAGGCCAGCGGACTGTACGTCCGGCGGCTGCCTCAGCTTTCTGATTTCATTATAGCTGTGCCGGGGAGGAAAAATAAAATTGCAAAAAGAAATGATGGTATTCTCAAATGGAATAGACAGGATGAAAGAAAAACAGCTGGAAAGGAATTCTCTCCCTCTCCAGCTGCTGCCAAAGAACACTTTACTTATTTTCCGCTGCCTTGTGAATGCAGGTTACCGCATTTAAGCTCCTGGGATAGCCGATGTAGGGCAGGCACTGGGACACTACCCGCATCAGAAATTCCTCGTCGTTGCCGATGCGCATATTGCCGGCCGCGTGGGAAGTCAGCTGCGGCTCACAGCCGCCCTGGGCCGCCAGGAAACAGAAGGTGATCATCTCCCTCTGCTTTAAATCCAGGCCAGTTCTGGTGTAATAATCTCCAAAGCAGTTGGCCGCCAGCCAGCGGTTGATGTGGCCGTTCTTCCAGGCCCCTTTCATCCGCTCGCCGAAGATCTCCACCTGGGCAGCCTCTCCCCGTTCCAGACGGTTTTCCATGTCTGTGGTCGCCTGTCCCTCAAGCGGAAGGCTCACACCCCTGGCTTCCAGAATCTCGTTGGCCGCGTCTAAAAACGGACGGACTCTGCCGATTCCCAGGTAATCCACCGCCTGGTAAATCACTTCCTTTGCCGTCACCGGCGTAAGGCCGTTATCCAATGCCCTGACAAGCACCGTTCGGAACTCATCAATGCCCTGGCAGCCTAACAGAGCCGCCAGAATGGCCAGATACCTGGTTTCCGTATCCAGCTCATATCCCGGCTCATGGACCACCTCGTCAAAGGCAAAATGCTCAAACCGTTCCATAAATTCCGGATCTGTCTCATGAATGTCTCTCATATTCTATCGTCTCCTCTCCAGACTCCGTCAAAAACATAAATTTCTGCCGGCGGGCACTCTCATCCCAGAAGCTCGCTACTTACCCGCTCCAGCTCTCTGCGGATGGCAATGTGCTGCGGGCAGGCTTTTTCACATTTTCCGCATTTGATGCACTCATTGGCTCTCTTTTTTCCGTGACCGTTTACCAGCCAGTTTTCCTGGTGGGCAGCCGCCTTTTTATCCCCGTACAAGGTCAGATAGTTCATGGCGGTGAAAGAGCCGGAAATGCCGATGTTCTCCGGGCATACTTTCGCGCAGTAATTGCAGTTGGTGCAGGGGATCAGAGGAATCTGAGCCAGAGCCTTCTGCGCCTGATCAAGCGTACCCCGCTCCTTCTCTGACAGTCCGCTGAAATCTTTCATAAAGGAAAGGTTGTCCTTCATCTGCTCCACATTGCTCATGCCGGAGAGCACAGTGATCACGCCGTCTAAGCTGGCGGCAAAACGGATCGCCCAGGATGCGGCGGACGCCTCCGGCTCCGCTCCTTTTAAGATATCGAGAACCGGCTGCGGCGGAGTGGCGAGCATGCCGCCCTTCACCGGCTCCATGATGATCACCGGCTTGCCGTGTTTTCTGGCCACCTCATAACAGCCTCTGGACTGAACGGCAGGATTATCCCAGTCCGCATAGTTGATCTGCAGCTGGACAAACTCCATCTCCGGATGGGCGTTGAGGATCGCGTCCAGTTCTTCTGGCGTGGAATGGAAGGAAAATCCCACATGGCGGATCAGACCTTCCTTTTTCTTTTCCTGCACCCAGCTCCACATGTCAAAATCGTCAAAATACTTTGTGCGGCTCTCGCCCAGATTGTGGAGCAGATAGAAGTCGAAATATCCCGCTCCCGTCTGCTTCAGGGACGTGTCAAACTGAGCGATGGCTTCCTCCCTGGTGCTGCACTTGATCCAGGCCGCGTTCTTTGTCGCCAGCTGGAATTTCTCTCTCGGATAGCGCTCCACCAGAGCCTGGCGGATGGCGTCCTCGCTGCCGGCGTAGGCCCACGCCGTATCAAAATAGGTAAAGCCGGCATCCAGAAACAGATCCACCATCTCCTTTACCTGCTCCACATCAATGACTCCCTCTTCCTTCTGCGGAAGTCTCATCAGGCCAAAGCCCAGTTTTTTGATGTCTTCTCCCAAATATGCCATTGTCTTCTCTCCCCTCATGTAATTTGTGCTTTTCCAATGCCCGGCGTCCCCCAGACAGGACAGGCCGCAGCATTTGCCGGCTGCTGCCCGGAGCCTTCGCATGCAAAAATGCAGGCGCCTTTATTCGGCTACCTGCATTATAACTCTTTGCTCTGAAAATTACTAATACTTATTCAGAATCGTCTGCCATGCCCGGCAGACATTCTTTCTTTTTCTCCATCTTGTAAATATATGCCGCCATGATCACTGTGGCCGGAACGCTGAGGACGATTCCAAAGCTGCCGGAAAGTCCCTGCATCACTGCAATCCCGATGTTGTTGGAATTGATGATCTGCAGATAGGGCAGATCGTAGGCGTAATCCAGCACCAGCATGGACAGGCTGCCGCCTGCAAACGCCAGGATCAGGGTGTTGGAATCTGTTCCCATCATATCCCGGCCCACGCGCATTCCCGCCCGCATTAACTCCAGTCTGGTCATGGACGGATTCTGGTCGTGAAGCTCCTGCATGGAGCTGGAAATGGACATGGCCACATCCATCACCGCTCCCAGGGCACTGATGAGAAGGCCGGAAAAAAGCAGGCCGCCCACCTGGATGCCGTTCACCTGCTGGAGCGTCATCAGACTCTCAATGTCAGACACGTTCCACCCGGTCACTCCCGTCATATTGGAGAAAATGGTGGCCGCCGCCCCCGCGATGATCACTCCCGCCATGGTGCCCAGAGTGGCGCAGACCGTCTTTCTGGCAAATCCGCCGATGAGCAGCATAGTCACCAGCGTGGTGATCACACAGATGAACACGGACACCCAGAACGGAGAATATCCCAGATAGACCAGGGGCAGATAAATATAAATGATCGCCCCAAATGTATAAATCAGGCCCAGAGCTCCCCGCAGCCCCTTCATTCCGCCCACCAGGCAGAGAGCCGCGATGTAAAGAACGGCAAAGCCGATGATCACTTCTTTCCGGTCAATGGAATACACCGTGGTGATCACCGTATCGCCGGATATGCTCTGCATCACCACGACCTTCATTCCCACCTCACAGGGAGCTCCGAACAGATAGCCGGAATTGCTGGTCGTCACCAGATCCTCCCCCTGCTTTTCCCCGCTGGTCATATGAACCACCACAGTCTGCTGGCCCACCCGGGTGCCGTCCTCCTGAAGATTGTCCTGTAAAATCTCAGTAACCACACCGGTCTCAAATGTCTGACCGGTGCGGTTTACCAGCTCCGTCTTAGTCACACCGTTCAAGCGGATGATCATGCCCGCGGTGATGACTACGACGAGAGCAGCTATTATAATTCTGCCTATATGGCTGCGTATCTTTTCTGCCATAATCCCTCAACTGCCGTTTATTTTTACCGATTTGTGGTCTTGTGGATGGTAAACGTGCTGTCGATGGTCTCCACAGAACCGCTGTCTGTGATCTGATAGGTGGTGATGCTGAAATCGTCAGAATCCATGTTGATCACAGAGTAGCTGGGCAGCCAGTTCTGGCTTCTGTTCGCGATGTAGTCCTGCTGAACGGCTGTCAGCTCATAGTATTTGGAACCGGAAGCGGAGTTTGCCGTCATGTAGAGCGTTCCCTGAGGATCGGTCACAGTCATCTGTCCGGCAGACTCGATGGTGTAGCAGTTGTTGTCTGCGGTGAAACGGTTCTTCGCGTCCACTGCAGCCGCGTCATTGGCATCCGGATAAAGGCTGATCTTCTCGCCTGTCTCCTTATTGTAGGCATTGTCCCAGTCATAATCATCGCCGGCCTCGTTGAGACGGAACTCATAGCTGCTGTGAGCCTGCTGATCTCCGTAGAGCATCTTGGAACGGCTGTAGGTGTGGTCATGGCCCTGAAGCACCACATCAATGTCGTACTTATCGAAAATAGGAGTCAGCTGCGTTCTCAGGATCATGCCGTCTGTGTCAGAGTGATCCAGGCCGGATCCGTAAATATCCTGATGGATCGTCACCACACGCCACTGAGCGTTGGGATAAGCCGCCACAGCCTGGGCGATGGTCTGCTCATGCTCCGCCGCATTGTAGTTGTTGGTGTTGAGCACGATGAACAGGCCGGGGCCGTAGCCGTAGTAGTAGTCGCCTCCTGCCTGAGTCATTCCCAGACCGGTGGGGTTCGGGTTGTTGAAATGATAGGAGTAATCCGCATTTAAGGAGTCATGGTTGCCGATGGTGGTAGCCGCAGGCAGACTCTTTAACGCACTTGCGGAAAGGTAAGCCGCATACTCCTCTTCCTTTGCGTTTCCTGTGTTGTTCACCTGATCGCCGGCAGAAATGATAAAGTTCAGGTTCGGGTTCTGCTCCAGCGCGATGTCCAGAGTACGGTCCCACGCAAAGCCGTCGTTGCGGGCTGCAGTATTGGCCGCGCCGGTTCCCTCTGCCAGAGTCTCGCTTCCCTGGGGCTGTCCCTTGGATGCTCCTACCTGCGGGTCGCCCACATAGAGGATGTTCACGCTGTCAAAATCTCCTGTGCGGTAAGTCTCTGTGGGGGAGATCACTCCGCTCTTGCTCACTGCGTAATAGTAGGTAGTGTTCTCCTGGAGTCCGGTCACTGTCACGTAGTTGTAGCAGTATGCCTTTCCGCCGGTCAGGCTGGAATCCACGTTGTTGGACGTTCCGTTATAGGCCTGCATATTCTGAGGATCGGTGCCGAAGTAAACGATCGGGCTTCCCTCTGTCCCTTCATTATACCAGGCAAAATTGACCTCTGTGGCTGCGCAGCCCGGGGTGAGAGATACCTGGGTAAAATCGTTTGCCAGATCATTCCAGCCGGCCACATAAGAATTCCACTCCTGTGCATTGCCGGTCACGCTGGAATCGTTGTAATGAACCGTAGCCGCCCATGCCTGTCCGGCGCCTGCAACCATGGCACTTACCAAAAGAGCTGAGATGATTTTTTTCTTTCTCATATTCTTCCTCCTGAACTGTTCGTACATGCTGTACTTTTTCTTTCGGTTTTAGTATAAAAAAGAAATGTAAAGTTTATCATCCCGGTTTTGTATAGTTTTTGTAAAATTCCTACACCCGCAGCGCCCACTCCGAACAGTCCATCACTTTCGTGGCAAGCCCCTGGTAGAACTCCGGCTCATGGCAGATCAGCAGGATGGTCCCCTTGTACTCCTTCAGGGCGCGCTTTAACTCTGCCTTCGCGTCCACATCCAGATGGTTGGTGGGCTCGTCCAGCAGAAGGACATTTGTCTCCCGGTTCATCAGCTTGCACAGGCGCACTTTCGCCTGCTCGCCTCCGGAGAGAACGCGGACCTGGCTCTCAATATTCTTCGTGGTCAGGCCGCATTTTGCCAGGGCGGCGCGGACCTGGTACTGGGTGAAGGACGGAAATTCCTTCCAGATCTCCTCGATGCAGGTGGAAGTGTTTCCCGGGGCCGTCTCCTGCTCAAAATAGCCGATGGACAGATAATCCCCCTGCTCCACAGACCCGGACAGGGACGGGATCAGGCCCAGAAGGCTCTTTAACAGAGTGGTCTTTCCAATGCCGTTGGCTCCCACCAGCACCACTTTTTCTCCTCTCTCCATGGAGAAATCCAGCGGCCGGGACAAAGGCTCATCATAGCCGATCACCAGCTGCTTCGTCTCAAATATCATTTTTCCGGAAGTTCTGGCTTCCAGGAAATGGAACTCCGGCTTCGGCTTCTCCTTCGCCAGCTCGATTACTTCCATCTTGTCCAGCTTTTTCTGCCGTGACATGGCCATGTTCCTGGTGGCCACCCGGGCCTTGTTTCTGGCCACAAAATCCTGGAGATCGGCGATCTCCTGCTGCTGTCTCTTGTACGCTGCCTCCAGCTGGGACCGTTTCATAGCGTACACTTCCTGAAACTTGTCGTAGTCCCCCACATACCGGTCCAGGCGCTGATTTTCCATATGGTAGATCAGATTGATCACGCTGTTTAAAAAGGGAACATCGTGGGAGATCAGGATAAACGCGTTCTCATACTCCTGAAGATACCGCTTCAGCCACTCAATGTGCTGTTCATCCAGATAGTTGGTGGGCTCATCCAGCAGAAGAATATCCGGTTTCTCCAAAAGCAGCTTTGCCAGCAGCACCTTCGTCCGCTGCCCGCCGGAAAGCTCTGTCACATCCTTGTCCAGCCCCAGCTCATCCAGCCCGAACGCATGGCCGATCTCCTCCACTTTGGAGTCGATCACGTAAAAATCGTGGGCCATGAGAAGGTCCTGGATCGTGCCCAGCTCCTCCATCATCGTCTCCATCTCCTGCTCCGACGCCTCTCCCATCCGGTCGCAGATCTCATTCATCCGCTCCTCCATCTCAAAGAGAAAGGCAAAGGCGCTTTTTAACACATCCCGGATGGTCATTCCCTTTTCCAGGACTGAGTGCTGGTCCAGATATCCTACCCGCACGTTCTTCGCCCATTCCACCTTTCCCTCATCCGGCTGGAGTTTTCCGGTGATAATATTCATAAATGTGGACTTGCCTTCCCCGTTGGCTCCGATCAGGCCGATGTGCTCCCCCTTCAGCAGGCGGAAAGACACGTCGTGAAAAATGGCCCGGTCCCCGAAGCCATGGCTTAAATGTTCAACATTCAGAATACTCATTCATTTTCCTCCGCGCTCATGGGGACGTACTCCCCGTTTTCATTTTTTTCAAACAGAGGCAGCTCCCCCAAAAACAGAATGTCTTTCCGCTTTGCGGCATTTCCCTCCGCCAGGATGGCCGCCCGGCAGACTACGTTCCCGCCGGCCTTTTTCGCCAGTTCCTCCACAGCCCGGAGCGATTCTCCCGTGGAAATCACATCGTCCACAATGCAGACTCTTTTTCCCGCCACCTTGCGGATATCCGCCTCATCTAAGTAAATGTGCTGTTCTCCCTGGGTGGTGATGGAATGAACACTGGCGCTGATAGGATTCTTCATGTAGGATTTCACGCTCTTTCTGGCCACGATAAATTCCTTCATTCCCAGCCGGCGGCTCAGCTCATAGGCCAGGGCAATGCCCTTTGCCTCCGCAGTGAGGACCACGTCCACCGGCGGAACCTGCGCTGCCAGCTCCGCGGCCGCCCTCTCCACCAGCTCTGTGTCTCCGATCACCACAAAACTGGCAAACGCCTTATTCTCATCTATGGGAACTAACGACAGCTCCCGCTCCACTCCGCAGACCTTCATCTGATACGTATGTTCCATGTTCTCTTCCTCCAAAATTTTCCATGATGGCTCCGCTGCGGGAAATGGTTCCCGCAGGCTTCTATCATCTTATCACAAGACCTGACGCCAGACAATCCCCGATGAAGTGCGGAAACAGAGAGCAAAGTTTCCTGTCAGACAAAAAACGGCCGCCTGCCGTCCCGGAAACTTCAGTTTTCCGGAAAACAGGCAGCCAGCCGTCTCCTATGTTGACTTTTTCAATCAATAAATCAGATGGATCTTTCCCTGAGGCTTCACTTCCCCATCCGGGTGAGCCTTAAAATATTCCAGGATGGCCGTCTGCATGTCGCCCGGATAGGTCTTTGCAGGCGGACAGGAACGGAAGCATTCGTATCCTCCCGTTCCCGTGGCCCGATAATCGCTCATGGCCAGGGTGTAGGTTCTGCCGCTCTGCAGCGGCTCTCCGTTCACCAGGATCTTTGTCACCCGGTCCCCGACCGGCCTTCGCAGATCGGCAATGTACTCCACCCCCGCGTAAAAGTCATAATTGTAATGTTCCAGCTTCGGCTTCGTGAACCGTTCGGAGATCACCGCCTTCCCGTCCTGCAGATCAAAATAAGAAGCGCACCTCTCCAGCGCCGCCTTCAGGATCTCCCCTGTGACCGTCAGCACCACCTGACGGTTGGGAAAGGGAAATGCCCGCAGCATATCCCCCAGCTTCACCTGGCGCTTCAGCCCCAGAGGCTCATTGGCCATGCCGATGCAGGCCATATCCGCCCCAGTGATCCACAGCTGTACCTGATTTCCCAGGTCGGCCAGACCGCAGCCATTTATCGCCCGCTCCAAAAGCCCCTCAGCCGGGATCTCCTGGGCGAGTGTGCCGATCACTCTCTCTTTCCACCTGGCTTCCGCCTCTCTCACCGGTGCCAGCCATCTCTCCATATCCGCAGGAGCCGGGCTCTCAGGGCTCACCAGTCTTCCGGTGATCTCCGTTTTCCGGCAGGGATTTTCCTCCGTGCCGCCGTCCTCCACGGCCACTTCCACCAGGGCATACTTTACGCCGTTCGGCGGCAGCTGAAGCGTGTAGGTGCCGTTTACCTCTCTTCCGGCCGTCTCCATGTGCTGATGGGCCGTCAGAAGGAGGTCAAACTCCAGCTCCTCAAGCATCCGGCAGGCCATATTTTCCTTTCCCTGACACAGCCGTTTTCCGCTCTCCAGATCGCACTCATAGCCGCCGTGGTAGATGCAGACCGTCACGTCGCATTTGTCCTTCATCTCTGCCAGCGCCTGCTTTGCCGCCTCAAAGGCATCCGTCACCTGAAGATCCTTCAGATTTTCCTTTGCCTCCCACAGATTGACGCAGTCCGTCACCACACCGCAGATCCCCACACGGAGTCCGTTTTCCAGGGTGCGCACAGTCCACGCCTTCACGGGAAGCGTCCCTTTTAAGTCCTTCACGTTGGCCGTCAGGCACTCCGCATCCATGGCGTTTAAAAAGTCCGCCAGGCTCTCTCTTCCATAATTAAAATCGTGGTTTCCCAGGGCAAAGCAGTCATAGCCTGCCTGGCAGAATGCCCGGGCAAGCACCTGTTCCAGCTGATGCTCTTCCCGCAGAAACTTGATTAACGGCGCCCCCTGGACCGTGTCTCCCCCGTCCAGAATCAGCGTATTTCCGTCTTTTTCAAACTCTCCGAAGCAGGAAAGCAGTCCTCCCCTCCGGCCGCCCTCCGAAGGGAACAGGTGGCCGTGCGTGTCTGAGGTATAGTAGATTTTCAACACCCGCTTCATGATTTACCCCCTTACCAGTTTATTTCTGATCCTTGTGGAAAAAACTTCGATGATCAGGATCAGCACGATCAGTCCGATGAGAATGGATCCCACCTCGTTCCAGCGGTAAGAATTCATGGCAAATATCAGAGGCGCTCCAATTCCTCCGGCTCCCACCAGACCCAGCACGGTGGCGTCTCTCAGGTTCATGTCAAACCGGTAGATCA
The DNA here is from genome assembly GCA_019119775.1 of Candidatus Lachnoclostridium pullistercoris. Classification (GTDB taxonomy): domain Bacteria; phylum Bacillota; class Clostridia; order Lachnospirales; family Lachnospiraceae; genus Lachnoclostridium_A; species Lachnoclostridium_A pullistercoris. Next base: position 31,228 of record DWWL01000034.1, on the reverse strand, counting down.
CCGTTGACGCAAAATCCGGCAGAAGCTGCGGCAGGATTCCATACCGGATCTTCTGGAAAAACGTGCACCCGGATGCGTCCAGGGATTCCAGGATCTTTTTATCCAGATCCTCAATGGATTCAATATACATTTTGGAAACCATTCCCACCGAGCAGAGGCTCATGGTCATCAGTCCCGCAAACGCCCCCGGACCGGTCACGCGGATAAACATCAGTCCGTACACAAAGGAGGGGATGGTCCTCACAGCCATCACCGCCACCCGGCTGACCAGGGCAATTCCTTTCGGCACAATATTGGCCGCCCCCAGAAAAGCGAAGGGGATGGCGATCACCGCCCCCACGAGCGTGCCCATAAAAGCGATGCAGACCGTCTCCAGCAGGAGGTAGGGCACTCCCTGGGCCGTCAGGTCAAACAGAAAGCTCAGATCAGGCGTCAGGATCCCCCGCACAATGCTCCCCGCCACGGCCATGCCGTTTCCCACAGCGGAGGTAGAACGGATTCCCACGCTGCTCCAGACCAAAACAGCCAATATTGCCGCTGCCAGCAAAAGTCTCTTCAAAAGAGGAGATTTTTCCGCATTCAGCTGAGCCGCTATTCTCTCATTCATCACAATTCCTCCTATGTCAGCCTTTTCCTGATCTGGTGGCTGATAAATTCAATGATCACCACTGCTCCAAACAGCGTGACCAGGATCATTCCCACCTTGTCGTACTCTCTCCAGCCCACCTTCTCATTGATGATAAGCCCCAGTCCGCCGGCTCCCACATAGCCTAAAATGGCGGCATACCGCACATTTCCCTCAAAGCAGAACAGGCAGTTGGAAATGTATCCCGGCAGAATCTGGGGAACCACCGAGTAGAGAAACGCGTGAAAACGGTCAGCTCCCAGAGCCTCCATAGCCTCATAAGCTCCCATATCCACCGTTTCGATCTGTTCATAGAGGAGTTTTCCCACATAGGAAAAGGTAAAAACGCCGATGGCGATGGTTCCCGCAAAGGTTCCCAGGCCGAAAATGTAGGTGGCGATCAGGGCCGTGACCAGAGTGGGGAGCGTGCGGACAATGCTGTAAAAGATCCGCACCGCGCCGATGATTCCGCGGTTTTTGACAATGTTGGAAGAGGCCAGGACCGAAAACGGCACCGCCAGCACTGCTCCCGCCGCTGAGCCCAGTATGGACATTTTTATCGTGTCAAACAAAGGTCCCCACACATGGTCCAGGTAATCAATGTCCGGCGGGACCATCTGTTTTAAAATATCAAAAAAGCGGTATCCGCCTCTTATGAGCACTGACATCTGAAAGCCGGTCACCCGGACCGAAAGGGCCAGAGCCGCCAGCAGCAGGATGCAGACTGCCAGTTTATGGGAACGGGGCTGTTCTACCGTCTTTCCGTTTGACAGCGTGATCGTTCTGTTTTTCATTGAACCGCCTCCATCTTCCCGTATTCCTGTCCGTTATATATAGAAGAAAGCACTTTCTCATCCACCTGGGATGCGGGACCGTCGTAAACGATCTTTCCGGCCCGGATCCCAATTACCCGGTCCGCGTAGTCCAGAGCCAGATCTACATGGTGGATGTTGATGATCACTGTGATTTTCATCTCACGGTTAATGTGGCGGAAATCATCCATCACCTGCTTGGCCGTCACCGGATCCAGTGCGGCCACCGGTTCATCCGCCAGAATGATAGAGGGATTCTGTGCGAGAGTCCTGGCAAGAGCCACCCGCTGCTGCTGCCCGCCGGACAGCTGGTCCACCCGGGAATATGCCTTGTCCAGGATGCCCACCTTGTCCAGAGCTTCCAGCGCCGCGATCTTGTCCTCCTTCCGGTAAATCCCCAAAAGCGATCTCCACCAGGGCAGATCCGGGACGCGGGAAGTGAGCACGTTGTTGATCACCGTGGTTCTGGTGATCAGATTGAAGGACTGAAAGATCATGCCGATCTTTCGGCGGAATTTCCGAAGTTCTTTTCCCTTCAGCTTCGTCACATCCACTCCGTCCACCGTCAGCGAGCCTCCTGTGATGCCGTGCATCCGGTTGATGGACCGCAGGAGGGTGGATTTTCCCGCGCCGGAGAGACCGATAATCGCCACAAATTCTCCCTGTTCAATGTCCAGAGTGACATTGTCCAATCCTTTTACTCCATTGCTGTATATCTTGCTGACCTGTTCAAATCGTATCATATATATCTACCTCACTGCAAATGAAATATGGAAAATAAGAGCGCCGTCTGCCGCGACGGCGCTCCCCTCTCCCGATCTTCAGGCTGTCAGCGCCCGGATCTCCTACTCATTCATGCTCCGGATGATCTCCTGAGCCTTTCTCTCGTTGTCGTAATCAGAGTCCTTGGCGATCTGATAGCCGTTGTGGGAATAGATGGAAATAACTTTCTTGCCTTCTTCTGTATTTCCGATATTGATGAACGCCTGCTGCAGGGCTGCCTTGAAATCGTCGTCCATAATGGGAGAAAATCTGCTCACGCTCACCGTATCATTGTAAATGCCGGGGGTGACGCCGATCACTTCCACCTCTTCCCAGATGGACCCGTCGCGGCCGTACTCAGAATTCCACTGCTTTTCATAGTCGTTGCGCACATCTGCGTAGCTCACCATCACATCAATCTGTCCGGATGCCAGGCGGGCCATAGTGCTGCCGTAGGAATCAGACGTTACCACGTTGGACAGATCCGTAATGGCTTTGCCGTAATGATCCTGCAGCCAGATGGACGGATAGATATAGCCTGCGGGGGACGTTGTGGACATAACTGCCCAGGTAGCGCTGTCTAAATCGTCCCAGGTCAGCTCTTCGCCGCTGTTCACCTTATCCGCCAGCTCTTTTCCCTTCTCAGACGGTCCGGCAAGAATCAGAGCGCGGTAATAGGTCACCTGCTCATCGGTAAACGGATCCGGCTGTCCGTCATTCCAGTCCGCCGGATTGTCTGAATCTTTCGTCAGACCGTTTCTGGTCGCCGTCAGAATGACTTCCGCTCCATCGTCATACATAACGTAAGTGCCGCCGGGAATCAGACCCACATCGGCGGTTCCGGCGCTCAAAGCCTCTCCCACTGCCTCGTAGTTGGTCCCCACGGTGATGTCCACTTCCTTTACGTTGTAGCCCAGCCCGGCCAGCTCTTCCTGCAGCATACCTTTTAAAGGCTCTGTCGCCGTTACGATCTCATCCGGATCTTTTGACGGCACAAATGCGACGGTCAGCTTGTCAATGTCCTTCATTCCAGCTGCCTCAGACGTCTCCGCGCTCTGATCTGCCCCGCTGGTGCCGGCGGTGCTTCCAGAGCTGCCGCAGGCAGTCAGTACTCCCATAGTCATAGCCAGAGCCAATACTGCTGAAAGTGTTTTTTTCATGTTCTTCCTCCTCTGTGAGTATGAATAATTTATTTATGTTACAGCCCGGTTTTCCGCGCTTATAACCTCTTTGTCTGGGCCCGCAGATATTTGGACGGAAAGATCATAGTGATCGTCTCCTGTCTCTTCTGCTCCACCCGCTCCAGCAGACAGCGGAGCATATTTTCCCACATAAAATCTGTGTACATGCGGACGATGTCGCAGGAATTCGTCTCAAAGAAACGCGTCTCAATATCCTTGTAGACCGTCACGGAAATATCTCTGCCGGGGACAATCCCCAGCTCTTCCATAGCCGCCAGCGCTCCTTCCGCCATCTCATCATTTCCGATCAGAATCCCATCCGGCAGACCGCCCGCTTCTGCCGCGCGGCGGATCATCTCATAGCCGCTTTTGGCCGAGCACTCTCCCACCAGAAAAAATTCCGGCCGAAACAGCTCTTTTTCCTTTAGCAGTCCCTCAAAAAAGCGCATCCGTTTCTCTCCGATGCGCACGCTGGCATCCTGGTAGATCCCGCCCAGATATCCCACGGAACGGACCCCCTGCTCCTCCGTCATGGAGCGGAGCATGTCCCGGACGCCGGACTCGTGGTCGATCATGATCCGGTCAAACAGGTAATCGCTCCGGTTGGAGCCCACAAAGATCAGCGCGCAGGACTGTCTCAGCAGATAGGCCGTCTCATCCTCTGTAAAATACCCCAGGGCGATCACCCCGTCCACCTTTGCATCCTGACCGTAAAAGAGCCGGATGAACCGGACCGGGAACTGACAGCACCGCTCTGCCATTTTTGTCAGATCCGTCAGCTTCTGATTGGTGCTCTCCCGCCGGATAATATGCCAGTCCGCCACTCCGATGGTGATTCCATCCTCCACCTTCAGATGCCTCAGTTTTACCGGCACATAGCCCAGCTCATGGGCAATCTCGAAAATCTGGTTCCTCACCGCGTCCGACACCGCCATGGAATCATCCTTGTTCAGCACTCTGGAAACTGTCGCCATGGATACGCCGGCCTTTTCTGAAATTTCTTTTATCGTCGCCATCCTGTACCTGCCTTTCTCTTCCTCATTCAGTGTACTCTCTGCCATGAAAAAAATCAACCAATTTAGTTAGTGTTTTACTAAAATTTTACCTGAGCTTCTTTTTCTTATAAATTCCGCCCCCGGCGGGCCGCCAAAGCGGCAGTTTCCTTTCCGCCGCAGTGCGATCTCCGCGGAGCGTATATAAAAAAGCCGGATGGGAATTCTCAGCAGAATTCCACATCCGACTTTTTTACTGCTTTTTTCTGCCCAGCAGGGCCAGAAGCGCCAGGGCTGCCGCCGCCGTGAACAGGGCGATAAACTGGGAGGTGGAGAGCACTCCCACCTGCCCCCGCTCCAGATCTCCCCGGAAAAATTCAATGACAAATCTTCCAATGCTGTAAAACAGCAGATAAAACGCTCCAATCCGCCCCGGCCGGTCATTTCTCCTGGCCAGAAAGCACAGAAGGAAGAAATGGAGAAAATCCAGGCCGCTGGACACCAGCTGGGACGGGAACAGAGCCACGCCGTTGGGCGCGTAGGCGGAGTTCTGAAAGGTGACGGAAAATGGGCCGTCCCATCTCATTCCGTAGCAGCAGCCGGCCAGGAAACAGCCGATCCGGCCAAATCCCTGCGCCAGAGCTATGGAAGGCGCCACCAGATCCAGATACCGCAGAAAATCGATCTTTTTCACCCGGCTGTACACATAGCCCGCCGCGATTCCGCCGATAATGCCGCCGTACACCACAAAGCCTCCGGTCACGTCCAAAAGCTCTCCAGGATCCGCCAGAATCTCTTTCCAAATGGTAATATAATATAGAAGCTTTGCTCCCAGAAGGCCGCAGCCCACGCCCCAGATAAGGATCCAGAATAAATGGTCCGGATCCAGGTGATAGCGCTTCGACCGGTAGTCGGCCGCCCAGTAGGCCGCGATGATGCCGATGCCGATCATCAGGCCGTAGCCGTGTATGGTGAAGCCGCCTATTGTAAGCAGATCATTTTTCATATATGTTCCATCCTTTCCGGCAAAACAGGGGAGGGGTTCGTCTTCCGGCCCGCTGCTCACTGCCAATGTGAACAGTTTACCACACTCCCTCCCCATACTCAATGCCTATTTCTTCCGATGGAGCTTTCACGGTTTCCATGTTCTCTGCCCCCAGGCGGCTGCGGGCTCAGTTTGGTGAAACCAGCTGGAAGCCTGAGGCGGCAAGATCCTTTTTGATCTTCTCTACCTGGGCGCCGTCTCTTGTCTCTATGCTTAAGGTCAGGTAGCAGCTGGTGATGGCAAGGTTGGGATCGGCCTGGTTGTAGTGGACGCGCACTACGTTTCCGCCGTTGCGGCTGACGATCTCGCTCACGTCCGTCAGCTGACCGGGTTTGTCCTCCAGCTGGAGAGTCAGGGTGCTGTTTCTTCCGGCTATGGTCAGGCCCCTGGTGATGACGCGGCTCAGGATGTTGACGTCAATATTGCCGCCGGAGAGGAGGCACACGGCCTTTTTCCCTTTTAAGTCCACTTTTCCGAACATGGCGGCAGCCACGGCCACGGCTCCGGCTCCCTCTGTCACCAGCTTTTGTTTTTCCATGAGGGCCAGAATCGCGCAGGCAGTCTCGTCGTCGGTCACAGTCACCACTCCGTCCACATACCGGCTCACCAGATCAAAGGTCAGATCTCCCGGATGCTTGACGGCAATTCCGTCGGCAAAGGTGGAGGCGGTCTTAAGGGTGATGGGTTCGTGCTGTCTTAAGGATTCTTCCATGCTGGCGGAACCTGCTGCCTGGACGCCGTACACCTTGCACTCGGGATGGAGCTTTTTGATGGCAAATGCCACGCCGCTGATCAGCCCGCCGCCTCCCACCGGCACCAGGACCACATCCACGTCCGGCATCTGGTCCAGGATCTCCAGGCCGATGGTTCCCTGTCCGGCAATCACCTCCGGATCATTGAACGGGTGGATAAATGTATATCCTTCCTTCTCCTGAAGCTCGCAGGCATAGTCGTAGGCATCATCGTAAGCTCCTTTTACCAGGCAGACCTTCGCCCCGTAGGCTTTCGTGGCCTCCACCTTGCTGATGGGTGCGCCGTCCGGCATGCAGATCACACAGGGAATCCCGTTCTCCTTGGCTGCCAGCGCCACGCCCTGGGCGTGATTTCCGGCGCTGCTGGCGATGACTCCCTTCGCCTTCTCCTCGTCCGTCAGCTGGCTGATCTTATAGTAAGCCCCGCGGACCTTAAAGCTGCCGGTCACCTGAAGGTTTTCCGTCTTTAAATACAGGTCGCAGTCGGGACAGAGCCCCACCGCCCGGATCAGATCCGTCTTTCTGGCTACCGATTTCAGCACGTAAGCCGCATGATATACTTTATCCAGTGTTAAACTATCCATATTTCAATCATTCCTTTCCTTCTCCTGCTGTGGGAATCAAATGCCCTGAAACCAGCCCCGGAGCATTTGATTTTCCGCCGTGCAGAGTATTTGATTTTCCGCCGGCACTTGCATCTGAGCCTCCAAACCGTTATACTACATTCAGCATAATTCGACATAAGGAGGTATTTTCCATGGAATCCATCAGCACACTTTCTTCCGGTCTTCACAGCCTGGTGATCTTCCGGAATCTGTTAAATGACCCGGTCATCTCCCGGCTCAGCCGGCTGCTGGACATTGATCCGGCTTCTGGAGCTCCCTTCGTGGACGCTTACTGCGGATTCGCGTCCGCCCTGTTTGCCGTCACCGATGACCTCAGCTCCTACCTGTTAAACGCCGTCCTGGAGGACGAAAACTTCTACATCACCGGCGGCTGCTCCCGCCGCTCTCCTCTCCTGGATGACTGCCTGGAGAAAGAGCTGCTGTTTTTTGAGCGCCTCTCCCACTTTGACGGCTCCGATTACCGCAGCGCGGCCCCTGAGGGCTCTCTTCTGCCGTCCTGGAACACCTCGGAGGCGCATTTCACCGCGGCCTATCGGGAAACGCTTGAAAATCTTCCCAAAAAAGGCTACGGCATCTACGCCAAATACCACGTTTTCACCGTGGCAGACGGCCGTCTGGTCCCTGTCCGCCATCCCGACCCCCAGCGGCTCTGCGAGCTGTCCGGATATGAGGCAGAGCGGGGAAAGATCATCACCAACACCCTGGCCCTCATCGAAGGCCGGCCGGCGGTCAACGCCCTTCTCTACGGGGACGCCGGAACGGGAAAGAGCAGCACGGTAAAGGCCATCGCCAACGAGTTTGCCGGGCGCGGACTGCGCTTAATCGAGGTCAAGAAAAATCAGCTGTACCAGATTCCGGATCTGATGGATTCCCTGAGCTCCAACCCATTAAAATTTATCCTGTTCATCGACGATCTGAGCTTCTCCTCCAACGACAACGATTTCGCCGCCCTGAAGGCCATTCTGGAAGGCAGCGTCAACAGCCACAGCCCCAACCTGATCGTCTACGCCACCTCCAACAGGCGCCATCTCATCAAGGAGAGCTTCGCCGACCGGGAGGGGGACGATCTGCACCTGGCGGACACCATGCAGGAACTTTTAAGCCTTTCCGCCCGCTTCGGCCTGACCGTCACCTTCTCCAGGCCCGACAAAGATCTCTACATCCAGATCGTCCAGGATCTGGCCGCCCTCTACGATCTGGACATCGACCGGGATGACCTGATCCGCAAGGCGGAGAGCTTTGCCATCCGCAGCGGCGGCCGCAGCCCCCGCACCGCCAAGCAGCTGATCGAGCAGTTAAAATCCATCGGCTGACCTGCTATAAAGAAGGCAGAGGGCGAAACCTTCCGTCCTCTGCCTGAAGCCCCGGGCAGAGAAACCGGCCGCGCGGGCTGATCTCTCTTCTCCGGTCTGTTTTTCCGTCTGTTTTATTTCAGCCAGCTCATCATCTTTCTCAGCTCTGCGCCGACTTTCTCCAGCAGATGTTCGCTCTCCATTCTTCTGCGGGCCAGGAATTTGATCTTGCGGCCGCCGTTGGGAGAAAACTCCGTCATAAACTCGCTGGCAAACGTGCCATCCTGGATCTCCGTCAGAACTTTCTTCATCTCTTTTCTGGTCTCTTCCGTGATCAGTCTCTTGCCGGTGCGGTAGTCTCCATACTCCGCCGTGTTGGAGATGGAGTATCTCATCATGCCGAAACCGCCCTTGTTGATCAGATCCACGATCAGCTTCATCTCATGGATACACTCAAAATATGCCATCTCCGGCTCGTATCCGGCCTCCACCAGAGTCTCAAATCCGGCTTTCATCAGCTCGGTCACGCCGCCGCAGAGCACCGCCTGCTCGCCGAAAAGATCTGTCTCCGTCTCCTCCTTGAAGGTCGTCTCCAGGATTCCCGCACGTCCTGCGCCGATTCCGGAGGCATAAGCCAGAGCCGTGTCCTTTGCTCTTCCGGTAAAGTCCTGATAAACGGCGATCAGGCTGGGAACTCCCTGTCCCTCAGTGTAGGTGCTTCTCACCACATGGCCCGGTCCCTTGGGAGCAACCATGATCACGTCCAGGTTGGGCGCCGGATTCACCAGTTTGTAGTGAATGTTGAAGCCATGGGCAAACATCAGGGTATTTCCCTCTTTCATGTAGGGAGCCACCTGGCTGTTGTAGATGTCTGCGGAAATCTCATCGGGAACCAGCATCATGACAATGTCAGCCGCCTTTGCCGCTTCCGGCACCTCCATAACCTGGAGTCCGGCCTCCTCTGCCTTCGCCCAGCTCTTGGAGTCCTTGCGCAGACCCACCACTACGTCTACCCCGCTCTCGTGCAGGTTCAGCGCGTGCGCGTGGCCCTGGCTGCCATAGCCGATGATCGCTACCTTTCTTCCATCCAGTACTCCTAAGTTGCAGTCTCCGTCATAGTATTTCTTTACCATCGCTTATGCTCTCCTTTTCTTTTTTTATTTTTATCTGAATCCCCGGCGCCTCGGACGCCTGGAACACATTCCTCTTAAACTCCCACAGGGGAAGATTCCTGTCCGCCTCTCTCCAGGGCGGTGATCCCTGTCCGGCACATTTCCAGAATCCGGTATGTGGACAGGATCTTTAAAAACGCGTCGATCTTCTCCGGCTCTCCCGTCAGCTCCATCACCATGCTGCCGATGGAGAGGTCAATGATCTTTGCCTTATAGATGCTGGCGATCTCCCGGATCTGGGAACGGGTCGTCTCATTCGCCGCCACCTTCACCAGAAGGAGCTCCCGAAACAGGCTGTTTTCCTGCTTCAGCACAAAAATATCCCTCGTCTCCTCCAGCCTGGCCGTCTGCTTGATGATCTGCTCCAGGGCATCCTCATCCGCGTTCACCACCGCCGTGATTCTGGATATCGCCGGATCGCTGGTGGCGGAAACCGTCAGGCTGTCTATGTTAAATCCACGCCGTCCGAACATGGACGACACTCTGGTCAGCACTCCCGCGTGATTGTCCACCAGGATGCTGATTACCTCTCTTGCCATAATCCTCTCCTCCTGTTCTTGCATCCGTCAGTTCAGCATGATCTCGTCTACGCTGGCGCCTGCCGGGATCATGGGAAGGACCTTCTCGTCCTTTCCGATGGCGCAGTCGATCCAGACCGGTCCGTCCTCTTTTAACGCCTGCTCCATGGCCGCCTCAAACTCCGCCAGCGTCCCGCAGCGGAATCCTTTCGCCCCAAAGCCTTCCGCCACTTTGGCGAAATCCGTCCGGCGGTGCGGGTCGGTGCTGGAATATCTCCCGTCATAGAAGGCCGTCTGCCACTGTCTGACCATTCCCAGCACCTGATTGTTCATGATCACGGTGATAATGGGAAGATGATAGCTCACTGCCGTGCAGGCTTCATTCAGATTCATATGGAAGGAACCGTCCCCGGTGATGTGGATCACCCGCCGTTTCCCGCCGCAGCCGAAGGTGGCTCCGATGGCTGCTCCGTAGCCGTAGCCCATGGTTCCCAGACCGCCGCTGGTGAGAAAGCTCCTGGGCTTTACGTGGCGGATATACTGGGCTGCCCACATCTGATGCTGCCCCACGTCCGTCACGTACACCGCGTCCTCCCCTGCCATCCGGCACAGGCTTCTCATGAGCTGGTGGGGACGGATCACAGTGTCGTCGTCCACCGGCTGATAATCTGCCTTCTTCTTCTCGTTGATCCAGTCCATCCACTCCGGATGGCGTCTCTCCTCCACAAAGGGAAGCATGGCCCGGATCACGTCCCCGGCATCTCCCACCAGGCTGTAGTCCACCCGCACGTTCTTGTTCACCTCGCTGGGGTCAATGTCAATGTGGACCACCTTGGCGTTTCTGGCAAATTTTTCCGTGTCTGAGGCCACCCGGTCGTCAAAACGGGTTCCGAAGGCCAGCACCAGATCCGCCTGGTCCACTGCCAGGTTGCTCACCAGGCCGCCGTGCATTCCCAGAAGTCCCAGGTTGTGGGGATCCTCATATCCCATCACTCCCGCGGCCATCAGCGTGTAGGCCGCCGGAATGTCTGCCTTCTGCACCAGCTCTCTCAAATCCTCGCCGGCTCCCGAGGCCACCACGCCGCCGCCGAAATAGATCACCGGCCGCTCCGACTGGTTTAAGGCCTCCGCCACCCGGCGGATCTCTGCCTCGTCAATGTTGGTCACATATTTAAACTTTCCCGCCGGCTTGTGCTCAAATTCTGCCACAGCCGCCGTCACATCCTTGGGAACATCCACCAGGACCGGGCCTTTCCTGCCGCTCTGGGCGATGCGGAAGGCATCTCTTAAGGTGTCTGCCAGTTTATTTACATCCCGCACGGTATAGTTGTGCTTCGTGATCGGCATGGTGATTCCGGTGATGAACACCTCCTGGAAACTGTCCTTTCCGATCAGGTCCGTGCCCACATTTCCCGTGATGGCCACCATGGGAATGCTGTCCATGTAGGCGGTGGCGATTCCCGTCACCAGGTTGGTGGCTCCCGGCCCGCTGGTGGAGAGCACCACTCCCGTCTTTCCGGTGATCCTGGCATATCCGTCCGCCGCGTGGGCCGCCCCCTGCTCGTGGGCCGTCATCACATGGCGGATGCGGTCGCTGTACTTGTAAAGTGAATCATATATATTTAAAACGGCTCCTCCCGGATAACCGAAGATTGTGTCAACGCCCTGTTCGATGAGAACCTCGGCGATAATGTCAGCTCCTGTCAGCCTCATTCCAAACCTTCTCCCTTCTTCTCTATCTGAGCACCGCCCCCGTGTTCGCGCTGCTCACCAGCTTCGCATACCGTCCCAGCCAGCCGGTCGTCTCCTTCGGCTCCGGCGCCTTCCAGGCCGCTCTTCTCGCCTCCAGCTCCGCCTCGTCCACCAGGACATTTAATTTTCCTTCCGGAATATTGATGGAGATCCGGTCGCCCTCCTTCACAAGAGCGATGGCTCCTCCCTCCGCCGCCTCCGGGCTCACATGGCCGATGGATGCGCCTCTGGAGGCTCCGGAAAACCGTCCGTCTGTGATCAGGGCCACCGATTTGTCCAGCTTCATGCCGGCCAGGGCGCTTGTGGGATTTAACATCTCCCTCATTCCCGGTCCGCCCTTCGGTCCCTCATAGCGGATCACCACCACATCTCCCGGCTTGATCTCCCCGGCGTAGATGGCAGCGATGGCTTCCTCCTCTCCGTCAAAGACTCTGGCAGGTCCTTCGTGCACCAGCATCTCGTCCGCCACCGCACTGCGCTTCACCACGCAGCCGTCCTTTGCAATATTGCCCCAGAGAACAGCAATTCCGCCCGTTCTGCTGTAGGGATTGTCCATGGGACGGATGGCTTCCGGATTCCGGTTTGCCGCTCCCTTTAAATTCTCTCCCACAGTCTTTCCCGTCACCGTCATAAGCTCTGTGTGGAGCAGTCCGCCGTCCGCCAGCTGCTTCATCACCGCCGCGACTCCTCCGGCCTCGTAGAGATCCTCGATGTGGGTGGGGCCTGCGGGGGCCAGGTGGCAGTAGTTGGGGGTTCTCGCGCTCACCTTGTTGATCGTCTCCAGATCCATGGGAACTCCCGCCTCGTTGGCGATGGCCAGAAGGTGGAGAACGCTGTTGGTGCTGCAGCCCAAAGCCATATCCGTGGCCAGAGCATTCTCAAAGGCCGCCGGCGTTAAGATGTCTCTCGGCTTCAGATCTTTCTCCACCAGCTCCATCACCTTCATTCCGGCGTGCTTGGCCAGCTGGATTCTCTCGGAGTAGACTGCCGGGATGGTGCCGTTTCCGGGAAGAGCCATTCCGATGGCCTCCGACAGGCAGTTCATGCTGTTGGCCGTGTACATGCCGGCGCAGCTGCCGCAGCCGGGACAGGTGTGCTTCGTGTAGTCATCCAGGGTTTCCTGATCAATCAGGCCGGACTTAAAGCCGCCTACCGCCTCAAACATCTGGGAAAGGCTCACCTTTCTCCCGCCCTGCCGTCCTGCCAGCATGGGGCCGCCGCTGATGACGATGGATGGAATGTTCAGTCTGGCTGCCGCCATGAGCATGGCCGGCACAATCTTGTCGCAGTTGGGAACCAGCACCAGACCGTCAAAGCAGTGGGCCTGAGCCATCGTCTCAATGGAATCGCAGATGAGCTCGCGGCTGGGAAGGGAATATTTCATGCCCTTATGTCCCATGGCGATGCCGTCGCAGACGCCGATGGCCGGGACCAGAATGGGGGTCCCCCCTGCCAGACGGACGCCGTCTTTGGCTGCCTGGGCGATCTTATCCAGATGCATATGTCCCGGAACGATCTCGCTGTAAGCGCTGACCACGCCGATTAACGGCCGGTCCAGTTCTTCATCCGTATATCCCAGAGCGTAAAACAGGCTGCGGTTGGGCGTTCTCTCCGCCCCTTTTTTCACGTTGTCGCTTCTCATCTTTTTTTCCTCCTCAGACCATATTTTTCTCACAAAACAAAAAGCCCCTGTCTCCTGATATTCCAAGAGACAAAGGCTTATACTTCCTCTGCGGTACCACTCTTATTGCCTGTCCGCGGGACAGACCACTCATTCCATACCTCCCGGACGGCGCAGGCCATCACCAGTTCAGTACAGAAACACGATAACGGGTGTCGGCCGTCCCCACCTACTCTCCAACGATTTCAACGGGCTGCTCAGAGGTGACTTTCGTCAAACGTCTGTACCGCCTCGCAACATCCGGCGGCTCTCTGAAATCAAATCGTCTGATTACTTTTCCTCGTCATTGCTTTTTACTGATTATGTGTGTTTTGTGATTAATTGTTCTCTATTATACACATTTCAGAAAAATTTGCAATACCTTTTTTTGTAAAAATGACGGACTATACCATGCTTCGGTATTCCTGCCTCCACTTTTTCACCAGTTTGGAAGCCTCCTCAAGTCCTTTTTCCGGGTCTTTGTCCAGCTGCTGCTCCAGCTTCAGGATCTCCCTCGACTGGGCGGCCTCCTCCTTCGCCAGGTCGGCCCTGCGGGCCCACTCCCGCTCTTTTTCCCGGTCCGTATCCTTCAGCCGCTCCTTCAGCTTCGGATTGATCCCGGCGAGAAAATACATCTTCTCCGCCGGCCCGTCCGTCTGCAGATACTCCCCGGCCTTTTCATAGGCGGAAAACGCTCTGGCTGTCTGAAACAGCCTGGCGTAGGCAGCCCCCAGATTGTTCCACAGCTTTCCCATAAACTCCCGGTCCATCCCGCCGGCCGCCCCGTCCAGCAGCCGTTCATAAATCTGAACCGCCTTTCCGTACTGGCGGATGGAAAATAGATAGTCCGCCCGCTCCTTCTCAAATTCCGCCGGCGCCTTTTTCCTCAGGGCAGCCACCTGCTGGCGGTAGCGGCTGATCTCCGCCGGGCTGTAGTAAAAGCACTCCGACAGGATGGCAAACAGCATCTCGTCAGGATTTTCCCCGCTGGCCTTCCACTTCTCCAGCTTTCCCGCCAGAAAGCTCATATTCAGCTCATCGCGGATGAAGGCGATCAGCCTCTCGTCCACAAAATCCTCCATCACCAGAAGCGGGTGATGATAGATCACATAACAGAGCTCCTGGGAAGAATAAAGATGCACGTCCAGGGCCTCCACATAATAGGGGCGGCTCACCGCCTCCTGCCTGCACAACAACAAACTCATATCTGAACCTCTTGGCGCACCATGGCGCCGGTCGCGGGGAACAGCTCCCCGAACCCTTTATCCTGAATGGCCACCGCCATCGTATTTTCATCCAGAAATCCCACGGTCACTCCCAGCCTGGTGGTCCGGTCCGGCCGCTCCGGAAATCCCTCCAGCGGGATCCGCACCGTCCGTTTTTTCTTCACATCCAGGGGAGTGATGGACAGATCCACATAATCCTGGCCGTCGGCGATCAGCTCCACGCTGGTCCTGGCCTCATACCAGCTGTCTCCGGCAGACGCCATCACCAGCTGGATCTCCTTTTCCTTCTGCTTCACCGCCATGGAGACCGTAGCTTTCAGCCTTCCCTCGCAGATGCAGGCGAAGGGATAGAGTGTCTTCGGCCGCTTAAAGTCGGCGGCATGGTAAGCCGCTCCCCTTGCAAACAGATCGCTCTCCCCGTAAACCTTCCGCTTGGAACATAAAAGCCTGCAGAAATTTTCCGCCCAGTCCAGCTTGTCAAAGCCCTTTCCCGTGAGAAACACGGAGGAAAACAGCTTTTTCTGCAGCAGCCGCTCCCCGCAGGAGCAGAGGATCCGGTCTCCCATCTTCGCCCCGGCCGCATTTTCCAGAATATCCAGGTTGAAGGATTCCTCCATCTCCCGTCCTTCCGCCTGAACCACCATTTTTTTAAGTCCCCGCTGAACCTTCATCTCGTAGTAGAACAGGCCCTCGTCCGACAAATCAAACAGGCCCACCTGCATGGCCCAGACTTCCTTCTTCTGGCTCATCACATAATAGACAAAGCTCTCCGTGTGGCTGATCACATGAAGGCGCTGCCTGGACAGCTTCAGGCTGTCGGCGCATCTTAAAAGGACGTCCATCATTTTCCCGTCCACCCGGGACAGGGACACGGTCATGTGACCGATCCGGTCCGTGCCGTACTCCTCCCGCGGAAGGGCCAGCACCCGCTCCAGAAACTTCTCCAGAAGCTCTACAGCGCTGTACTTGACGCCCTCGATCGTGGCAGTCCCGTCCTTCATCACCAGGCTCAGCAGCTTGTCCACCATAATGCCCGTTCCCATGAGGACCAGGCCGTAGGCTTCCTTCCCCACGTACCATTCATCCGTCTGTTTTTTCTTGCAGATCACCGTGGGAACGGTCCAGACCTTCTCCTCCTCAAAACAGCTGACCTTCGTGTACGTATCACACAGGTCAATGCCGATCACCAGCTCATCCATCACTATCCTTTTCCTCTCCTAAAAAGCCGGTCACATCAGGTCAAACAGTTGCTCCGCCGTCCCGGTCTTTGTCAAATAATCTCTCATTTCCTGCTTCAGCCCGTCTAAATCCCTGTCCTTTAACAGAGTGCCCATGTGATTCAGGCTGGAAAAGCGGCTGTCGCTGCGGCCGCTTCCGGGAGCGGCGTCGATCTTTCCCTTCTGGCGCAGCTCTCTGCCTTTCCCGTTATCGTCATAGATCTCATACTCCAGGACCTCTCCGTCAAACAGCACTGTCTGCTTCACGAAGATTCCCTGGTAGACGCGCTTCATCTCCTCCTGGCGAAACTCTGTCTCCTCCGGGAGGATGCGCCCGAGCATCACCGCCCGGGAATCTTTTCTTCCGTTGTACTGGATCATCACCTTGGAGGTGATCTCCTCCGGCATGGGAATGTGGGCCGCCAGTTTCTGCATGTAGGGGAACACCATCCCCGCCTTCAGAAGAAGGTCGGTCAGCGTCCGGCACAGGTCCTTCTGCTCCGCCGTCAGAGACGGGCAGCCGGAATAGTATTTCGTCAGGGCCAGTAAGTATACCACAGGAACTTTATCTTTTTCAAGACTTTCTTTCACCATATGTTCCAGATGATCACTCACCAGGTCTGCCATAGGCGCGCGGCCCAGAAAATACTCCATGCTCCTTAAGGTGAAGAAGGCTCTGACCAGGCTGTCCGACACCCGTTTCCGGCTGGTGTAGAGCTCGAAAACCCGGTCGATGTGCTCCATGGACGAGCCGAACAGCATCTGGGCCAGCAGCCGCTCCTCCAGATCGTAAGTCTCCGCCTGGGCCGCTGTCCCCGCCTCCAGGATGCGGTACATCATATCCGTCGTACCGTTGTAGTGCTCGCACAGATAGTCCAGGACCACCGCGTCCGCCCTGCCCGCCTGGAACACATCGGCTGCCAGGCGCAGAAGGCGCTCATCTTCGTCAAACAGATTTTTTAAGATCACCCGGCTGCAGAGGGTCCCCAGAAGGGCCATATCCATGTTCTGCCAGCCGTAGCGGCTGAGGATGTCCCAGGCCTCCCCGAAATAGCCGCGCTTGATAAAGACGGAAGCCGTCCGTTTCCGCTCTTTTCCCGTCATTTTCGCCTTGTCCATGCGCAGCAGATAGCCAATTCCCTTTTCCATCCCGTCCGGCTCCCCGTCCAGACGGTCGTAGTAGGCGATGATCCGGTCCAGGATCAGCCGCCCGTACAGGGGGCTTAAATGCTCCTGCTCCAGAGCGTGCTCCAGTACGGCCACGTCCTCCTCACCGCCGATGCTGCCGTCCAGGATTCTCCTCACATTCATGAGAAGAAGCATGGGATGCTCCGGATAAACCTCAAAGCAGCGGCTCTCCAGATCCGGCCGGTTCATCACCCTGGTCTTCACGAAGCTCACGTTCATGTAGCGGCCGCCGCAGCCGTCCTGAAATACCAGCACGTTCCTCTCCGAAAACAGGGGCACATAGGCCACCCCGTTCTGCAGCTGATAGGCGTCCTCCGTGTCCAGCTCCTCATGGCAGACCACCACATATCTCATGTTGGGGTTGCGGCACTCGATCCGGTAAGCCTTCAGCACCGCGGGCAGCAGCCTGGCCAGAGGGATATCGATCATATCCCGGTACAGCATATGCTCATAGAGCACGGCCAGGCGGCTGTTGATCCTGGACTGAAACACCTGCTCCACCGCAAACTGCTCCATATCCCGCTCGTACAGCCGGTAAATGGGGTCATCCTGCTTCAGATAGAGCAGAATGTTCCGGTAAAGCCTGCTCTTTGACGTCTCATCCAGATCTCTGGCATAGGAGAAATATAAGAGCACCTCCTTGGGCATCAGATGATCGTACCCATCCGGCAGAGACGCCAGATAGTACTCATAAAGCCGAGTCAGATCAAGCCCCGCCTCCAGCCCCTTTTCATACCAGGCAAAAGCCTTGGCGGATGTCTTCTCCCCGCGGATAAGCATGCTGCAGATGGCTGCCAAAAGCTCCTGCGACCCATACTCTTCAAACAGCTCCGTCAGCAGCTTAAAATACAGCCTCTCATAGCGGCCGGCGCCCGCGGCCAGCCCCGCCGTCTGCTCCGCCAGTTCCCTGCCCACCAGTTTCCGCTTCACGCCCAGTCTCAGGGCGTGGATGACGAAGGCGTCCACATCCCGCAGAAGCACCGGATCCCTGTTTAACAGCCGGCAGGCCTGAATGTAGAGGAAGGGGCTGCAGCACCCTCCCCGGAAATAATCCCGCATCTGCTCCAGCAGCACACCGGGATTGTCATATAAACTGTCATCCAGCTTTAAGAGCAGGTAGAACAGGAAAAAATGCCTCCTGGATCCGTCCGTAAAGCTGTGGAGCAGGCGCAGCAGAGCCTCCAGCTGTCCCGGCTTTTTATCAGTCTCCATCACCAGATACTGATAAAAGCAGTAGAGCTCCGGCGACTGGTGCCGTTTCTCCCACACCCGGTCCCGGATCTCCTCCAGAAGGGCCTCCGCCCTGTCCGCCTTTCCCGTCATCACCGCGGCCTCCGCCGTCAGAAGATCTAAAAACAGATCCTCCTCCGCCGTATCCCGCAGCTTTAAGAGTTCCCCGGCCATGGACTGCCAGAGCTCTTTCTCCGAACCTTTTCCCGATTCACAGTCCAGGCGCAGGGCCAGATATTTCTGGAATTCCTTTCTCCTGGCGATCCTCTCCATGCCCTGGAGCTCCTCCTGGCCGTGTCCGTCCGCGGCGATAAACACCTTCGCCTCGCTGCGGATGCCTTTTATGGTGATGCAGCCCAGGTTGCGCCCTCTATGCATCCGGTCCGGGTCCACCCGGTAGGTGAGCACATACTCTCCATTTTTAAAATCCCGGTCCGTCAGCCGCTCTCTCGACGCCGTCAGGAATTCTCCCTCCGTCTCCACCTCCAGCTTCACATAGCCCCAGTTCTTCTTCCGGATCACCAGACTGTCGTCAAAAGCCGCAATGTGCTCCCCGTATTTTCTCGTCTCCTCTTTCACATAGACTTCCACCGGCGGCTTCATGTCCATGGCCACCATGAACTCTTCCACCGCTCCGGCCCGGTCCCTTCCGCCTTTCAGTCCCTCGTAGACAGCACGGGCCCGTATGCCCTGCATAAACGGAGCGGAGGGGAAATCGCGGTACTCAAACAGGCGGCAGGCCAGATCCCGGTTCTCCCTGGCAAGGCGCGCAAAATCCACCGGTTTTCTCAGCTCAGACAGCATCCGGGCCGAGACTCCTGCCTCCGCCCGGAACACGTAAGGGAGCGTCACTTCGCCTGCATTTGTCACCAGGCAGAAAGAGCCCCGGATCTCCTCCCCGTCAGCCATCAGCTCCGAGTCCACCTCATAGGAGATGCGGCTCCTGAGACCGCCGAAAGAGTTGTCCGGGATCTTCACCCGTCCGTCCGTGGAATACACCAGTCCTTTCACTGTCAGCCCGTTGCCGCTGAGGACAAAAAATTCGCCCCGCGCGGCTTCCCCTGCGCGGACCGTCTCCTCGATCACAGCCGGTTTTAAGACGCATTCCGGACTCTCTGTATCTACAATTCCCCGGGCCAGCCGGTTGATTTTCTCTCTCATGGTACCACCTGTTCCTGTCTCTTTCTGTCCTTTTTTGTCCCATTTATTCTAGCATATTTCTCCTTGATTTAAAACCCCAAACTTGTTATGATAGAGATAAAATGTATCAGTTCAGCCATGGGGAAAGAGAGGATAAAAATGCTGCATGGGGACCTGTCCCCAGAGCAGTATTTTTCAGCTGAGCTGTTACGGCAAAACGCAGCAATACGGCGGGTCCGAACCCGCAGACTGGAGGCACATATGACAACCAACGAAAAAGCTCTGCTCCTGCACCGGCAGTGGCAGGGAAAACTGGAAACAGTTTCCAAAGTAAAAGTAGCTACCAGAGAAGATCTGGCCCTGGCCTACACCCCCGGAGTGGCCGAGCCCTGCAAAGAGATCGCAAAAAACAAGGAAGAAGCCTACACCTACACCTGGAAATCCAACACCATCGCCGTAGTGTCCGACGGCAGCGCCGTGCTGGGCTTAGGCAACATCGGCCCCTACGCGGCCATGCCGGTAATGGAGGGAAAGGCCGTGCTCTTTAAGGAGTTCGGCGGCGTAAACGCCGTTCCCATCTGCCTGGACACCCAGGACACGGAAGAGATCATAACGGCCGTAAAACAGATCGCCCCCGGCTTCGGCGGCATTAATCTGGAGGACATCTCCGCCCCCCGCTGCTTTGAGATCGAGGAGCGCCTGAAAGAGATGCTGGACATTCCCGTCTTTCACGACGACCAGCACGGAACGGCCATCGTGGTGCTGGCAGGCGTGATCAACGCCCTGAAAGTGACCGGAAAGAAGAAAGAGGACTGCCAGGTAGTGGTAAACGGAGCCGGAAGCGCCGGCATCGCCATCTCCCGCCTTCTTCTCACCTACGGCTTTAAACATCTCATTCTCTGCGACCGGGCCGGCATCCTCTGCAAAGGCATGGACGGCTTAAACTGGATGCAGGAAAAAATGATGGACGTGACCAATTTAGACCGCCGCACCGGCTCTCTGGCCGACGCCATGAAGGGAGCCGACATTTTCATCGGCGTATCCGCCCCCGGCATTGTGACAAAGGAAATGGCTGCCTCCATGAATAAAGATTCCATCATCTTCGCCATGGCAAACCCCGTGCCGGAGATCATGCCCGATCTGGCGAAAGAAGCCGGCGTCCGCGTGGTGGGAACCGGCCGCTCCGACTTCCCCAACCAGGTGAACAACGTGGTGGTATTCCCCGGCATCTTCAAGGGAGCGCTGGAAGGACGGGCCAGAGCCATCACTGAGGAGATGAAGCTGGCGGCTGCGGAGGCCATCGCTTCCCTGGTGGACGAGAAAGACTTAAACGAGGACAACATCC
Organism: Candidatus Lachnoclostridium pullistercoris; assembly: GCA_019119775.1. GTDB lineage: Bacteria > Bacillota > Clostridia > Lachnospirales > Lachnospiraceae > Lachnoclostridium_A > Lachnoclostridium_A pullistercoris. Next base: position 10,693 of record DWWL01000034.1, on the reverse strand, counting down.
TGCCGGAGGCATTTGATCCGCGGGTGGCTGACGCGGTGAGCAGAGCGGTAAAGGAGCACATTTAAACCGCCTATGCTGCAGGATCCGATCACACTGTACAAGCTGATGACGCTGTACATGCTCAAGCAGGTGAATTTTCCCCTGACCAATTCTCAGCTCACCTCATTTTTTCTGGATCACGAGTACACGACCTACTTTACTCTTCAGCAGGCGTTAAACGAGCTTTTGGAGGCCGGCCTTTTAAAGAAAGAGGCCAGCCACAACAGCACGCGGTACGAGATCACCAAAGAAGGGGAGGAAACCCTCTCCTTCTTCGGCCGTCAGATCTCCCCGGTGATCGTGGAGGATATGGACCAGTACCTGAAGGAAAACCGGTTCCGCCTCCGCAATGAGGTGAGCACCATCGCCGATTTTTACAAGTCCACCAGCCAGGACTTTATCGTTCACTGTGAAGTGCGGGAAGGCAAGACGCCCTTAATCCAGCTGGATCTGTCCGTGCCGGACAAGGAGCAGGCAGAAGCCATGTGCAGCAAATGGAAAGAAAAGAATCAGGAAATCTACGCCTTCGTCATGAAGACGCTCATGAGTATGTCATAGCAGGGGGGATATTATGAAAAAGGGCTTATACCAGGACTTTGAAAGGGAATGGCGGAAATGGAAACGGCTCCGCTTTTTCTATTTTGTTCTCCCGGTCTTCCTCACCATGCTCTCCGTGCGAATCATCCAGGTGTACTTCCACCTGAAGATGGAGCAGTTAAAAAAGGCGGCGGCAGCCTGCCGCCGGGAAGAGGCAGGAGAAGGGAAAAAAGGCGAACCGCCGGCGCAGACAGACCGGCAGGATCAGCAGCGGCCGGTGCCTGTCTCCTCTCAGAAAGCCGACATGGAGTGGTTCACTCCCCAGCCGGCGCCGGAAAAAGCAGATGAGGCTGGGGCTGCCCAATCCCGCCAGGAGAGCTCCTGCACCGTGACCGAGGAGCTTTGATAAGAAAAAACTCAAAAGAAAAAACTCAAAAAAAGAACCGAAACCGCCGGATGCAGTCCATCCCCGGTCCCGGTTCTTCTTTTTTTACTTTCTCTCTATGCCTCCGGCGTCTCCAGATACTGTTCCAGATAGGCCCAGATCTCCTCTCTCCCCTGCTTCGTCTCCGCAGAGAAGGGAATGATCACTCCGTCCTTTTCCATACCCAGAGTATCCCGGATCAGCTTCACCTGCTTTGCCGTCTGACTCCGCTTGATCTTGTCCAGCTTTGTGGCAATGATCACCGGATGGTAGCCGTTCTCCACAATCCAGTCATACATCATCCGGTCGTTGGCTGACGGCTCATGGCGGATGTCAATGAGGAGAAACACGCACCGCAGCGCCTCTGACTTCCGCAGATAGCGCTCGATCATCTTTCCCCATTTGGCCTTCACCTCCACGGAGACCTTCGCGTAGCCGTAGCCGGGCAGGTCCACATAGTACATATTCCCGTTGATCAGATAAAAATTGATGGTCTGGGTCTTTCCCGGCTGGGAGGATGTCCTGGCCAGAGATTTCCGGTTCATCAGAGCATTGATGAGGGAGGATTTTCCCACGTTGGACTTCCCGGCAAAGGCAAACTCCGGCAGCTCATTCTCCGGCAGCCTGCTGGTAATGCCGCAGACCGTTTCCAGCTCTGCGCTTTTGATTATCATTGTCCTCTCTCCTCTCTCTCTTTATACAAACGCCTCTTTCAGCACGTCGTCCATGGTCTTTACGTAAATAATATTCAGACCTCCGGTGATCTCCTTGGAAAGCTCGGAAATATCCCGCCGGTTCTTGTCCGGCACCAGAACGGTCTTTATGTGAGCCATCTTCGCCGCCAGCACCTTTTCCTTCAGGCCGCCGATGGGAAGGACCCGTCCCCTCAGGGTGATCTCCCCCGTCATGGCCACCTTCGCCGACACTTTTCTGCCGATGACGGCAGAGAGCATGGCAGTGGCCATGGTGATGCCGGCGGACGGTCCGTCCTTCGGCACCGCTCCCTCCGGAATGTGAATGTGGATATCGTGCTTTTCATAATACTCGTCGTCCACATCGTAGCGGTCGCTGATGGAACGGATATAGCTGAGAGCAGTCTGGGCCGACTCCTTCATCACATCGCCCATCTGGCCGGTGAGCTTTAAAACGCCCTTTCCCGGCATGACGTTCACCTCGATCTGAAGGGTATCACCTCCCACGCTGGTCCAGGCCAGGCCGCGGACGATTCCCACCGCGTCCTCCTCGTTGGCGTCCTCGTAGGACACTCTCTCCTTGCCCAGATATTTCTCCAGCTGGGACTCGGAGACGTGAACCGTCTTCTTCCCATCCTCGATCACCTGTCTTGCGGCCTTGCGGCAGACATCTCCGATCCGCCGCTCCAGACTGCGGACGCCGGCCTCCCTGGTGTAATTGTGGATGATCTTCTTCAGCGCCTTATCGGAGATGGAAAACTGTCCCTCCTGCAGGCCGTTTCTCTCCATCTCCTTTTTCACCAGATAATCCCTGGCAATGTGGAACTTCTCATTTTCCGTGTAGCTGTTGATCTCGATCAGCTCCATGCGGTCCAGAAGCGGTCCCGGAATGGTGGAGGTGGTGTTGGCCGTGGCGATGAAAAATACCTTTGACAGGTCGATGGGCGTCTCCACATAGTGGTCGCGGAACTTCACGTTCTGCTCTCCGTCCAGCACTTCCAGAAGGGCGGAAGCCGTATCTCCCCGGTAATCTCCGCTCACCTTGTCGATCTCGTCCAGGAGCATGAGGGGATTGCCCACCCCCGCCTGTCTTAAGCCGTCCACCAGGCGGCCGGGCATGGCTCCCACATAGGTCTTTCTGTGGCCCCGGATCTCCGCCTCGTCCCGGATGCCGCCCAGGCTGATGCGCACATATTTTTTATTCAGCGCCCTGGCCACTGAGCGGGCGATGGATGTCTTTCCCGTTCCGGGCGGCCCCACCAGACAGAGAATGGTGCTTCCCGGCTTTTTCGTCAGGGTCCGCACCGCCAGATACTCCAGGATCCTCTCCTTGACCTTCTCCAGGCCATAGTGATCCTGGTTCAGGATCTTCTCCGCCTGCTTCAAGTCCTGATTGTCCTTGGAAACCTTATTCCACGGCAGCTCCAGCATCGTCTCGATGTAGGTGCGGAGCACATTGGCCTCCTGGCTGCCGGCGGGCATGTTTTTGAAGCGGCTGATCTCCTTCTGGATCTTATCCTTCGTCTCCTTATCCGCCTTCAGCTGCTTTAACTGGCGCTCATACTCGTCGCCCTCCGTGTCCGGGCTCTCCTCCCCCAGCTCTTCCCTGATGATCCGCATCTGCTCCCGCAGGATGTAGTCTTTCTGGTTCTTGTCAACGGCCTGTTTCACCTTCATCTGAAACTCCCGCTTGATCCGGATGATGGAGATCTCATCCATAAGCGCTTTTAACACCCGGCTGTAACGGTCGGTGGTGTTCATGCTCTCCAGGATCTCCTGACGCGCCCGGTAATCAAAGGGCATCTGGGCCGCGATCTCATCCAGCAGCTCGTTCAGATCGGAAATTCCCATCATGGTCGGCAGCAGCTCTTTGGCCGCCCGCTGATTTTCCTTCCCGTACTCCTCCAGCTTCTCCTTCAGCACCCGGGTCATGGCCTCCGCCGTCAGATAGTCCAGATTTTCCTTCTCCACCGGCAGCAGACGGATCTCTCCCATGAGCATGGGCTCCTCAGAATCCAGGCAGATTAACTCCGCCCTGGACACGCCCTCCGCCATCACCCGGACAATTCCTCCGGGCATCTTCACCAGCTGCTTTACAATGGAGGCAGTTCCGATGGGGTAAAGCTGGTCGATGGTGGGATTTTCCACCTCCGCATCTTTCTGGGCGGTGAGAAACACTCTCTGATCCCCCACCATGGCCTTTTCCGCCGCTTTCACTGACTTCTCACGGCTCACATCGAAATGTACGGTCATTCCTGGAAGAACCGCCAGGCCCCGCAGGGCCACAACGGGCATAACGATGTTCTTTTCTTCCACTCTGTCTCCTCCTTCTGTACATATATAAGTCTGTTCAGACAGGGAAAACTCCTCTTTCCCAGTCCTGTCCGGCTGCGCGGTCAGTCCGCAGCTCTGCTGCTTTTGCCCGCCGCCGGTCCTGATGCGCAAAATGGGAGCGGCGCTCCCATTTGATGCGTGATTATTCTCTTTTTACGCGGCCGCCTCTCCTGCGGCCGCTTCTATGCGTCCCTATACGTTTCTATAATGATAGTTCCTTACGCGGTTTCTTCTTATGCGATCTCTCCGGTGCGGTCCTTTCTCAGGCGCTGGCCGAAGGCTTTTCTGGGAACAGCTGTGTCGCGGTACACGATCTCCGGCTTTCCCGTCTTGTCCACCACATCCTTCGTGATGGTGCAGATTCCCACAGAGCTGTCAGACGGAATCTCATACATCAGATCCATCATCACAGACTCCATGATGGAGCGCAGTCCCCTGGCTCCCGTCTTTCTCTCCACCGCCAGATCTGCGATCCGCTCGATGGCTTCCGGCGTGAATTCCAGCTTCACATCGTCCAGCTCAAACAGCTTCTGGTACTGCTTGGTCAGAGCATTTTTCGGCTCCGTCAGAATTCTCACCAGCGCCGCCCGATCCAGAAGGTTTAGGGAGACGGTGATGGGCACGCGGCCGATAAACTCCGGAATCAGTCCGAACTTCACCAGATCCTCCGGCAGAACCTGCTGCAGCAGCTGGTCAATGTCCATCTCATTCTTATCCATGATCTCCGCATTAAAGCCGATGGAGCTGGTGGAAATCCTCCGCTCCACGATCTTCTCCAGACCGTCAAAGGCTCCGCCGCAGATAAACAGGATATTGGTGGTGTCGATCTGGAGAAGCTCCTGATGGGGGTGCTTTCTGCCTCCCTGAGGCGGAACGCTGGCCACCGTGCCTTCCAGGATCTTTAAGAGCGCCTGCTGTACGCCCTCGCCGGACACATCCCTAGTGATGGACACATTCTCTGATTTCTTCGTGATCTTGTCGATCTCGTCAATGTAGATAATGCCGTACTCTGCCCGGCTGATATCGTAATCCGCTGCCTGGATCAGCTTTAGAAGGATGTTCTCCACATCCTCTCCCACGTATCCGGCCTCGGTGAGCGCCGTGGCGTCGGCGATGGCAAAGGGCACATTCAGGATCTTTGCCAGAGTCTGGGCCAGATAGGTTTTTCCTGATCCGGTGGGCCCCAGCATGAGAATGTTGCTCTTCTGCACATCCACATCCATGGTTCTTCTGGAAGTTACCCGTTTATAGTGATTGTAAACAGCAACGGAAAGCACCTTTTTGGCCTCATCCTGGCCGATAACGTACTCGTCCAGAAATTCCTTGATCTCCTTCGGCTTCATCAGATTGATGTCGCCCACATCAAAGCCGTCATCCTCCTGACCGGCCAGCTCCTCCTCCAGGATCTCGGCGCACAGATCCACGCACTCGTCGCAGATGTACACATTTCCCGATCCCGCGATCAGTTTTCTCACCTGATCCTGGGTCTTTCCGCAGAAGGAACAGCGTATCTTGTCGTCTGTTCTGACTGGCATAATGCTACCTCACTTCTTTTTAATCTCAAACTGCCGGCGCAGGGAAATGGGCGCAGCAGCGCACACCCCCGCCGGAACCGTCTCCTACCGGCTGGTGATCACCCGGTCGATCAGGCCGTAGGCCACAGCCTCCTCAGCCGTCATGTAGTGATCTCTCTCGGTGTCTCTGGCAATAACTTCATAGGGCTGACCGGTGTTGGCCGCCAGCAGCTCATTCAGCTTTTTCTTCGTCTGCAGGATCTTCTCCGCCACGATCTGGATCTCCGTGGCCTGGCCCTGCGCTCCGCCGGACGGCTGATGGATCATCACTTCCGCATTGGGAAGAGCCAGGCGCTTGCCCTTCGCCCCTCCCGCCAGGAGGAACGCACCCATGCTGGCTGCCATGCCGATGCAGATGGTGGACACGTCGCACTTGATGTAGTGCATGGTGTCGTAGATAGCCATTCCGGCAGTCACCGAACCGCCCGGACTGTTGATGTAGAGGCTGATATCCTTGCTGGGATCCTCAGACTCCAGAAAGAGCAGCTGTGCCACGATCAGGCTGGCGGACACATCTGTCACTTCCTCACCCAGGAAAATAATACGGTCTTTTAACAGCCTGGAGTAGATGTCGTAGGATCTCTCTCCGCGGCTGGTGGATTCAATGACATAAGGTACTAAACTCATTTCTGATTACCTCCCGTTCTTCCTATTGAAGAGAAAGGGCTGCCACAACATGCTCTGTCTGCAGCAGCCCGTAAAAAACTTATGCTAACTTTGCTTCTGCTACCAGGAAATCTACAGCCTCCTGAACAGCAAGGTCTTCCTTCATATTGGCGATCTCAGCCTCACCCATGTAGCCTTTTAACTTCTCCGGCTCCATCTTGTAGGCTGCTGCCATCTTGCCGATCTCCTCGTCAACTTTCTCATCCGCAACCTGGATGTTCTCCGCCTTCACAACGGCCTCCAGCACCAGTCTGGTTTCGATTCTCTTCACGGCCTGAGGACGCATCTGCTCTTTCAGCTTGTCAACGGTCATTCCGGTGTACTGCATATACTGCTCCAGAGAAATGCCGTGGCTCTGCATGTTGCGGGCGTACTCATTTACCATGTTGTCCAGCTGAGAGTCGATCATCGGCTCCGGGATCTCCATAGAAGCGTTCTTTACAACGGCCTCAACGACACGGTTCTCATTCTCCGTAGCCGCCTGCTTCTCCTTCGTCTCGGTCAGCTTCTTGCGGATATCTGCCTTGTACTCGTCTAACGTCTCAAACTCGGAAACCTCTCCGGCAAACTCATCGTTTAACTCCGGCAGCTCCTTGAACTTGATCTCTTTGATCTTTACCTTGAAGACAGCGGGCTTTCCTGCCAGCTCAGCTGCGTGGTACTCCTGCGGGAAGTTTACATTTACCTCGCACTCCTCGCCCAGGTTCTTTCCGATCAGCTGATCCTCAAAGGTATCAATAAAGGTGTGGGAACCGATCACTAACGGATAGTCCTCGCTCTGTCCGCCGTCAAATCTCTTGCCGTCCACGTAGCCGTCAAAGTCGATGACTACCTGGTCGCCCTGAGCTACCGGACGGTCCTCAACGGTCACCAGTCTGGAGTTCTGCTCCTGAGCCTTCTTTAACTCCTTCTCCACATCCTCATCGGTCACTTCGGCGCTTGCCTTCTCAACCTCTACGCCCTTGTACTGGCCCAGGGTCACTTCCGGCTTTACTGCCACCTCTGCTGTATAGATGAAATTCTTTCCCTTCTCGATCTGTACCAGATCAATGGAAGGTCTGGAAACGATATCCAGTCCGCTCTCCTTTGCAGCGTCCCCGTAGGTGCGGCTGATCACCTCATTTGCCGCGTCCTCGTAAAACACTTCGGAGCCGTACATTTTCTCGATCATGGCCTGCGGCACTTTGCCTCTTCTGAAGCCCGGCACATTGAATCTGCTTTTATTCTTTTTATAGGCATGGCCGATCGCCTCGACAAACTGCTCTGCCGGCACCTCCACCGTCAGCTTTGCCATGTTTTTCTCTAATTTTTCTACCTGTAAACTCATCTCGTGGGTTCCTCCTTGCAATATATGTGAACCGCCTTCCTTCCGGGCGTTGCACCTCAAGTTTGCATTATATCATACTACTTTAGTAAATATCAATAGGAAATTGCCTTTTTCACCCAAAAATCCCTTATTTTACGAGGAAAAATGGCAGATGCCCTCCGCCGCCGGGACTGACCGGCCAGAGAAAGGCCCATCCCTTTGTCCGCCGCAGCCCTGCGGGCAGGCGCCGCCGGCCGCGCAGAAAAATTCCGGAGACCCTTCCGGGGACTGCTGTCCCTTTCAGGATATCCGGAATTCTTCCATTTTATACCTTTTATACCTGTTTTCCGCTCCGGGCAGGGGCCCATAACCGGTCGCTTCCGGTCAGGTCAGGATCCTCTCCCGCCCAGACCTTCCGGTCAGGATCCCCCAGACGCTTCCGGCAGATCTTCTCCCGTCCGGCTGCTTCCAGACGGAGGCAAGGTTTTTTACACCTGATCGTACTGGATGGATGCCTTGATTTTGGCTGCGTTCTCTCTGGAATCCAGCAGTCCCAAAAGCTCCAGTCCCAGATCCAGAGCATAGCCCAGACCTCTGGCTGTCGTCACGGTGCCGTCCGTCACCACGCCCTGTCTGGTGTACTCCGCTCCCGTCAGCTTGTCCTCAAATCCCGGGAAGCAGGTGGCCGTCTTGCCCTTTAAGATTCCCAGTCCCCCCAGAACAGAAGGACCTGCGCAGATAGCTGCCAGACGCTTTCCTGCCTGGAACGCCTTCACCAGGTTCTCACAGAGAGGCTCGCAGGCTCCCAGATTGGTGGTTCCGGGAAGTCCGCCGGGCAGAAAGAAAGCGTCGCCGCCCTCCCAGTCCACATCCTTCAACAGGCAGTCTGCCTTCACCGTCACATGATGGGAGCCTGTCACCTCCAGGCTGTCCGTGATGGACACCAGGTTCACCTCCATGCCTCCGCGGATCAGCACATCCACCACCGCCAGGCACTCCACTTCCTCCATTCCGGGGGCCATAAACGCATATATCTTTGCCATATCAGCTGTCTCCTTTCTCCTGCCGTTTCCGGCCTATAACAGAAGTATATATAAATACCGGACAAAAGTCAAATACTCCGCCGCCCGGCACGGGGTATTTGACCTCGCGGCAGCCGGCAAATGAACCTGCAGGCATGTCCGAGGATATACAGGCATGTCTGTATGGCTCGCTGCCCGCAAGAATCAGCTTCCCCATCTCCGGCATTGAAAAAATGATTCCGCCGTGATACCATAGCCTCATAACAGCAGAAAGGGGCGTTTCCATGGAAATCGAACGCAAATATCTGATCGACCGCCTGCCGGACGGCTTGGATGCCTGGCCTTCCCGGCCCATTGAGCAGGCTTATCTCTGTACCGACCCGGTGGTGCGGGTACGGCAGGACGGCGATTCTTTTTATCTCACCTACAAAGGCAGGGGGCTGATGGCCAGAGAGGAATACAACCTTCCCCTCACCGAGGAAGCCTACCGCCACCTCTTAGCCAAAGCCGACGGCAATATCCTGACAAAAGTGCGCTACCGCATTCCCTTAGAGGGGACCGGCCTGACTGTCGAGCTGGACGTTTTCTCCGGAAAATTTGACGGGCTGGTGCTGGCCGAGGTGGAATTTCCCGATCAGGAAACGGCAGAATCCTTCACTCCGCCGGAGTGGTTCGGCCGGGAAGTCACCTTCACCGGCGAGTACCAGAACAGCCGTCTAAGCCAGCTGTGACCGTGCCTGTCCGGCCTTCCGGCAGAAAAACATTTCGTCAGCTTCAAAACAGGCAGCCCCGCTCACGCAGGACTGCCTGTTTTATCATTCTTCTTTATCTCTGGATTTTTTGATTACTCCTGCTCTGCCGGAGCTTCCTCTGCCTTTGCCTCGCGGTTCTCAAGAACCTTCATGCTCAGGCTGATCTTCTTGTCTTCCTCGTTGAAATCCACCACCTGGGCCTCGATCTCCTGACCGATGCTCAGAACGTCGGACGGCTTGTCAACGTGATTTCTGGAAATCTGGGATACATGAAGCAGGGCGTCCACGCCGGGCTCCAGCTCTACAAACGCGCCGAAGTCGGTCATGCGGGCTACGCGGCCCTTCACGATCTTGCCGGATGCGTACTTCTCAGCTGCATGTACCCACGGATTCGTCTCCGGGAACTTTAAGCTCAGAGCGATCTTGTCGCCGTTGATATCCTTGATCAGAACTTTTACCTTGTCGCCGGCCTTGAAGACCTTCTTCGGGCTCTCTACTCTGCCCCAGCTCATCTCAGAGATGTGCAGCAGGCCGTCTGCTCCGCCCAGATCGATGAATGCGCCGAAGTCCGTAACGTTCTTCACAACGCCCTCTACGGTGTCGCCTACATGGATGCGCTCAAACAGTTCCTTCTGCATCTCTGCCTTCTTGGCAACTAAAAGCTGTCTGCGGTCGCCGATGATCCGTCTTCTTCTTGGATTGAACTCGGTGATGACAAACTCGATCTCCTGATCTTTGTACTTGCTTAAATCCCTCTCGTACACATCGGATACCAGACTTGCCGGAATAAACACTCTGGTCTCCTCAACATTTACGCTCAGTCCGCCGTCTAATACCTGGGAAACCTTTGCAGTCAGAACCTCGTGGTTCTCAAAAGCCTCCTCCAGTCTGCGGTTGCCCTTCTCTGCCTGCAGTCTGCGGTAGGAAAGAGCTACCTGGCCTTCGCCGTCGTTTACCTTGATCACTTTTGCTTCCATGTCGTCGCCCACATGAACCACCGTTCTCAGATCCAGGTTGGAATCTGTGGTATACTCACTGCGGGAGATGATGCCGTCAGATTTGTAACCGATATTTAAAACGATCTCGTCCTCTTTCACGTCAATGACTTTACCGGTAACGACCTCTCCTGAGCGTATCGTCTTCAACGATTCCTCCAACATTTGTTCAAAACTCATTTCTGCCATAACAGTATGAACCTCCTCGATAATATAATTTGGGGTAGACGCCCCCGCTGTTATACCTACGCTGCTCACAGAACATACACATTCAGGATTAAAATCGCCCAGTGTCTGAATATAGTGTGTATTTTCACACTCCTTTTTGCAAATTTCATAAAGCTTCTGGGTA
>DWWL01000033.1 GCA_019119775.1 Candidatus Lachnoclostridium pullistercoris | reverse complement strand
GAAGAAAATGCAAGGGGAAAAATGTGTTTTTCCCGTGATTTTCAGTCGTTTTTCCCAGACAGCTTTTCTTTCAGGAAAGATTCAAAGTCTTCCGGAGAACCCTCGGTCAGATTCCGGGCGGAAAACAGCAGAAACCGGCCTTTCAGACTCAATCGGAACCAGTCCCCTTCCCTGGAGTATCTCAGCACAGACTGGTAGGGCAGGGGAATGCTGTCCTCCCGTCCGTCTGAAATCGCCTCCTCCCGGAAGAACAGCTGCACCGGCCCTCTGCGGCTCTCTGAGTCCTTTTTTCTAAGCTCTCCTTCCGCCGTCTCCTCTCTCCGCCTGATAAACGGAGGCGTTCCCTGAACCAGATACAAAACAACGCAGAGCGCCGCCACCATGCCGCCGTAAATCAAAGAAAACAAGTAATCTCCTCTGATAAAATACAGGGCCGCCCCGATTGCCGCCGCTGCCGCCAGTTCCCATCCCAGCAGTTTCGTGGAATGCCGGCTTTTCGCCGCCATTTTCGCCGCCTCCCGGTACCACTCATCATCTCTGGGCTGAAGGACTGCAAACCGGATCTCCCCCATATCTGCTTTTTCCGGATTATCTGCCGGCTCCCATTCCTTTCCCATCCTTGTCTCCAGGAACTCCCGAAATCCCGGCCTGTCCTCTTCCCTGATCTTACTTTTTGCCAGATAGATGCCGCTGCCTTTGTTGTCCAGAAAGAGGAAGTACGCCGCCGGGCTTTCTTCCAGCCTGGTGAGCCGGGCATAGGAATAGGTCTGTCTGGATTTCGAAGAGCGGATCTCAAACCGGTCCTCAAAAAACCAGATTTCCTCCATCTTCTCTGACTTCCGAAGCCAGCCCACAGGAACTGCCAAAAGCAGTACCAGCCAGACTCCTGTACTGTACCTCAGCCTGTCAAAATTATAAAAAATCCACACTCCCATGAGCATCGCCATCATCTTAAGGACGCCGTCCCCCTCCACCGGCATCACGCCGTTCCCCACAAAAAACAGGATCAGCAGATAAAGGGTCACCAGCACTCTCTTGATCACTGGTTTCTTTTTTCTCTTCGGCTTTTCATACAGATCCCATTGTTTCATGTACAGCTGATGCAGAAGACGAAGACTCTTTTTCCATGGAATGCGATATACCGGCATTTTTCATTCCCCCTTCTCACTCATAAACTCATTATACCGCCAGGAAAAAGAGGCCGCCACCTAATTCAGAAAATTCAGGGAAGAAATTCCAAAAAATCTGTGATATACTGGGATTATCACCTATGAAGTTTCACAATAAAGCAAAGTCAGGAGGAAGAAGTATGAGCGTTGACATCAAAACTATGCCGAAGCTGGGCTTTGGTCTGATGCGCCTTCCCCAGAAAGACGGGGAGATTGACATGGAACAGTTAAAAGAGATGGTGGACACCTATCTGGAGAGCGGCTTTTCCTATTTCGACACCGCTTACGTCTACCACGGCGGAAAATCAGAGACAGCCATCAAAGAAGCCCTGGTGAAACGCCACCCCAGAGATTCCTTTTATCTGGCCACCAAGCTGCCGGTCTGGGCCATGAAGGGGCCGGAGGACAAGGAGCGGATCTTCCAGGAACAGCTGGAAAAATGCGGGGTGGACTACTTTGATTTCTACCTGCTCCACAGCATCGAGGACGGCAGCAAATATCAGCTCTACAAGGAATATGACTGCTACCGCTGGGCTGCCGAGAAGAGAAAAGAGGGAAAAATCCGCCATTTCGGCTTCTCCTTCCACGGGACCCCGGAGCTTCTGGAGCGGATCCTGGATGAGCAGCCGGAGATCGAATTTGTGCAGATCCAGTTAAATTACGCTGACTGGAACAATCCCCTGGTGCAGTCGGGACGGCTCTATGAGATCCTTCACCGCAGAAATATCCCCATCATCGTCATGGAGCCGGTGAAGGGCGGCACTCTGGCCAATCTGCAGCCGGAGCTGGAAGAGATGTTTAAGGCGGAGGAGCCGGACGCCTCCACTGCCTCCTGGGCCCTGCGGTTTGTGGGCTCCTTAGACGGCGTCGCCACCATCTTAAGCGGCATGTCCTCTGAGGAACAGATGAAGGACAACTTAAACACCTTCCGGAACTTCCATCCCCTCACAGAGCGGGAGCGGCAGATCATCAGCGCTGTGGTGACAAAGATGCAGGATATGCCCCTGGTGGCCTGCACCTCCTGCCGCTACTGCTGCGACGGCTGCCCCGCCGGAATCTCGATCCCGGATGTGATCAAGGCGATCAACACCTCCCGCCTCTACCCGAAGGACCGCCGCCCCATCCTCTTCTACCGCAATCTGGTCATTGACAGCGGAAAGGCCAGCAGCTGCATCGGCTGCGGCCAGTGCGAGAGCGTCTGCCCCCAGCATCTGCCCGTCATCGAGCTGATGAAAGAGGCAGCGGAGAAACTGGAAGAGTAAAAACAAAAGAATGAATATGAAAGAGGACTGCCGGCGCAGTCCTCTTTTCTCACACTTTTTTCACGAAAAACAGATGCCCATCATGGGCGATCGCCCCGGCGATGCTCACGGAGCCGGTTCCTCCGCCCTTTCCCGCATCAGCTCTTCCAGAAATTTTTTCTCTTTCTTGTCCAGGTTGGCCTCCGCCAGCAGATCCGGCCGTCTCTCCAGCGTCCGGATGATGGACTGCTGCCGTCTCCACTCATAGATCTTCTTGTGGTGGCCTGAGAGGAGCACCTCCGGTACTTTCATGCCCCTGTATTCCTCCGGGCGGGTGTACTGGGGGTACTCCAGGAGATTGTCGTGGAAGGATTCCTCCTCCGCCGACGCGTCGTTATTTAACACCCCCGGCACCAGCCTGGAGATGCAGTCGATCATCACCATGGCCGGCAGCTCTCCACCGGTGAGAACGTAATCTCCCACGGAGAGATAATCCGTCACGATCAGCTCCAGCGCCCTCTCGTCGATCCCCTCATAATGGCCGCAGAGAAACACCAGATCTTCCTCTTTTGCCAGCTCCTCGGCAATCTTCTGGTTAAACACCTGGCCCTGGGGCGTCATGTAGAGAACGCGGGGCCGTTTTCCCAGACGGTCGCACAGTGCCTCGTAGGCGTCGCAGACCGGAGCCGCCTGCATCACCATGCCGGCGCCGCCGCCGTAAGGCGCGTCGTCCACATGGCCGTGCTTTTCCTTCGTGTAGTCGCGGATATTTACCGCCTCAATGGAAATCTTCCCGGCGGCCGCAGCCCTGCCGATGATGCTGGTATTTAGTCCTTCCAGCACCATCTCCGGAAACAGGGTGAGAACGTGATAATTCATACCGCTTTCTCCCCTTTCCTACAGATCCAGCAGGCCGTCCAGCACATGGACGGTCATCACGCCGTTTTCCAGGTCCACATCCAGAATGCAGTCTTTGATGGCCGGGAGAAGGAGCTCTTTTTTGTCCTCACGCTCCACCACATACACGTCGTTGGCTCCTGTGAACATCACGTCCTTCATGGTTCCCAGAGTCTCTCCCTCATCAGTAACCACCTGAAGGCCGATCAGGTCCCCCACAAAGTTTTCATCCTCCCCCAGGGGCACGGCCTGCTCTCTGGTGATCCAGAGATCCTTTCCCCGGTATTTTTCAATATCGTTGATATTGTCATATCCCTTAAATTTCAGGATCACCATATTTTTGAAAAACTTGACGCCTGTGATCTCAAGCTCCAGCTTTTCCCTGCCGGTGTCCAGAAATACCGTTTTCAAATCCTCAAAGCGGGCCGGATCATCGGTGGTGGGAAATACCTTGACCTCGCCCCGGACTCCATGGGTGGAACTGATCACACCCACCCGCAGCATATCTTCCATCTGGGAATCTCCTTTTTTTAATGTAAAGAAAAACCGCCTTCCAGGTGTCAGGCGGTCCTAAAGCTACTGAATATCTACAATAACTTTCTTTTCTTCTTTTGAAGCGGCTGCTTTTACAACAGAACGAATGGCTTTGGCGATCCTTCCCTGCTTGCCGATCACTTTTCCCATGTCGGATTCCGCCACCTTCAGCTCAATGACGGTTGCGTCCTCCTTCGCGGTCTCCGTGACCACAACCTCCTCGGGATGATCCACCAGCGCTTTTGCAATTACTTCCACTAATTCTTTCATACTGTTCACCTCGTACTGCACCCTGGTAGCGAAAAATTACTGGATACCAGCAATCTTTAACAGCTTACCTACAGTCTCCGTCGGCTGAGCGCCTGTTGCCAGCCATTTCTTAGCTGCCTCTTCGTTGAACTTGATCACGCTCGGATCTACGGTGGGATCATAGTATCCTACCTCCTCGATGAATCTTCCATCTCTCGGAGAACGGGAATCTGCAACTACGATTCTATAGAAAGGAGCCTTCTTCTGACCCA
>DWWL01000032.1 GCA_019119775.1 Candidatus Lachnoclostridium pullistercoris | reverse complement strand
GCCGCAAGTCCTTAGAGGAAGTGCTGGCGAAGTTAAAAGAGCTGGGACTGCAGCTGCGCCCGGGTGAGGAGCAGTAAATCCCTAGATGGGAGGTTTCCCGGCTGGAAACGAATTTATGGGCAAACAGCATGCCGCCAGTAAGACCGAAGAAGCGTGACGGCGTGTTCCACAAATGGAGGAAATGAGATCATGGCAGGATATAGAAAACTGGGAAAGACTTCCAGTCAGAGAAAAGCGTTAATCAGAAATCAGGTAACTGCTCTGCTGTACAACGGCAGAATCGTGACCACTGAGGCGAGAGCAAAGGAGATCCGCAAGGTAGCGGAGGGCCTGATCGCTCTGGCAGTAAAAGAGAAAGACAACTTTGAGACTGTTACCGTTAAGGCAAAAGTAGCCCGCAAGGACGCTAACGGCAAGAGAGTAAAAGAGGTTGTTGACGGCAAGAAAGTAACTGTTTACGACGAAGTTGACAAGCAGATCAAGAAGGACAATCCTTCCAGACTTCATGCCAGAAGACAGATGTTAAAGGTTCTCTACGATGTAACTGAGGTTCCGAAGGAGCTGGCAGGCCGCAAGAAAAACACCAAGAAGGCTGACATCGTAGGCAAGCTGTTCGACGAGATCGCACCGAAGTACGTATCCCGCAACGGCGGCTACACCAGAATCGTAAAGATCGGCCAGAGAAAGGGCGACGGCGCTATGGAGGTTATGATCGAGCTGGTTTAATGCCGGCAGCGTAAACTCATAGGCTGAAGTCAGGGGAGGCGCAGACAGAGCACTGCAGGGGTCTCCGGGGCTGAGAAAAATACAGCTGAAAACAGAGAAGGATCATGAGCTGAAATAAACTCATGGTCCTTTTTTGCTTGGTTTAACGGGAAACTTCCTTTTCTGTTGAACAAAAACGCTCTGCGGAGCCGGACGAAAGCGCCCGCTGCCTGCGCCGGCGGAATTTCTCCATAAAATTGTCAGAATAATGTAAGTTGACGTTGTGCCTGTTCCTACACTATAATAAACTTACAGAATCGAATGAATAATCAGTTCCAATGGGGAGGGATGACTATATGAAGCGATGGAAACAGGGAATAAGCTGTATTCTCGCAGCTGTGGTCCTGGCGTCGGCCATGCCGCCGGCCGTCCAGGCGGACGAGAGTGTGATCCGCAGCGTGTCCATCAAAGTGAAATCGTCTGATCTGGAAGTGGGCGACCGCCTGCCGGACATCAGCATCGGGACGGAGGAGCAGGACACCAGCGGTGAGGTTTATATTTACGAGACCACGGATAAATACGACATTGCGGATGCGGAGTGGCTCACGTCAGAGTCCAAGGATATGACCATCGGCGAGGAGCCGAAGATGAAAATCTGGCTTTCTCCGGGCAGCGACGAGGGCACAGACTACTATTTTAAGGGAACTTATGGCTCCAGCAACGTGACCGTCAGCGGCGGAACCTTTGTCTCCGCAAAGAAGGACGGGGACGATCTGGTGGTAACCCTCAGGATCCGCCCCATCAAGGGGACGTACGGAGCTCCGGAGGAGGCGTACTGGGAAGATTCCGGCCTGGGAAAGGCCCGGTGGAGAAAAAGTGATGAGGCCAGCAGCGGGGCTTACGAGGTGGTGCTCTACAGGGGCAGCAGCGAGGTCAAGCGGCTGGATGATTACGAGGGAACTTCCTACAACTTTTATCCCTACATGACGAAGGAGGGAACGTATTCGTTTAAGGTCCGCACAGTTCCCCACACGGAGACGGAGAAGAAGTACGGCAAGAAGAGCGAGTGGACAGAGTCAGATGAGATGTACATCGATGAGAACCATGTGTCAGATGGCAGGGGCCAGGACAATGGAAACAGCGGGCCGGCGGCTCCCGGTTCTTCCGGCGGCTCGGTCACGGCGGATCAGGTGGGCTGGATCGAGCAGGGCGGCACCTGGTATTTCCGCTATCCGGACGGCACTTACCAAAAGAACGGTTGGCTGACGCTTCAGGATCTCTGGTACCGCTTTGACGCCGACGGGCGCATGATCACCGGCTGGTTCTACATGGACGGCCTGTGGTACTATTTAAAGCCCTACACCGGCGGCCCGAAAGGCTCGCTGGCCACCGGTTGGAATTATATCAACGACAAATGGTATTTCCTGAACACCGGCATGTTTTCCAACCTGCCGGGCGGAGCCATGGTGACTGGCTGGCTGACGCTTAACGGAAAGCAGTACTATTTGGATGCGTCCGGAGCCATGGTGGAAGGATGGGCAAAGGTGGGCGACGACTACTATTATTTCTACCCGGGAACGGGAGAAAAAGCCTATAACACCTCCATCGGCGTATTTGAGCTGGACGGAGACGGAAAGTGGAAGAGATAAAGGCCGGTTTCAGGGGCCTTTGCGGAGAGCAGGATATTTTTGAGGCACAGGAGATCAGTTCCTGTGTCTCTTTGCGTTGGGGACAGGTCCTTTGCGGGACGGCGCGGGCGTTTTTGGCGGAGTGGGCAGGCACTTTCAGCGGATTGCCACTTGACGGGCGCTTTCATTTAAACTAAACTAAAAACCAATGAAATAGAGAAAGAAAGGCTTGATATGGGAATCATAAAAGCAGTAAATCTGATCTTTGATTATATCAGACGGGATGAGGAAGAGCAGGTGGAAGGCGTGGACCGGGCGCTGGACGGGCTGAACCTGGACATTAAGGAGGGGAGCTTTGTGGCGATTCTGGGCCACAACGGTTCCGGAAAATCCACGTTTGCCAAGCAGGTCAACGGCATTCTCGTCCCCACAGAGGGAACCGTGCTGATCTCCGGGATGGACACCAGCGATGAGGAACGCATCTGGGACATCCGCCGGACGGCCGGCATGGTGTTTCAGAACCCGGATAACCAGATCATCGGCAACACGGTGGAGGAAGATGTGGGATTTGGCCCGGAAAATCTGGGAGTGCCGACGGAGGAGATCTGGAAACGGGTGGATGAGAGCCTGGAGGCGGTGGGAATGACAGCTTACCGGCTGAAATCCCCCAATAAGCTCTCCGGCGGCCAGAAGCAGAGAGTGTCCATCGCCGGCGTTATGGCCATGAAGCCCAAGTGCATTATTCTGGACGAGCCCACAGCCATGCTGGATCCCAATGGAAGGAAGGACGTGATCCGCACCGTTCATGACCTGAACCGTAGAGAGAAGATCACCGTTCTTCTCATCACCCATTACATGGAAGAGGCGGTGGACGCGGACCGGGTGATCGTCATGGACGGGGGAAGAGTGGTGATGGACGGGACGCCCAGGGAAATATTTTCCAGGGTGAAGGAACTGAAAACCTACAGTCTGGACGTTCCCCAGGTGACAGAGCTGGCGGATGAGCTGGCAGAGGCGGGTCTGCCCATCACCAGAGGAGTCCTGACGATGGACGAGCTGCTGGCAGAGCTGGTACCGTATATGAAGGAGCATATGACATGTCAATCAAAGCAGTAAATTTATGCCACGTTTACGGGCAGGGAACGGCGCTGGAGCAGTACGCGCTGAAAAATGTAAATCTGGAGATTGAAGATGGCCAGTTTATCGGCCTGATCGGCCATACCGGTTCGGGAAAATCCACTCTGATCCAGCATTTCAACGGACTTTTGAGGGCGACCAGCGGCGAGCTGTATTACAATGGTGAAAATATTTACGCGCCCGGCTACGATATGAAGAAGCTGCGGAGCAAGGTGGGACTGGTGTTTCAGTACCCGGAGCATCAGCTTTTTGAGGTGGATGTTTTTTCCGATGTCTGCTTTGGCCCGAGAAATCAGGGGCTTTCGGAGGAGGAGATCCGCGCCAGGGCCGTGGAAGCGCTGGAACAGGTGGGGCTGGATGAGAGTTATTACCGGCAGTCGCCGTTTGAGCTCTCCGGCGGCCAGAAAAGGCGGGTGGCCATTGCCGGCGTGCTGGCCATGCACCCGGAGGTGCTGATCTTAGATGAGCCCACGGCGGGACTTGACCCGAAAGGCCGGGATGAGATCCTGGGGGAGATCGAAAAGCTCCACAGAGAGCGTCACATGACAATCATTCTGGTGTCCCACAGCATGGAAGATGTGGCCCGGTACGCGGACCGGCTCATTGTGATGAACCGGGGGGAGAAGATGTTTGACGACACCCCGCGGAATGTGTTCCGCCATTATAAGGAGCTGGAAGCCATCGGCCTGGCGGCTCCCCAGGTGACGTACATCGTGCAGGCCCTGAGAAAAGAGGGAATCCCTATCGACGACAGCCTGATCACCGTGGAGGAGGCCAGGGACGCCATTTTGCGGCTGGTGGGGAAAGAGCCGCCTGCAGGAGATGAGCTGCAGGCGGGAGAGAAAGCGCCGGCGGAGAGTATGCCGCCGGTGGGAGAGGAAAGCGGCCGCTCTGACGGCGCAGAAGCAGAAGACGAAAGCGGCGCGTCCGGCGTGCCGGACGCGGCCGGAGCGGAGGTTTCGGACAGCTCAGAACAAGAGGATAGAAAGTAGGATGAAAGATGCTTAGAGAGATAACCCTGGGACAATATTATCCCGTGGATTCCGTGCTGCACCGCATGGACCCGCGGACAAAGCTGCTGGGAACGCTTTTGTTCATCATTTCCCTGTTCTGCACAGACAGCTTTCTGGGCTACGGGGCGGCGGCTCTGTTTTTGGCAGTGACAATAAAGCTGTCAAAAGTACCGTTTAAATTTATGGTGCGGGGGCTGAAGGCGGTTCTGGTGCTGCTGCTCATCAGCGTCAGCTTCAACCTGTTTCTGACCCCGGGAACGGCGATTTTCCAGCTGGGATTTTTGAAGATCACCTGGGAAGGACTGCGGACGGCAGTGTTTATGGCGCTGCGCCTGGTATTTCTGGTGCTGGGCTCCTCAGTCATGACGCTGACGACTACGCCCAATGAGCTGACGGACGGCCTGGAGAAAGGATTGGGATTCTTAAAAAAGGTGGGAGTTCCGGTGCATGAGGTGGCCATGATGATGTCCATTGCCCTGCGTTTTATCCCCATCCTCATTGAGGAGGCGGACAAGATCATGAAGGCGCAGATGGCGAGAGGCGCTGATTTTGAGTCAGGAAATCTGGTTCACCGGGCAAAAAGCATGGTGCCGCTTCTGGTGCCGTTATTCATCTCAGCGTTCAGGCGGGCGACGGACCTAGCCATGGCTATGGAAGCCAGGTGCTACCGCGGCGGGGAAGGCAGGACGAAAATGAAGCCGCTCCATTATCAGAGACGGGACCGGATCGCTCAGATAGTTATTTTGTGCTATCTGGCGGTGATCATCGGCATGAGGTTTGTATTATGAAACGAGTAAAACTGGTGGTTGCCTACGATGGCACCAATTACTGCGGCTGGCAGCTCCAGCCCAACGGAGTCACCATAGAAGAAGTGTTGAATCAGGCTCTTTCCGATCTGCTGAGGGAGCCTGTTTCCGTGATCGGGGCCAGCCGGACAGATTCCGGAGTACATTCCCTGGGAAATGTGGCGGTCTTTGACACGGAGAACCGGATGCCGGCGGACAAGATCTGCCTGGCATTAAACCAGAGGCTTCCGGAGGATATCCGTGTACAGTCCTCGGAGGAGGTGCCCCTCTCCTGGCATCCCCGAAAGCAGAACTGCGTGAAAACTTATGAATACCGGATCCTGAACCGAAGGATCAGTCTGCCCACGCTCCGCCTGTACACGCATTTCTGCTACTATACGCTGGATGTGGAAAAAATGACGGAGGCGGCGGCCTATCTGGTGGGAGAGCATGATTTCCGCAGCTTCTGCACGCTGCGGAGGCAGGATGAGGACACGGTGCGCACCATTTACAGCCTGACGGTGAACAGAACTCCGGACGATGTCATTGTGATCCGCGTCAGCGGAAGCGGTTTTCTCTATAATATGGTGAGGATCATCGCGGGAACCCTGATGAAAGTGGGAATGGGCGCCTGCGAGCCGGAGGAGATGAAGCGGATCCTGGCGGCCAGGGACCGGCAGCAGGCGGGCCAGACGGCCCCTGCCAGAGGACTGACCCTGGTGGACATGGAGTATGAGAAGGAGCTGAGGCCGGAGATCTGCGGGAGCAACGAGGACTGGGAGTATGTGCTGGATCAGAGGACAGTGGTATTCGGCGGAATGGCAAAGCTGACCGTAAACCGCTGCCGGCAGGAGTATTTTGATTCTCTGATGGTCAGAGTCCTCCACCACGCAGTGAGAAACGGCGCGAAAGGCGTTCTGGTAAAGGATCGGGGAAACCGGCTGAAGCCGGGCCAGAAGTACGGATATTACACCCTGACGGGAGAAGAAGGGGAGGAATGGCTGACAGCCAGAGATCTGGATGGAAAGCCTGTGCCGCCAAACGGCTTCGGCGAAGAAAAAACGGGCGGAAAACCTTGATTTTTATTGGATTTTTCAGGAAAAACGGCTTGACAGGCGGGGGCTGATATAATATAATAACTCAATGTGACATTATGAAAAAAATGCTTATCCATGCCCCGGAGTAAGCATTTTGATATAGTTTAACAGTTAATCACATTGGAATATAACAGGAGGATGACCAATGAAAAGCTTTATGGCTAGTCCAGCGACGATTGATAGAAAATGGTATGTAGTTGATGCTGCAGGATGCACTCTTGGACGTTTA
>DWWL01000031.1 GCA_019119775.1 Candidatus Lachnoclostridium pullistercoris | reverse complement strand
GATGTTCTAAATATTTAGAAGTAGGCGTACTACAAATTTACTACAAAAGTAAAAGTGCTTGCTTGAAACCCTCCATTCTGTTATAATTTTTATGGGCGTGAGAGGTTCGAATCCCGTCTCGCGCTCTTTTTTATTTTTATGGGCAGAAAGCCAGCCGGAAAAGCCGGAAAAATTAGCCGTCAACGATCATTCTGATAGTTGGCGGCTATTTCTCTTCCCGGAATTTTGTGTTAAATGCTAAATTCCATCAGCAGGTCTGAATTCCTAAATACAGTTGATACCATTGGTAGGGATCCGGATTAAAGGCCTTTGCCAGGGAACCCTTCTTTTTCAGTTCGGCATTTACCTCTTCAAAATATGCATTCAGGTCTTCGCCTGTAATCAGAGCATTGCTGTGATGCCATGGCATAATATACTGAACTCCGGCTGCTTCGCACTGTCTGGCATATTCTGCTGGACTGCAGGTCCGAATCCGGTGACGGATCATAATATTCGGGCGAATTTCCATCATATGCCTTGCATATTCATCAAAGTCCTGTCCGGCATGGAAGGCAATTTTAAAGTTATTTTTTGTGGTCAGCACCCAGTTCATCATGAACATGGCACCCATGCAGTCTAAATGAAAGTGTCCTTCAATTCCGAATCTCTTTAAGGTCGTATCTCCCTGCTCTGACGGTTTTTTGTCCGTGCCCTCTCTGGCTTTTCGATTGTCATGAAGTCCATGGAAGGTCTGAAAAGTGAAGTCAGGCATATAATATGTACAGTTTTCAGAAACGGCGTAAATGTTGCTGTAGGGTATATCAAAAAAATCTGCAATGTCCATGGCTACTTCTTTCAGGCAGATGATTCGTCCGTGGAATTTGTCCCAAATTTTCCTGGTATCCATATCATGGTCGAAATGCGTGTGGCTTAAAATAATATAGTCTGCGCCGCTTAAATCATCTATTGTGAAATCATCTACAGCACCGCTGATAAATGGATCTGTTACAATAGTCACACCTCCTGGCAGTACGATTTCATAACACTGGCAGTAAATATAGCGAAAACGAATACATTCAGAAGTCTCCGTAGAACGATAGGGCGTTGGGAAAACCGCCCGATGTTTCTTTTCCATAAAATAAATCCTCCTTTGTCTTTATAATCAGAGTACATTGAAGCAGACCGGGAACCATACCATGAAAGTAATAAAATATACCAGAGCCGGTCCGATGGAGCCAATAGCGAATTCTTTCATGTTAAAACCACCTTCGTTGTAGGCCAGCAGCTGACAGGACGTGGCCATAGGAGTTAATGTGGACAGGGAAGAACCATAATGGATGGCCAGCAGGGTAAATCGGGGATCTATCCCAAGACCAACGGCAGCTGCAATGGATATGGGGCGGAATACCGCTCCTACAGTACGATTGCTGGTAAACTGGGTTAAAGCGAAAGAGGCAAGGAAGAATGCACCTGCGACAATATAAACATTTGTCACGCCTCCCAGCATGCTGGACATTCCGTTTGCAATGATCTCGTTTAACCCGGAATTATTCATAGCAGTGCTCAGAGAAACAGTGCCTCCGTAAATGAAAATAGTTTCCCAGCGAATGGAGCGGATGGCTTCTTTCTGGGTGATTACCTTAGCAGCCAGAGCAATCAGAATCGCAACTGCTCCGATCATATACATATCAATATCGGTAAAAATGCTGGTAAGAATCATAAGAGCTGCACTTCCGAAAAACAGGATTTTGCCCAGGCGGTTTCTTCCGGGAGAGAGAGGTTCTTTGTTTTTCTCATCCCGTTTTTTCTTTCCTTCTCCCATGCTGCTCTCATAACGTTCATCGGTTTTTGCGTAATGTTTGAACCCGATAAAATAGATGTAGAGAAAGAAAACAATAAAAATTGGAACCTTAGCCAGGAATGGGTCAATAAATTCAAAGCGTTCCGCAGCGCCAGCTGCTTCCAAATAGCCGTTAAAGGTAATGTAGGCTGTCAAAGCGGTTCCAAAGGGCAGCACATTATTGCTGCTGCATGCTACATCCGTACAAGCCTTAATGGTATTTTTTACTGGCAGTCCCGCATCTTTTGCGAGGGCTACCACGATCGGAAGCATGATAGCCATGGCGCTGACCGGAGAGGCAAAGGTAGAGAAAACCATGCTCATCAGCATTGCTGCCAGAAGCACTTTGCGCTTTCCCTTGTTTCCAGCTCCCATTTTGGTTACAATCACCCTCAAATCGCTTAGAAATGTAGTCTGATTTAAAATTCCACCTAATATGAACAGCACTACCAGAGAGACTACTGTATCACTGGAAAAACCGGCCCAAGCTTCTTCAAAACTGAGGATTCCCGTTATCTGCAGGAGCATGGGAACTGCCAGAGCAGCTGCTGCCATGGGAATCCAGCCGCCAAAAAATACAATAATCATTCCAATTAGAATGATGGCAACAATTAAACTTTGTGACATATTATATCCCCCTCATCTTAAGTTTTTTACAGTACTGTTATGTTTAGTATAGCAATGGGGGAAGAATTCGTCTAATACCGTAATAATTTGGCACCTATAAAAAATGCCTATATGTTTTGGAACTAATAATGTATTTTTAGGTATTTTATGATAGAATTCAAATAGAACTCTGACTTTTCGAGAACATTTATGATAAAAGTTTTAGGCTTATGGGGGGATTTATTTGAAGATACAGGAAATGGAAATGGTATTGGAGATTATCGACAGCGGCAGCATCTCCGCTGCAGCGAAGAAATTATTTATTTCTCAGCCCTCTCTCAGCCAAAGTATCAAAAAAATCGAAGCAGAACTGGGAACACCGCTTTTTATCCGCCAGTCCGGTAAGGTAATGGCGCCTACTCAGGCGGGCTTTGCCTATGCACAGGCCGCAAGGCAGATTCTGCAGATTTATAATAATCTGCTTCAGAATCTTAACCAGGAAGGTGAAGTCAGAAAAAAGCAGATCATAATCGGCATTCCATCCCGTCAGGGCAGCATGATTATGGAAGCGCTGCTGGAAAACCAAACTCTTTCAGAGCGGATAGAGCTGAACTTTCAAGAAGGATCTTCCAATGAGCTGGAAACGCTGTTAATCAATGGAGAGCTGGATCTGGCTGTCATTCGGCTGCCCTTAAAAATTCAGAATTTAAGCTGCAAGGTTGTGTATCAGGAGCCTTTGGGAATCTGGCTGCGCAGCGGCAGTCCCTGGGAAAAGCAGGCAGTCCTCTATCCTGGAGACATTTATCCCACTCTTCCCTTGGAGGCTCTTAAAAACGAACCGCTAATCCTTCCGCCGTCTGACAAACGGCTTCGGAGTACTATTGATCAAATTCTAAGCGAAAAAAATTTTGCACCTAAAGTTCTTTCCTGTTACCAAAATAAACGAAGTATTGTCCTAATGGTCCAGCAGGGTGTCTGCAGCACTATTGGAAAACAGCCGGCTCCAGGTGAGCCGAAAGGACTGTTTTACTGGATTGAAGGCTGCAGTAAAACTTATGATCTTGCTGTGGTCTATCCTACAAATTCCAGACACAGACAGGAAATCAGACTGTTGGAACAGGTACTCAGGCAGCATTTTCAATGACTGCAATCCATCCAGCCGCTCCCCGCAGTGGAGTCAAAACCCAGCTGCTTCCGGCGTGTCCTGGAAAGCGTCCGGAGCAGGGACAGCGGCTGAAAACGGTGAGAATTTCATAATTTCATAATCGACTGCTGCCCCAAAGAAGGAGGCGGCTTCTCACACAGGCGTTCCCACTTCGATCAGGTTGCCGTCCGG
The DNA here is from genome assembly GCA_019119775.1 of Candidatus Lachnoclostridium pullistercoris. Taxonomy (GTDB): domain Bacteria; phylum Bacillota; class Clostridia; order Lachnospirales; family Lachnospiraceae; genus Lachnoclostridium_A; species Lachnoclostridium_A pullistercoris. The sequence continues at coordinate 13,535 of DWWL01000031.1, read as the reverse complement.
GTCATAGAAGCGGACGACTTTTTGGCCCCAGCTGTGGGTCATAAGGCGGTTTACATACTGGACGGAAGGGTATAGAGATTCCAGCTTCTGCACAAAGGCGTCTATATCCCGCTCTTCAAAGTACAGTTCACAGGAATGGTTTTTCGGGATGATCTCTTTTCCAAGAAATGTCTGCCAGATGGCCGCGTCCTGGAGGACAAGGCCCTCAGTCAGGATCATATTTCCATCGTTGTCGAGAATCATATCGAGTCCGAACAGGTCATGATAGAATTTTTTCGATTGTTCCATATCTTTTACCGTGATCAGAACGTTCTTCAGTCTCATTTCTGAATTCCTCCCATTTGAGATGAGCTGTCTATCTCTTCATCACAAAAGACTTGCTGTCGATGGCGCGCATGGTGGCCAGAATGCCGTCCAGATGGTCATACTCGTGCTGGATGAGCTCTGCCATATCGTCGTCCATCCGCATTTCCCGGGGCGTCCAGGTTTCGTCCATAAACCGCAGGATGCAGTGGCGGTAGCGGCGCACGCGCACGAGAAGTTTGGGAAATGACATACAGTCATCCATAAGTTCCATCATCTCATCACCGATAAACTCCAGTTCAGGATTGATGATCACGTAAGGCTTATCTGTGAGAATGCAGATCAGGCGTTTTTTGACGCCGATCTGCGGGGCTGCGATCGCCCGGCCGAAGCCGTAATCGCGGCGGATGCCCTTAATACAGTCAAACATATCGGTGAAAACAGGGCGGAGCTCCTCCAGTTCCTCCCTGGAAACTTCCTCGGAGACCTCGTAGAGTCTCGGGTCGCCGAGCAGAAGAATCTGCCGTTCCATATCTGATGCCTCCTTCATGAAATTTTGATCTGCTGCTGACATGAAATTTTGATCTGCTGCCGGACTGCTCGGAAAAATATGTATTCCCGGACTGTTCCGAAAAGAATATCTGCTGCCGGATCATTCTAAAAAGAATGTATCATATGTGATCTGATAAAACAATAGGAAGCAGAATTCGGGCTGCTTTTTGCGGGATTCAGGCTGGCTTTTTTGCCGGAGAATTTTTATAATGGAAGGAGCAGAAAGGAGACAGAAGGTATGATAGACAAAATAAAGATACGGGGTGCCAGGGTTCATAACCTGAAAAATATAGACGTGGACGTTCCTCTGAATCAGATCGTGGGGATCGCGGGGGTGTCCGGTTCGGGAAAATCGTCGCTGGCCCTTGGAGTTTTGTATGCGGAAGGATCCAGGAGATATCTGGACGCGCTGTCCACCTACACCAGACGGCGGATGACGCAGGCTCCGAAGGCCCAGGTGGATCAGGTGCTCTACGTGCCGGCGGCCCTGGCTCTTCATCAAAGGCCGGGAGTGCCGGGGATCCGCAGCACCTTTGGAACGGGCACAGAGCTTTTAAACAGCCTGAGGCTGATGTTCTCCAGGCTGGCCAGTCACCGCTGCCCCAATGGCCATTATCTGGCCCCCACGCTGGCGGTGGCAGCCGGACAGGAGTTAGTCTGCCCGGAATGCGGGGCCAGATTTTACGCCCCGTCCGCGGAGGAGCTGGCCTTTAACAGCCAGGGAGCCTGCCGCACCTGCGGCGGTACGGGAATGGTGCAGACGGTGGACCGCTCCACCCTGGTGCCGGATGATTCTCTGTCCATCGACGAGGGGGCGGTGGCGCCGTGGAATTCTCTGATGTGGTCGCTGATGACGGACGTGTGCCGGGCTATGGGAGTGCGGACAGATGTGCCGTTCAGAGAGCTGACAGACGAGGAAAAGGATATTGTATACAATGGACCGGCGGAGAAACGGCACATTTTATACAAGGCGAAGAACTCCAACCAGGCGGGAGAGCTGGATTTTACCTATTTCAATGCCGTATACACGGTGGAGAATGCTCTGGCGAAGGTGAAGGACGAAAAAGGGATGAAGCGGGTGGAGAAATTTCTGAAGCAGGAGATCTGCCCGGACTGCGGGGGAACCAGGCTGGCGGAAGCGGCGAGAGCGCCGAAGGTGAGAGGAATCTCCCTGGATGAGGCGTGCAGAATGACGCTGGCTGACCTGACAGAATGGGTCAGGGGAGTGCCGGCTTCTCTTCCTCAGGAGATGGTTCCCATGGCGGAGAGCATATGTGAGTCCTTTCAGACGGCGGCAAAACGCCTCATGGACCTGGGGCTGGGATATCTGGCACTGGACCGGGCGGCATCCACACTCTCCACAGGAGAGCGGCAGAGGATGCAGCTGGCCCGCGCGGTGCGAAACAGGACCACAGGCGTTCTCTATGTGCTGGACGAGCCGTCCATCGGCCTTCATCCGTCCAACATTGAAGGTCTGACGGGAGTGATGGACGATCTGATCGCGGACGGCAATTCGGTGGTTCTGGTGGATCATGACGCCCAGATTCTTTCCAAGGCGGACTGGATCATAGAGATGGGGCCGGGAGCCGGGGCAGACGGCGGAAGAGTGATCGCACAGGGAAGGGTTTCAGACATTGCAGCCAACCCTCAGTCGAAGGTGGGACCGTTCCTGGGAGATGGACCGGGAGAGCCTGTGAGAGAGCAGGCTTCGCCGGAAGCCATGTTTGACCTGGGAAGAATTCATCTGGCTACCGGCCCGATTCATACGGTGAAGCCTCTTTCTGTGGACATCCCGAAAGGGAGGCTGACGGCAGTAACCGGCGTGTCCGGTTCGGGGAAGACGACGCTGATTCTGGAGAGTCTGATCCCCGGACTGGAGGCAGCGGTGCGGGGAAACAGGCTGCCGGAACATGTGCTTGAGGCGGAGGCGCCGGGAATCGGACAGATAAAGCTCATTGACGCTACCCCCATCGGGATCAATGTCCGCTCCACGGTGGCCACCTACGCCAATGTTCACGATGAGCTCAGAAAGGTATTTGCCAGGACGGCGGACGCTAAGGAGCGGGGGTATAAGGCGGGGGATTTCTCCTATAATACGGGAAAGCTGCGCTGCCCGGTCTGTGATGGGACGGGGGTGATCAGCCTGGACGTACAGTTTCTGCCGGATGTGGAGATCGACTGTCCGGAATGCCGCGGCTCCCGATATGGGAAAGAGGCCGGCAGGATCCGTTATCAGGCAAAATCCGGACGCTCCTGGTCACTGCCGGAGCTTATGGCCATGGATGTGAAAAGGGCGCTGGATGCCTGCAGCGACTTAAAACTGGTCAGCCAGCGGCTGCAGGTGTTAAATGACCTGGGCCTGGGATATCTGACGCTGGGGGAGGAGACGCCCAGCCTCTCCGGGGGAGAGGCCCAGAGACTGAAGCTGGCCAGTGAGATGGGGAGAGCCCAGGGAGATACGATTTTTATCTTTGACGAGCCCACCATCGGTCTCCATCCCCTGGATGTGAGAACGCTCTTAGGCGTGTTCCAGACTCTGCTGGAGCACGGGGCCACGGTGATCGTGATCGAACATGATCTGGATGTGATCCGCAGTGCGGACTATATCATCGACATGGGGCCGGGAGGCGGAGAAGCCGGCGGCCGGATCGTGGCGGCGGGGACGCCGCGGCAGATCAAAGAGAACTGGGAGAGCGTCACCGGAAGATATCTGTAAAATGGCGGAGAAAAAGAGAGAAGAATAGATAGAAGAAAAAAGCAAAAGGAAAGAAAAAGACAGAAAAAGACAAAAAAACCGGCCCCGCGGGACCGGTTTTTCTGCCTTTTTTCATTTAATAGGAAACTGCGTTTTCCAGGCAGCATATTCTTACATGCTGGCCAGCGCCTCTCCAATATTTAACGCGTGATCGCCGATACGCTCGAAGTCGGTGAGCATCTCGGAGTAGAGGATGCTGGTTTCGTGGGAGCACTCTTTTACCTTCATCCGGGAGAGCTGATTTTCCCGGTAGGTATCGGTCATGTTGTCGATCTTTTCCTCCAGATCGGAAACTTGGGTTAAGGCTTCCTGGCTCAGCGGCTCCATGTGCTTGAAGGAATCCATAGCCTCCAGACAGGCTTTCTTCATGGATTCGATCTCCACCACAGCCATGTCGGAGAAGGACAGCTTTTCATCGTCCAGGCGCTTGCTGTACTCGCAGATGTTCATGGCGTGATCGCTGATCCGCTCCAGATTTCCGCAGATCTTGTAGTAAGCGCTGATCGCCGCCGCGTCGCTCATATTTTCCTCCTGGCTCATGATGGAGGAGATGTAGCTGGAGATTTCCTTGTTCAGGAAGTCCACATATTCCTCCCGCTGGGATACAGACTCCAGGTATTTGGCGGTTCCGCCCTGTACGGAGTCGAAGCTCTCCTGAATGTTCTTAGTCACCATGCCGGCCATGCGGGACAGCTCTCCGGAGATGTTGTGGAGGGCGATGGCGGTGGAGCCTACCTGGCTGTCTTTGGAACGGATCTCAGGAATGGCATTGATATACTTTAAATGGAAACCTTCCTCCTTCTCGGAAGCACGCTCGGGAAGGATCTTTGTGGCGACAGCGGCCAGCTGTGTGCCGAAGGGCAGCAGAAGGATGGTCGTCACAATGTTGAACAGGGTGTGCATGTTGGCGATCTGTCCGGCCGGATTGGTAGGCGTCCAGGACGCCACGATGGCGGTCAGAGGCGTTGTCATGCAGACGATGGTAAAAATACATGTTCCGATAATATTGAACATCAGATGGATCACAGTGGTCCGCTTTGCGCTGCGGCTGGTGCCGATGGCAGCCAGGACGGCCGTGATACAGGTTCCGATGTTCTGGCCGAACAGCACGTACACAGCTGTGGGAAGAGCCACAATGCCGCTGTTTGCCAGGGCCTGAAGGATTCCAACGGACGCGGAGGAGGACTGGATGAGGGCGGTAAAGCCGGCGCCTACCAGGATTCCCACCAGCGGGTTGGAGAAGTTGGCCACGACATTGGCAAAAGCAGGTGAATCTCTTAAGGGCATCATGGAATCGCTCATCAGGTTCATTCCGATAAAGAGAATTCCCAGTCCGGCCACGATGTGTGCCCAGTACTGCACCTGTTTTTTCTTTACAAACATGGCGATGGCCACGCCTACGAAGGCGATGAGCGGCGCCAGGGCTCCGATGTCAAGAGCCACTAACTGTCCGGTGATGGTGGTGCCGATGTTGGCGCCCATGATGATCCACACAGCCTGCTGCAGGGTCATCATGCCGGAGTTTACAAAGCCCACGACCATGACGGTGGTGGCGGAGGAGGACTGGATAAGGGCGGTGATTCCGGCGCCCACCAGAACTCCCACGAAGCGGTTGCAGGTAAGCCGCTCCAGGATCTTCTGCATTTTCTTTCCGGCTGCTGCTTCCAGGCCGTTGCTCATCATCTGCATTCCATAGAGGAAGAGAGCCAGACCGCCCAGAAGATTCAGAATGTCTGTTGTTTTCATAGTATTCCCCTTCATTTTCTTAAAGTAGCGTTAATATGCTTCCAGATCCTATTGTAAAAGAATTTTTTCTTATTCACAATATACTTCGCTTTCATTTAACATAGATTTTACATAGATTTAACAATCGGAAGGGCAGAAAAATATACTTTGAGAAATCTTAGTAAAAACATGGTGGAAAAGTACATAAAAGGCTACCTTTTTTTAGAGATTTGTGGTACAATTTCACATATTAGTACATTTCAATTAAAGTGTATGTAACTAGGAGGAAAGAGTATGGCGAAAGAAATGATAGCAATGCTTCTTGCCGGCGGCCAGGGGTCACGTCTGTATGCCCTTACGCAGAAGCTGGCAAAACCTGCAGTTCCTTTTGGCGGAAAGTACCGGATCATCGACTTCCCGCTTTCAAACTGCGTAAATTCAGGAATTGATACAGTAGGCATTCTGACCCAGTATCAGCCCATGGTGCTCAACGAGTACATCGGCAACGGACAGCCCTGGGATCTGGACCGTCTTCACGGAGGAGTCCATGTGCTGCCGCCCTATCAGAAGGCATCCGGATCGGACTGGTACAAGGGAACAGCAAATGCCATTTATCAGAATATTCCGTTTATTGAGCGCTATAATCCTCAGTACGTGATCATTCTCTCCGGAGACCAGATCTGCAAGCAGGACTACAGCGACTTCCTGCGTTTCCATAAGGAAAAGGGAGCAGAGTTCAGCGTGGCGGTTATGGAGGTTCCGTGGGATGAGGCGTCCCGTTTCGGCCTGATGGTGACGGACGAGAACGACAAGATCACAGAGTTCCAGGAGAAGCCGAAGAACCCGAAGTCCAATCTGGCTTCCATGGGCATCTACATCTTCAACTGGGATATTTTAAAGAAATATCTGGTGGAGGACGAGGCGGATCCGGAGTCTGAGAACGATTTCGGAAACAACATCATTCCCAATCTGCTGAGAGACGGACGGAATATGTATGCTTATCATTTCAACGGATACTGGAAGGATGTGGGAACCATTTCTTCCCTTTGGGAGGCCAATATGGAGGTCCTGGATCCGGAGCACAGCGGAATCAACCTGTTTGATGAGAACTGGAAGATCTACAGCCGCAACAGCGGTATGACAGGCCACCGGATCAAAAAAGGCGCCGTGGTGGAGAATTCCATGATCACGGACGGCTGCGTGGTTTCCGGTACGGTGAAGCACTCCATCCTCTTTGCCGGCGTTCAGGTGGAGCCGGGCGCTGTGGTGGAGGATGCGGTAGTCATGGGCGGCACCGTGATCAAAGCCGGCGCTGTGGTGCAGCACTGCATCGTGGCGGAAAATGTGGTGATCGGCGAGAACGCCGTGGTGGGAGCAATGCCCACGGAGGATGAGAAGGGCGTGGCGACCATCGGTTCCGATGTTTATATCGGAGACAACGCCAAGATCGGACCTAACGCAATGGTCAGCAACAATGTAAAAGGTGGTGAAGAACAATGGTAAATTCCAACGTAGAAGCTCTGGGCATTATTTTCCCGAACAGTCATGATTCTCTGGTTCCGGAACTGGTAGGCGAGCGTCTGATGGCTTCCATTCCTTTTGCCGGACGTTACCGTATGATCGACTTTGTGCTCTCCAGCATGGTGAACAGCGGCATCGGCAATGTTTCCATTGTGGTGCGCAAGAATTACCACTCTCTTATGGATCATCTGGGATCCGGACGTGAGTGGGATCTGACCCGCAAAAACGGCGGACTGAACATTTTCCCGCCCTACGCGGAGAAATCCATCAAGGTTTACAACGGAAGGATCGAGGCTCTGGTGACAGTGCTGGATTTCCTCCGTTCTCAGAAAGAAAAATATGTGGTGATGTCCGACGCGGATATTGCCGGCAACTTTGATTTCCGCGCGATGATCGAGGCTCACAGAAAGAGCGGCGCGGATATTACGGCAGCATACACGCAGGAGGAACTCCCGGCAGCAGCCATGGCGGCCAGAGAGGAGAGCCAGGACCTGTATTATACCTTTACCGTAAATGACGACGGCAGGATCACGGGAATGGAGATCAACTCCAAGGAATCCGGCCTGACGAATTTCGGCCTGAACATCTATGTGGTGGAGAGAGAGTTCCTGATCCAGCAGATCAGCTACGCCTACACCCACGGCTATGTGAACTTTGAGAGAGACATCCTTCTGCGCCAGCTGGACAAGCTGAACGTTCAGGGATTCCGCTATGACGGATACATTGCTCAGATCACCGGACTGAAGGGATATTTTGATGAGAATATGAGACTGCTGGACGACGAGAACTTAAATGCTCTCTTCTCCCCCAGCCCCATTTATACAAAGATCCGTGACGACAACCCCACCCGCTACATTACGGGAGCGAAAGTGGAGAACATTATGGCGGCGGACGGCTGCGTGATCGAGGGCGAAGTGGAGAACAGCGTTTTATTCCGCGGCGTGAAGGTGGCCAAGGGCGCAAAGGTGAAAAACTGCGTGCTGATGCAGGATACGGTGATTGAGGCCGGCGCCAATGTGGAGTATCTGGTTACAGATAAGAACGTGGTGATCACGGAAGGCAAGGAAGTCAAGGGAACCGATACCTTCCCCGTATATGTGGCAAAATACCAGGTGATCTAAAAACGGCAGAGCAAAGCCTTGTAATCTGATTTCGTTTGTACTATAATAATTGAATATTTCAGAAAAAACAGAGAAACCTAATGATAGCCTCCGGGCTTCATTAGGTTTTCTGCGCATCAAGAGGGGAAAACAGAAAAACATGAGAAATATAAGAGTATTGCTTGAGTACGACGGCAGCCGGTATGACGGCTGGCAGAAACAGGGAAATACGGAGCGCACCATCCAGGGCAGGATGGAGGCGGTGCTGGAGAGGATGACCGGCCATCCCACGGAGGTCCACGGCGCGGGACGGACGGACGCCGGAGTCCACGCGAAGGGGCAGACGGCAAATTTTAAGGTGCCGGAGCATTTCTCCGCGGAGGAGACAGGGGAGTATCTGAATCTCTACCTGCCGGAGGACATCCGGGTGACGGAGGCTGAGGAGGTGCCGGAGCGTTTTCACAGCCGGCTGAATGCCTGCGGGAAGCTGTATCGTTATCGGATATGGACGGGAAAAAAACGGCCGGTATTTGAGAGAAAATACCTCTGCGGCCTGGGCCATGACCTGGATGAGCAGGCCATGAGACGGGCGGCGGAATATCTGGTGGGAACCAGGGATTTTAAGAGCTTCTGCGGCAACAGGAAGATGAAGAAATCCACGGTGAGAACGCTGTTTTCCATTGACGTCCGCAGAGACGGTGAGGAGATCGCCCTGGATTTTTATGGGGACGGCTTTCTCTACCACATGGTGAGGATCCTGGCCGGGACCCTGATCGAGGTGGGCGAGGGAAAACGGACGCCGGAGTCCATGACGGACATTCTGGAGGCAAAGGACCGTCAGGCGGCCGGATTTACGGCTCCGCCGGAAGGACTTTGCCTGATGCAGGTGGATTACGGGGCAGCCGGTGAGGAGAGAAAACATCAGGCGGCCGGAAAGCAGAGGTGGCAGGCATGACGGAATTTCTGATCAGACATTTTGTGAAAGACTATGAGAGAGTTCAGGATGTGGAGGTCAGGACCAGATACGGGGCCCTGGCAGGAATGGTGGGCATCTGCTGCAATCTGATCCTGTTTGCGGCGAAGCTGATCACCGGACTTTTGGCCAACAGTATATCGGTTATGGCGGACGCGTTCAACAACCTGTCAGACGCAGCGTCCTCTATCATCAGCATTGTGGGCGTGAAGATGGCGGAGAAGCCGGCGGACGAGGAGCACCCCTTCGGCCACGGGAGAATCGAGTACATATCGGCGTTTATTGTGGCCTTTCTGGTCATTGAGGTGGGATTTTCCCTGTTTAAGACTTCTTTCGGCAAGATCAGAAACCCGGAGCCCATGGTGTTCCAGTGGCTGTCCATTGGGATTCTGGTGCTGTCTGTGGGCGTGAAGCTGTGGCTGGGAATGTTCAACCGCAGGCTGGGAAAACGGATCGATTCCAAGGTAATGATGGCGACCGCGGCGGATTCTCTGGGGGATGTGGCAGCGACCACAGCCACCATTGTCTCCATGCTGGTGTTCGGCGTGTTTGACGTCAACGTGGATGGAATCGTGGGTCTGGCGGTGTCCGTGGTGGTCATGATCGCCGGTGTGAACATCGCGAAGGATACTCTGGCTCCGCTCATTGGCGAGGCCATTGATCCGGAGGTGTACCGGGAGATCACCCGCTTTGTGGAGAGCTATGACGGCATTGTGGGCAGCCATGATCTGATCGTGCACAATTACGGGCCGGGCAGGAGCATGGCTTCCATCCACGCCGAGGTTCCCAGCGACGTGGATGTTGAAACCTCCCATGAGATCATCGACCGGGTGGAGCGGGACGCGGTGAAGAAACTGAACCTGTTTCTGGTGATCCATATGGATCCCATCGAGGTGAAAAATGAGAAGGTGGACAGCTACCGGAAGATTTCCGGTGATGCCATCAAGGAGGTGGACTCCAGGCTGACGCTCCACGATTTCAGGATCGTGGACGGCAGGGATCAGGTGAACCTGATCTTTGATCTGGTGGTCCCCAGAGACTACACGCCGGAGATGAAGCGCCAGGTGAAGGAGCAGGTGGCGGCTGCGATCAAAAAAAAGATCAAGAACAGCTGCTGCGTGATTACTGTGGAAAACAGCTACTGCGCGGAGGAGTAGCCGCCGGGCGGGCAGCCCGGAAGGAAGCCTGACACGGGTGGAGATCTGAGGAGAGAAGAGAATTGCCGCGGGTGGAGATCTGCCGCGGAAGGGCCTCTGCTGCGGGTGAAAATCTGCCGCGGATGGAAATATCTGGATGCAATAATCCGGCCGGTTCCCGCATTAACAAAATGAAAGGACAAATCGTACATGCTGCTTTTTGGGTTGACGGCGGCTGTGGGAGAGCAAAAAAGACCAGTCAGTGATGAGGAACTGCTGAAACGGGTAGGGATCGGTGACGAAGAGGCTTTCCGGCAGCTGTACCAGAATACAGACAGGACCATTTACAGCTTCATACTGTCCATTGTGAAAAATCCCTGCGACGCGGAGGAAGTTCTTCAGGAGACGTATCTGAAGATCTGGACCTCGGCGTCCGGATATGTGGGGCAGGGAAAACCGTTGGCCTGGATGTTTACCATCGCCAGGAATCTGTGCTACATGAGGTTCCGGGACCGGAAACACGAGGCAGATGTGGGGCTGGAAGAGCTGAGCCGGGGAGAGACGGGAGAATTCTGCCGTCAGATCGAAAATCTGGCGGACCGGATGGCTCTGGAGGCGGCTCTGGAGATCCTGAAAGAGGATGAGCGTCAGATCGTGCTTCTCCACGCCTCGGCAGGGATGAAGCACCGGGAGATCGCGGCCAGCCTGCAGATGCCCCTGGCGACTGTTTTGTCCAAGTACCGCAGAGCCATGAAGAAGATGGAAAATTATCTGGGAAGGGAGTGATCGGGCTTGACGCGGCGGGAGATCGAAGAACATTTGCAGTCGGCCGTGAGCCGTCTGACGCCGGACGTCCTGGATCGGATCGACCTTACAGCTCCCCAGGAGATCCACACAGAGCGTCTGGTAGATAAACGCCGCAGCCGGGCGCGGATGTGGGGCGCGGCTGCCGCCTGCGTTCTGGCAGTGGCAGCCGGCAGCGGCGGATATGAGCTGTACCGCGGCAGCCTGATCGACTCGATCGTCGGGCTGGATGTCAATCCCAGCGTGGAGCTTTCCGTGAACCGGAAGGAAAAGGTGCTGAAGGCAGAGGCCCTGAATGAGGACGCCCAGGCGGTCCTGGACGGAATGGACTTAAAAGGGGTAAAGCTGAATGTGGCGGTGAATGCCGTGGTGGGAGCTATGGCGGCGGAAGGTTACCTGGAAGATCTGGACAGCGCCATCCTGGTGACGGTGATGGGAGACAGCGTTTCCCGCACCAGCGTGCTGCGCAGCCAGGTGGTGGCGGACGTGGAGAAGAGCCTGGAGGAAAATCAGGTGCAGGCTGTGGTGTATGACCAGCAGGCGGTGATCCGGGACGATGTGCGGGAGACTGCGGATGAGTACGGAATCTCTTACGGAAAAGCCTATTTTCTGGAAGAGCTGATCGGCCAGAGTCCTGTCCTCACGGAGGAAGATCTGGCCCGCCTCTCCGGTATGACCATGGAGGAGATTGCCAAAGAGGTGGCGGGAGAGACTCCGCAGCTGCAGCTGCCGGTCACGGAAGAGACGGCGCCTGCTGAGTCCGGCGGGGAAGAGACGGCGGAAACAGCCGGTGAAGGCGGATCATCCCCTGAGGAGGCGGTTCTGCCGGGGGAGACTCCGGCGGCGGAAGTGGATTTGAACGGGCCGGGAGAGACTGGCCGGAATGAGGCGGAAGACGGAGAAGAAGAGGAAAAGGAAGATGAAAGAGTCCGGCTGGATGAAGCCTGGTATGAGGACGGAGAGATCGCTGTCACTTTTGAGGACGGAGTGCGCTGGCGCAGTCCGGCGGTGAGCGTGCGCGGGCGGGACGGAGAATATCTGGCCGCCAGACTGGTGGAGACGGATGGAAAGGGCTGCCGGATTGAGGCAGAAGGCATGGAGCCGGGAGAGACCTACTATTTCACGGTGGCTGGCATGATTCGCCGCGGCGGAGAGTCTCTGACGGCGGTGTCCGGGCGTATCCGGGTGCCGGAAGATGGGACGGAGGAAGAGAGCCGGAGCCCGCAGGAGAGCCGTCCGGAGGAAAGTACCTCCGGGGAGAGCGGCGCCGGGGAGAGCAGGCCCCAGGAAGAAGGGGAGCTGCCGCAGGAGAGCAGTGAAGCGGCGGAGACAGAAGCTCCGGAGGAGAGCCGCCCCCAGAACCGCCCGGATGAGGACGGGGACGTCCCGGAACGGCCGGCGGAGGGCCAGAGTCCGTCAGGAGAGCCGTCCGGATCGGAAGAAGACACAGGGAACCGGCCGGAGAGGGAGACAGATGCTTCCGTCAATGATAAGGGCCAGTCCGGGACAGAAACGGGCGCGGCCGGAGACGGAGAAAATCCGCCGGAGACAAGACCCGGCGCAGGGGAAGCCGGGGAGGAAGCTCCGGTGAAGGGAATCGGCGGAACCGGCGGAGCGGGAACTTCATCCGGGGAGAAAACGGAAGCAGGCGCCGCCGGGGAGAGCAGGCGCTGAAAAGGCCGGGCAAGAAGATGCCTGTCTGAACTGTTACAAATTTTTACGATAAATTGCTCAAACCCGTTGACTTTTCCGGATAACTGTGATATTTTATATCAGTATTGACTGCCGAAGACAGTAGGCGCCGCAAGGCATAAGGTATGACCGCCTACCGAGGAACATACAAAGCTCATATAGAGAATTTGTAGAGCCTTTCTGTCTTGGACAGAAGGGCTTATTTTTCGCAGGTGATACTCTTTTAAATCTAACAGGAGGTAAACCAAAATGGCAAAAGTAGAATTAAAGCAGCCGATCGTAGCAGAAATTTCTGAGCTTTTAAACGGCGCTGCATCTGCCGTAGTTGTGGACTACCGCGGTCTGACCGTAGAGCAGGATACACAGCTGCGTAAGAAGCTGAGAGAGTCTGATGTTTCTTACAAGGTATATAAGAACACCATGATCCGCTTTGCTGTAAAGGGAACGGAATTTGAAGCATTAGAGCCCCATCTGGAAGGACCGACCGCTCTGGCTGTGTCCAAGACGGATGCTACCGCTCCGGCAAGAATTCTGGCAGAGTTCGCTAAGACGGCTGACAAGCTGGAGTTAAAGGCAGGCGTGGTAGAGGGCAACTACTACGACGAGAAGGGAATCCAGGTGATCGCTACCATCCCGTCCAGAGAGATCCTTCTGGGCAGATTGCTGGGAAGCATGCAGTCTCCGATCGCCAACTTCGCCCGTGTGCTTAATCAGATCGCTGAGAAGGCTGAGGCGTAATCGAAGAGTGGACGGCGCCCCCGTTTCCGCAAGGCGGAAGAGGACAGGCGGAGAAGTTCATTTTTCACTGAACAGAGCCGTGTGAAACGGCAGCAGATTTTAATAAAAAGATGAAAAACAGGAGGAAATTAAAATGGCAAAGTTAACAACTGCAGAGTTTATCGAAGCTATCAAGGAATTATCCGTATTAGAGTTAAATGAGTTAGTAAAGGCTTGCGAGGAAGAGTTCGGCGTAT
>DWWL01000030.1 GCA_019119775.1 Candidatus Lachnoclostridium pullistercoris | reverse complement strand
TCTAAGTAAGGAGTCCAAGTAGCTTTTAAGGAGGTGCAAATCATGGCGAAATGTGCAATTTGTGAAAAAGCTGCTCACTTCGGAAACAACGTGAGCCATTCTCATAGACGTTCCAACAAAATGTGGAAAGCGAACGTAAAGTCTGTCAAAGTGAAAGTCAATGGCGGCGCTCGTAAGATGAACGTGTGTACTTCTTGCTTACGTTCCGGTTTAGTGGAAAGAGCATAATCAAAATTGAGCATAAAAAGCAGCCCGATGGGCTGCTTTTTTTTTGCCAGAAAACTCCGTGCCCCGCAAAGCAAAGCGCTCTGCGGGAAACGCGCTGCGGCGGAAAGAAAAATGCCGTTTTCGCGGCCCGCCGTTTTAAGAACAGCCTTTCTCCCGATGGTCATTTCCGGAGAAGAGGGGACAGCAGACCAGCTCATCTCCTTTCTCCCGATAGATGCAGTAGCTCAGACTTTTCAGCAGCCCGTTTTCCGAGGCCAGAAATCCATACTCTCCGCCTCCGATCCCCCGCACCGGGTAAATATTGGAACTGCGGACCAGATTCCGGCTTCCCAGCAGCCTGTCCGCCTCCTCCTGTACCGGCATGGACTGGCCGTAGCTCCAGGACAGCAGCTCATTTCTCACCGACTGGTATTCCCAGCGCTCCCGCAGAATATTGTTCTCATAATCAAAACAGTAAGTCACCGGATTTTCGTTGTCCGTGGCAAAATAGGCCGGGGTGATGTAGGCCCGTTCCCTTCCCGCGTCGATGACCGCGTAGTCGTCTCCTTCCATGGCGTCGGCTCCCAGCGCCTTTAAATCCAGGGAGCGGAGCACCTGCCAGCCTGTGTTCTGCCGTCCGCAGACGAAAAGGCCGAAGCTCCCGTGAAATACGATCCGGCTCTCATCTCCGTAGTCAAATTCCAGAGGCGTGCTGCCGGTCCCTGCCGCCGCGTCAAAGAGCGGCTTCAGATCCGCCCCTGCAGGCACCGTGCCGCCGGAAAATGTCCCGGAATCTTCCCGGCCGTGAACCATCCCGGCAGCCCCCTGACTGCGGACCATTTCTGCAGTCTCCCGGCCGCGTGCCGTTCCGGCATTCTCCCCGTTCTTTCCCGTCCCCCCAGTCTCTGCTTTTTTCGACGCCCGTCCGCAGCCGCACAGGGCAACCAGTCCCAGGCAGAAGATCACCACGCAGATCGGCTCCATTCTATCATCTCCCTTTCGTATAATGGCCCTATTATAGTACTGCGGCCGGGAAAATTCACCTTACGTTTCTTTACGATTTCCGAAATATCTTAATATATTCTGAATGAATTCTTACATCAGCAGCAGAACAGATTGTAGCCCACAACCAGGCAGGCGGTGATGAACACCAGAGTGGTGAATGTCTCCGGCACGATGAGCATCACCGTCATTCCCACGCCGAAGCAGAACAGCATCAGCCCGATGATCCGTTTCATAAAAAAATCCCTTCCGCTCCGATCTATATCATATCTTATGCGAAAGGGATTTTCTTATACTATAAAATGTGTTCAGATTGATTCCTTCTCCGTCTTTTCCGAGGCGGAGGCGGCCATCTCCTCGGCTGCCGCTGCTGCCGTCTCAGACACCGGCGGCTCCGCTTTTCCGGCCACAAACTTGTTGACAAAATCGGGGACCATGTCCAGGACCTTTGTCATGGCGTCCTGCTGCTTTACGCTTACCAGCTTCGTCACGCCGTTCTGGATCACCAGCACCGCGCTGGGGCTCATCTTGGCGCTCATACCGCCGCCGCCGTTCTGCTTGGCATTCTCCGCGAAGGAGCCGGCGGCCATGCCGCAGGTCACGTCCACCAGAGGCAGGATGATGGCGCCGTCGATCTTCACCGCATCTCCCACCACAGTCTTGGTGGTGACAAAATGATCCATCCCCTTAAACAGGGCTTCCACTGTTGCTGCAAAATGATTGTCTGCCATAATTCTCCTCCTTCTATCGGTCCATCAGCTGTCTGAGCAGCTTTCTGAAATTCCGGTCCATCATCAGCCGCACCGCCGCCCCGGCAAACACCGCGGCCCGAAGCCGGCCGGCCACGCAAATTTCTCCTTCCAGCACTTCCCGGTCAAACACCGGGACCAGCCTGATCCGGTCACGGTATACCGGATAGAGCAGAGCAGCCGCGGAGAGCACCTGGCCGGTACGGTAGGGATCGTCAAAGCCAAACGTAAGGTTTCCCTCTATATGTCTTGGAGACACATGGCGGATCAGCCGCCCCAGCTGGGCTTTGATCAGCCGGAAGGTCCTGCGGTTTTCTTCGTCCTTTAAAAAGGCCAGCACCCGCTCCTTTTTTTTCAGCAGATCACGGAGACGGGCCCGAAGGCGCCGGAACGTTTTTCTGAACGACTGCGGAATAGACGCCAGACGCTTCATCAGGTTTTTTCTGCCGGGGCGGCCTTTGGACGTCTCCCGCCCGGACGGCCGGGGGCGCGTCTGATTTTCCTCCTGCCCGGGCCTTTCAGGCTCTTTCGAGGTTTTCCCCGGCGCCGCGCCG
The DNA here is from genome assembly GCA_019119775.1 of Candidatus Lachnoclostridium pullistercoris. Taxonomy (GTDB): domain Bacteria; phylum Bacillota; class Clostridia; order Lachnospirales; family Lachnospiraceae; genus Lachnoclostridium_A; species Lachnoclostridium_A pullistercoris. The sequence continues at coordinate 15,325 of DWWL01000030.1, read as the reverse complement.
GCGTCTGGGTGGATCTCTTCCTTCTGCGCTGCCGCGCCGGCGTCCAATTCTTTCGGCGTTTCTTCCTCTGCCGCGCCGGAGCTGGATGTCTTCACGTTCTCTTCTGTTTCTGCGCCGGAAGCGGGTATTTCCGCTGTTTTTTCCTTCCCTGTCCCCTCTGTGCCGGCGGGGAAATCCGTCTCCTCTTTTCCGTCCGTCTCCCCCCGGTCCAGGGAGGCGGTATGGAGCGGAGGCTCGGATATTTCCTGAAAGTCTTCTTCTATGGAATCCTCTCCGGAACTTGCCCCTACTCTCCGGCCGAACAGGCGAACATCCGCGGTCAGGCTGCCGTTTTCAAAAGAAAACTGCAGGGAGACAGCGCGAAACAGCCAGCTGACCCGCCCTTTTGCTCTCCACTCTCCATGCCGGCTTCCCTCCGCCCGGTAGCGGACGGGGACAAAGAGAACGGTGAGCAGGACAAAAAGCACCAGCCCCAGAAGGATCAGCAGAAGGATCCCCACTATTTTCAGAATAAGAAGCAGTATCTGTATCATTCAAACCTCTCGCCGTCTCTCTGTGCAAGAAACTTCTCCAGGGAGAAGTCCCCCGTGGTCCGGTACATGTCGGCCACAATCTTTCCCGCCACGCAGAGTGCCTCGTCATAGCCGTCTGCGATCCCTAAAATCAGGGGATCCCTCTCCTGGCGGAAGGGGCGGAAAAATTCTGCGGCAGAATAAATGTCAAGAATATTATTCCCGCCGGATGCCGGCGTAATCACATACACCCGCAGGTCCTTCTCCCCGCGGCGGATCTTCTGTATGACGGCGTACCGCTTTCCGGCGGCTTTCTCTCCCACATAGAGATGACTGTACCAGTGCATGGACCAGACTCCTTTTATTTGCGGTAATTGTCCAGGATGGAGCGGCGAAGCAGGTCGAGGGCCTTCACCACCGACTGCTCGCGGATCTTGCTGCGGTTCCCCTTAAAGAGAAACTTCTCCACACGGACCTTGTCATTCATATAGCAGGCGATGTAGACAAGTCCCACCGGCTTATCTCCGTCTGCGTCCGGGCCGGCAATGCCGGTGACCGCCACACAGGCGTCGGCATCGGTGGCGAACACTCCGCCCACCGCCATCTCTCTGGCCGTCTGCTCGCTGACGGCCCCGTACTTCTTTAAGGTGCTCTTGCTCACATCCAGCATCTTTTTCTTTGCTTTGTTGGAGTAAGTGATCACACCTTCCCGGAACACCTCAGAGGCTCCCGGAACATTGACCAGGCGGCCGGCCAGCAGTCCTCCCGTGCAGGACTCCGCCGTCGTCACCGTCAGGCCGTATTTCTTTAACAGCCCCACTACGGCCATCTCCAGCGTCTCCTCCTCGCGGATGCTGTAGACGCTGTCACCCAGGCGGCTGCGGATCTCCTTCACCACAGGCTTGATCAGCTTTTTTGCCTCCTCCTCGCCGGCGGCTCTGGCAGTTACCCGCACGTGAACCTCACCAATCTTCGCGTAGGTGGCCACGGTGGGATTGGTCTGCCCGTCGATTAAGTCGATCAGCTTCTCCTCCACTGCGCTCTCCCCAATGCCGCAGATCTTTACCATGCGGGAGAAGATGTATTCCGGCTGCAGGGCCCTGAGATAGGGCGTCACCTGATCCCGGAACAGAGGCACCAGCTCATCCGGCGGTCCGGGAAGCAGAATGACGGACTTGCCGAATTTCTCCAGGATCAGTCCCGGCGCCGTCCCGTTGGCATTGTCCAGAATCTTCGCGCCGGCGGGAACCTCCGCCTGCTTCCAGTTGTTGTCAGGGATCTCTTTATATACGCTGTCTGCAAAATAAGCCTCCAGCCGCTCTCTGGTGTGGGCGTCCTCCACCAGAGGGATTCCCAGCACCTCTGCGCAGACCTCTTTTGTCAGATCATCCTCCGTGGGCCCCAGGCCCCCGGTAAGAATCACAATGTCTGAGCGCTTCAGAGCGGTGCGGAACGCCTCCGCCAGCCGCTCCCGGTTGTCTCCCACCACGCACTGGTTGTAGGCGGAGAGCCCCAGAAGGGCGCACTGCTCGGCCAGAAACTGGGCGTTGGTATTTACGATATTTCCCAGCAGAAGCTCCGTCCCTACAGAAATCAGTTCTGCTACCATGATCACATGCCTCCTTCCGTCAGAATGCCGCGGTTTTTCCAGATGTAATCCACCAGAGAGATGATGGTGAGAGCCAGGGCGATCCACACGCAGGCAGAGGCCAGAGGCCGCAGCACCTCAAAATCAAAGATCAGCAGAATCACGGCGATCATCTGAAATGTTGTCTTAAATTTCCCCCAATAGCTGGCCGCGATCACCACCCCGTTGTCGGAGGCGATGAGGCGGAACCCGCTGATGATGAATTCCCGGCTGATGATCACGATGACGATCCAGGCCGGAAGCTGTCCCAGCTCAATGAGACAGATAAGGGCGGAGCACACTAAGAGCTTGTCCGCCAGGGGGTCCATAAATTTTCCGAAATTAGTAACCAGATTGTATTTTCTGGCGATCTTCCCGTCCAGCATATCCGTCAAGCTGGCGGCGATAAAGATGGCCGCTGACACATAGCGGAGCGTCCTGTCCTGGCCGCCGCCGTAAAGCAGGCAGACCACGAAAAAGGGGATCATAATCACCCGCAGAAGAGTCAGTTTATTGGGCAGATTCATCGTACACCTCTCCTATCAGATCATACTCCAGGGCTCCTGTCACCTTGACCCGCACAAAGTCGCCGGACATAAGATCCAGCCCTGTATTTACAAATATCAGTCCGTCCACGCCGGGGGCGTCCATGTAGGTCCGGCCCACATAGGCATTTTCATCGGCCACTTTTCCCTCGATCATCACGTCAAGCACACGGCCGACCATTTTCCTGCACGCCTCAAAGGCGATCTCCTGCTGCAGCTCCATAATCTCATCCCGCCGTTCCTCTTTGATCTCCTGGGGAACCTGGTCAGGGAATGAGGCGGCCGGAGTGTCCTCCTCCAGAGAGTAGGCAAACACGCCCAGACGGTCAAATTCCATCTCATTGACAAAGCGGTAAAGCTCCTCGTGATCTTCCTCTGTCTCTCCGGGAAAGCCGGAGATCAGGGTGGTGCGGAGGGCAATGTCCGGGATCTCCCGGCGCAGTCTGCCGATCATCTCCCGCAGCTGGGCCTGACTGGTGCGGCGGTTCATCCGCTTTAAGATCCGGTCGCTGGCGTGCTGAATGGGAATATCCAGGTAATGGCAGATCTTTTCCTCATCCCGGATCGTCTCAATGAGCTCGTCCGTGATCTCCTCCGGATAGCAGTACTGGATGCGGATCCACTGGATCCCGGGAATGCGGCAGAGTTTTTTCAGCAGCTGGGGCAGACTCTTCTTTCCGTAGAGATCCACGCCGTAGAGGGTCGTCTCCTGGGCGACCAGGATCAGCTCCTTCACGCCGTTTTCCGCCAGCTCCTCCGCCTCTTTTACCAGCTGCTCCATGGGCACGCTGCGGTAGGGTCCGCGCAGGCTGGGGATGATGCAGTAGGTGCACCACTTGTCACATCCCTCTGCGATCTTTAAAAAGGCGTAGTATCCGCCGGTCGTCACCAGGCGCTTCGCCTGCACTTCAGGCAGAGCGGCCAGATCTTCAAAGCACTGGATGTGCTCCTCTCCCGCCAGTACCTTCCGGATCACCGGGACGATCTCATCAAAAGCCGTCGTGCCGACCACTGCGTCCACCTCCGGGATCTCTGCGGTGATCTCCTCCCGGTAGCGCTCCGCCATACATCCGGTGACGATGAGAGCCCGGCAGGGACCAGAGCGGCGGTACTCCGCCATCTCCAGAAGGGTGTTCACGCTCTCCTCCTTGGCATCTCCGATGAAGCAGCAGGTGTTGACCAGGATCACATCCGCCTCCGCTTCGTCGTCCGTGAAAGAAAAACCGTCCTCATAGAGCAGTCCCAGCATTTTTTCGCTGTCCACCAGGTTCTTGTCGCATCCCAGGGACACACAAAGTAATTTCATAGATATTATTCTCCTCGCTGTAGTCTGTCATTTTCCAAAAAGGAAAATCTGTTAAAAAAAGCCGGTCCCTGGAAATGGAAACGGCTTTCCGGCTGCTTATTCTGCCTCGTCCTCTCCCTCTTCTTCCGGAAGGATCTTCACATAGGATTTGTACAGCTCTTCAATGGCCACGGAGAGAGGTTTTCTCCCGGCTGAGGGCACGAACGCCTCCTCGCCGGCAATCAGCTGTCTCGCTCTCTTGGCGCTGGCAATTACGATGGAATAGCGGCTCTGCACTACCGGCTGCTCGCCCTGCTCCACATCGCTGTTTACCGCCTCAATCAGGTCCGTATAAGATGGATGTAACATACTATCAGTCTCCTTTTCTTTTTTATTCTCTATTCTGAAATATCCTTTAATTCCTGTTTCATCCGGGATACAAACTCCCCGTGGAGAGTCATTTTCCCGTGCTGTGCCTGGATCAGCCGGTGCAGCTTCTCCGTGCAGAGGTCCACCTCGTCGTTGATCAGAAGGTAGTCGTAGCGGTCCATCTGCTCCGCTTCCTCGCAGGCCCGCTTCATCCTGGCCTCGATCACCTCGGCAGTCTCCGTTCCCCGGTTTACCAGGCGGCGCTTAAGCTCCTCTGCCGACGGGGGCGTGACAAAGACCAGAAGCGTCTCCGGGAACTTCTCCTTTACCTTTAAGGCGCCCTGGATCTCGATCTCCAGGATCACGTCTTTTCCCGCCTCCAGCTGGCTCATCACATAGTCTTTGGGCGTGCCGTAGTAGTGGTCTACATATCTGGCGTACTCGATCAGCCGGTCCTCGGCGATCATCTGTTCAAATTCTTCCTCCCCCACGAAAAAGTATTCCCTTCCGTGCTGCTCGCCCTCTCTGGGCTTTCTCGTGGTGGCAGAAATGGACAGGGCGTAATTGTCATACCGCTCCAGAAGAGCCTTCATGATCGTCCCCTTGCCGGCCCCGGAAAACCCGGAGACGACTGCCAGTATTCCTCTTTCCTTCATGGAAATTCTCCTTATCTTTTATTCAATATTCTGGATCTGCTCCCGCACCTTCTCGATCTCTGTCTTCAGGGCGATGGCCCGGTCGGAGATCTCCAGATCACTGGATTTTGAGAGAGTGGTGTTGGCCTCCCGGTTCATCTCCTGGGCGATAAAGTCCAGCTCTCTTCCCACGGCTCCTCCGGCCGTGAGCTTTTCTCTGGTGGAAAGGATATGGCTGCGCAGCCGCACCATCTCTTCGTCCACGCAGATCTTGTCCGCGTAGATCGTTACCTCCGCCGCGATCCGGCTCTCGTCCACAGCCGCGCCGGCAAGAAGCTCCTTCACCTTATCCTCCAGCTTCTGCCGGTATTCCGTCAGGAGCCTGGGAGCTCTCTCCTCTATAAAATCTACCAGCGTGAGCATGTAGTCCAGCTTCGCCGTCAGATCCTGGCGCAGCCGCTCGCCCTCGGCGACTCTGGTCTCCACAAAGCGCCTGGCTGCCTCTTCCACCGCCCCGGAAACCACTTTCCACAGCTGTTCCTCATCCTCCGGAACCTCTTCCATGGTCAGCACCTCCGGATAGCGGGACAGGGCGGACACCTTCACATCGTTCTCGATCCCGAACCGCTCCGCCATCTTCCGGAACACATCCATATATTCCGCCGCCAGCGTCTCGTTGTACTTTAAGCAGAGGTTTCCCTCCGTGTAGTCCTCGTAGCTGATGAACACATCCACCTTTCCACGCTGAATGTATTTCTTCAGCAGAGTGCGGATGCCGGCCTCAAAATAGCTGAACTTCTTCGGCAGCTTGATGCTCATATCCAGATACCGGTGGTTTACCGCCTTCATCTCCACAGAAATCTTATACTGGTCGGTAGTCTCTTCATACCGCCCGAATCCGGTCATGCTTTTTAACATTGGAACTGCCTCACTTTCACATAGATGATTTTATTATACTTCAAAGGCAAAATCTCGTCAACATTCTATTTTTCCTCAGGGCGGCCGTTATTTTTCCTCAGGACTTCCGGCATTTTTCTGCCGGCAGCGGTTGGATTTTCCGCCCCGGTCTGGTATGATAGCTTCAGATCCTTAAGGCGGCGGGCAGAAATCTGCGGCGCGGCCTGGACATTCCGTTTTCTTTTTGCAAAAAACCTTTCAGAAAAAGGAGGACTGACATGGCAGAGTACAGTTTAAGCCCCATTCTCCCCACAGACCGGAGGGCGATGAGGCAGCTGGATCAGCTGCTTGAGCGGGAAGGGATCCGAAGAGACGGCCATTTGGACTATACGGCAGGACTTTTTGACGAGGACTACCGGCTGGTCGCCGCCGGCTCCTGTTTTGGAAATACGCTCCGCTGCATGGCAGTGGATTCGGCACACCAGGGGGAGGGACTTTTAAACCAGATCGTCACCCACCTGATGGATTATGAGTACGAGAGAGGTATTTTAGACCTGTTTGTATATACCAAATGCACCACCGCCCTGTTTTTTAAAAGCCTGGGATTTTATGAGATCGCCCGGGTCCCGGAGCGGGTGGTGTTTATGGAGAACAGAAAGGACGGCTTTTCTTCTTATCTTCGCCGGCTGAAGGAGGAGACTGTAAGGCAGCTGCCGGGCGGATGTCTGCCTGAGGAAGGAGTTTCCGGGGCGGTGGTAATCAACGCCAACCCTTTCACCCTGGGGCACCGGTATCTGATCGAGGAGGCTGGAAAGCGCTGCAGCCTTCTCCATGTGTTTGTGGTGTCGGAGGAGCTCTCCCTGATTCCCTTTGACGTCCGTTTCCGCCTGGTAAAAGAGGGCTGCGAAGGACTGCCCCCCATTGTCTTTCATGAGACAAAAAGCTATATGATCTCCAGCTCCACCTTCCCGTCCTACTTTTTAAAGGATGAGGACACGGTGATCCGCTCCCACGGAGAACTGGACATCGCCGTCTTTGTGAGGATCGCAGAGGCGCTGGGGATCACCTGCCGGTTCGCAGGGGAGGAACCTTTCAGCCGTGTGACCCGCCTCTATAACGAGGTGATGAGCAGACAGCTCCCCTTATCCGGCCTGGATTTCATCCAGATTCCGCGCAGGGAGCTGGACGGCCGGCCCATCAGCGCCTCTGCTGTCCGCAGACTGATCAAGGAAGGACAGATAGAACAGATCCGGCCCCTGGTGCCGGAGAGCACCTGGAGATATTTTTCTTCTGAGGAGGGAGCGGAGACGGTCAGAGCGATCCAAAGCGCCCCGGAAGTGGTCCATTATTAAGAAATGCTCCATTTTAACAGTAAACCAAAAGCCCCGGAGGGGCGGGAAGAAACCTATTATCTTCCCGCCCTCTCCGGGGCTTTGCCGTTTGGGCATTTACGCCTGCTTTTTTGCTTTTCTGCGGTTGAAATTGATCAGGCAGCCGTCCATGACGATCTCCTTCTCATTTTCTGTCATATCTGCCAGGTACAGGGTGATCTCCTTCACCGTGTCTCCAATGACGTAGGCACTGATCCGGTCCGTCGGGCCTTCTTTTAAGATCCTGCGGATATTGGGGACATAAATGTAATCTCCCACCTCAAATTCCGGCTCTGCCTCCATCTGGAAGGGGAGCATTCCCCAGTTCATCACGTTGGAGCGGTAGCGCTTGGTGGCGTACTCCCGGCAGATATTGGCCAGGCCGCCTAACACTCTCTGACAGCTGGCCGCCTGCTCTCTGGCGGAGCCGTCTCCCGGCTTCACCGCGTAGATCATGCTGCCGATCTCCGTCTCGGACGCCTTAATATTTTCCTGACCCGGGATGGTGCGGATCTTCTCAAAGATCTCCTTTAACTCCGGGTCGGCCTGGATGGGACAGGTGCCGGCTCTGCGGGCCTTCTCCGCCTTGTCCACCTCTTTGGCTCTTCCCACATATTCCGGATCCCTGCGGGATAAGGCAAACTCAGCCAGCCCCAGAGGATTGGAGCGGTAGGAGGACGTTTCCCCGGAAGGGATCAGCTCGTCGGTGGTCGTCACCGGATCCATGATCTTGGAGCAGACTTTTAAGAGAATGTTGTCTGTCAGCTCCGTCATCTCCGGCCAGTCCTTGATGTTCGGACCGTACACCAGGCCGGCGTCTTTGTCGCCTTTTCCGTATCCGAAATAAACACGTTTCCGGTAGACCGTATCGTCAAAGTGGTATGCCGGCACATCGCCCCAGCAGTCCAGCTCCTGGGCGGAGGTCAGAACGCCGCCGGCTGCCGCTGTGGCGGCGATGGAGCGGGCGTCCATGAGGGCCACCGCGGACATCTGGCCGTTTCCGGGCTTGGATCCTTCCCGGTTGGGGAAATTCCTGGTGGTGTGGCGGACAGACAGGCCGTTGTTGCAGGGGGTGTCTCCCGCGCCGAAGCAGGGGCCGCAGAAGGCAGTGCGGATGATGGCTCCCGCCTCCATCAGGTCGGCGATGGCCCCCTTCTTCACCAGATCCAGGAACACAGGCTGGGAGGACGGGTAGACAGACAGGGAGAATTCACCGCAGCCGCAGTCTTTTCCCTTTAACGCGTGGGCGGCCTCAATCACGTTGGTGTAATTGCCGCCGGCGCAGCCTGCAATCACTCCCTGCTGGACTGTCAGCCGTCCGTTCCGTATCTTGTCCATGAGCGTAAACTCCGCGCGGCCGCCGGCCACTTTTTTGGCCTCCTCTTCCACGCCGTGGAGAATGTCCTCCAGGTTAGCGTTCAGCTCGTCGATCTCGTAGACGTTGCTGGGGTGGAACGGCAGGGCGATCATGGGCTTTATCGTGTTTAAATCCACATAGACCACGCCGTCATAGTAGGCCACGTCCGCCGGATTTAATTCTCTGTAGTCCTCTTCTCTTCCGTGCTCCGCAAGGAAAGCCTTCGTGTCTTCGTCTGTTCTCCAGACGGAGGACAGGCAGGTCGTCTCCGTGGTCATCACGTCCACGCCGTTGCGGTAGTCGGTTGTCATGTGAGAGATGCCCGGTCCCACAAATTCCATCACTTTATTCTTGACATAGCCCTTTTTGAACACGGCCCCGATGATGGCCAGAGCAATATCCTGGGGCCCCACTCCCGGCTGGGGCGCTCCGTCCAGATATACGGCCACCACGCCCGGATAGGCGATGTCATATGTATCCTGAAGCAGCTGCTTTACCAGCTCGCCGCCGCCCTCTCCGATGGCCATGGTTCCCAAGGCGCCGTAGCGGGTATGGCTGTCAGAGCCCAGGATCATCTTTCCGCCGCCGGCCATCATCTCTCTCATATACTGGTGAATGACCGCGATGTGGGGCGGAACGTAAATGCCGCCGTATTTTTTTGCCGCGGACAGTCCGAACATATGGTCATCCTCGTTGATGGTGCCGCCCACGGCGCAGAGGGAGTTGTGGCAGTTGGTGAGCACATAGGGGATGGGGAAACTTTCCATTCCGGATGCCTTTGCCGTCTGCACGATCCCCACAAAGGTAATGTCGTGGGAGGTCAGGGCGTCAAACTTAAGCTGCAGCCTGTCCATATTTCCGGACGTGTTGTGGGCTTTTAAGATCGAGTAGGCGATGGTGCCCTTTCTCGCCTCTTCTTTTGTCACCTTTTTTCCCGTGATCTGTTCTGCTCTTTCTGCCTCCGACTCCGGGATCAGCTCGGTCTGGTTGACCAGAAATGCTCCGCCTTCATACAGTTGAACCATTTGCATACCTCCGCTTTCACAGTATTTTGGGAAATTTTCCCGTTTTTTCAGGTTTTCCCGTTTCCTTTTTGCTGATTTTATTATACACTTGTGATATATATAAGACAAATACTATAAATGTGATGTCCCATATAGGATTTATACTATAGGATGTTCACCCCGAAAAGGAGCTTCTGAAATGACGGACAAAGAACTGAATTATATTAAGATCATCACGGAAGAAAAGAGCATTTCCAAAGCGGCCAGGCGGCTGTTCATCTCCCAGCCTTCCCTCAGCCAGTACGTCAGGCGCATGGAACAGGAACTGGGAACGGAACTGTTTAAACGGACTCCCGCAGGGCTGATCCCCACCTATGCCGGGGAGCGGTATTACCGCACGGCAGTCCGCATCCTGGCCCTCTATGAAGACCTGGAGCGGGAGATCAGCGACATCAATGGTCTGAAGACGGGAAAGATCCAGCTGGGGATCACAAGCCATCTGGGAACCAGCGTGCTCGCCCGGGTTCTTCCCCAGTTTCACCGGCAGTTTCCCGGAATTGAGTGCACAGTGACGGAGGACACCTCAGACGGGCTGGAGGAACGGCTGCTGAGAAGGGATCTGGACTTTGCCGTCATGCACGCCCCGAAGGAACCGGCCGTCTCCGCCCTCTCCTACGAGCTGCTGTCAAGAGATCCCTTTCTGGTGGTGGCTCCCCACGGCCATCCGGTGGGCCGCTTTGCCCGCCCGGGGAAGGGGGAGTATCCGGAGCTGGATCTGATCCATTTGAGCGGGATTCCTCTCCTCATGGTCCGCCGGGGTCAGCGCATCCGCCAGATCACCGACTCCCTTCTGGGAAAGGCCGGAATCCGTCAGCCGGAGATCCTGCTGACGTTAAAGAGCTTTGAGACGATCCAGCTGCTCTGCGCGGAGGGCATGGGAGTCACCCTCCTGCCCAGGCAGTACGCCTCCATCCCCTATCTCTCCACCCGCCCGGACTACTATTCCATCCCGGAGTCCTACGGCGCTTTCTGGGAGCTGTGCATCGCCACGGCGAAGGACGCCTACCTCTCTCTGGCAGGAAAGCAGTTTTTGGACGCGGTTCGCCGGGTTTGCAGGGAGGACGCCCTGTCATAGGGCGCCCTGAAACTACTCTCCAATCACGTCGATCTGGCACATTTTCATGGCCTCCAGGGCCGTCTTATGGCTCTGGGGAGTGACGCCGGCACAGCAGGACGCGTCCACAATAATGGGAGTGCCTGGAAATTCCGTCCGCATGATCATGGCGTTGGCGATGACGCAGATGTCGGTGCACAGCCCTACAAACTCAATGCTCTCGTACTCGCACTTTTCCAGGTCTCTGGCCATGGCCACACAGCCGAAGGTGGATTTCTCATACCGCTTTCCTTCAAATTTTTCCAGGGACGGGTGGAGCTTCCATCCGCCGCTTCCCTTCTGACAGTGGGGCACCGGCAGTTTCTTTCCCTCCAGAGTGTCCAGATAATTTTCAAAATGGGTATCCAGGGTAAATACTACTTCCCCTTCCCGGTCCTCCTCATAGGCCCGGATCTTTGCCGCCACAGGTTCCACGATGGCCTTCGCCTCCTCGGTCCCCAGGGCTCCGTCAATAAAGTCATTCTGCATATCCACTACTACCAATAACCGTTTCACAAGCATTCTCCTTTGTCTTAAGTGTTGCCGGATTTTCCGGTCTTATTCTAGCATAAGCCCGGATTCCCTTCAAGAAATTTCAAAAAATGGTTGACAAACCTCCGTTTCCGTATTAGGATTTAGAAAAACATAAGACAAACCGTTGAGAAAGAGGAGTAGGCATTTTCACAAAATCCCAGAGAGCTGTGCATGGGTGGGAGCACGGTATGGCGTGGCTTGCTGAATGGACTTTCGAGGGCGGTCCTGAACCATATGGAAAGTAGGGACCGACGGAGACCGCGACCGTTATCAGAGCGGCATATATGTTAGTATATGAAAGAAGTGGACCTTACCGTCAAGTTTGAGTGGCACCGCGGATTTGTAAATTCGTCTCAGGCATAAGCAATTATGCCTGGGATTTTTTTATTTAACAGGAAACTTCGTTTCCTGTTAATGCAAAGACCGCACTAAGTTCCGCTCCACTTCCTTCGTCTAACAGAGGTTTTAAAAAAATTTTATCAAACGGAGGAATGAATTATGAAGAAGACCATCATCGCAGCTTTTATGATCACAGCCATGGCAGCCGCAGCGGCCGGATGCGGAGGGAGCGGAGGAAGCAGCCAAAAGACAGCTCCGGCGGAGAATGGGTCCGGCACCGCCTCCCAGAACAGCGGGGAAGCATCGGAAGCCCCAGCCTCTTCCGGGGAAGACTCCTACACCATCGGCATCGGTCAGTACGCCGTCCACGGCTCTCTGGACAACTGCCGGGAAGGATTTCTCCAGGGCCTGGCGGAGGAAGGCATTGAGGAGGGAAAGAATCTGACCGTTCTCTATGAAAACGCCAACGGAGACGGCAGCACCGGCACCCAGATCATCAGCAATTTCCTCTCCCAGGATGTGGACATGGTCTGCGCCATCGCCACCCCCATGGCCCAGACCGCTTACGGGGCCACCAAGCGCACGGATGTTCCAGTGATCTACACTGCCGTCACGGACCCGGTGATCGCCCAGCTGGCCACGGAAGATAAAATGCCTGTGGGGAACATCACCGGCACCAGCGACAAGCTGCCGGTGGAGGAACAGCTGCAGATGATCCGCCAGATCCTTCCCGACGCAAAGACCATAGGCATCATGTACAGCACCGGCGAGGTCAATTCCCAGTCCACTCTGGAAGAATACAAGGAAGCCGCCCCGGAGTACGGCTTTGAGATCGTGGAGAGCGGCGTCTCCGGAGCTGCGGACATTCCTCTGGCCGCAGATAACCTCCTCTCCCAGGTAGACTGCTTAAACAACCTGACGGACAACACCGTAGTCAGCTCCCTTCCCATCATCCTGGACAAGTCAGAGGATAAAGGCATCCCCGTGTTCGGAAGTGAGATCGAGCAGGTGCGCATCGGCTGCCTGGCGTCCATGGGCTTAGACTACATCGAGCTGGGAAAACAGACCGGACATATGGCCGCCCAGGTGTTAAAGGGAGAGAAAGAAGCGTCCGAAATGCCTTACGAGATCATTGAGGAGGCGTCTTTCTACGGAAACAGCGCTGTGGCAGAATCTCTGGGGATCACTCTCCCGGAAGAATTAACAGGCTCTGCCGCCCAGATGTTCGATTCCATCGGGGAATCCAATTCATAATCAATCGTTACGGAGGTCAGTCACATGTCCATTTTACTGGGTATTTTAGAAGAAGGTCTTATTTACGCCATCCTGGCTCTGGGGGTCTACATCACCTACTCCATCCTGGATTTTCCTGATCTGTCTGTGGACAGCACCTTTCCCCTGGGATCGGCGGTCACGGCGGCTCTCTTAACTGCCGGCGTCCCCGCTCCCGCCGCCTTGGCGGCGGCTTTCCTGGGCGGGGTACTCGCCGGCACCATCACCGGCCTGATCCATGTGAAGCTGAAGGTGGTGGACCTGCTGTCCGGTATCATCGTGATGACCGGCCTCTACTCCATCAACCTGCAGATCGCCGGAGGCGCCAACCTGGCTTTCTTCGGCAGTTCCACCATTTTTGAAAATTCTCTCACCGATCCCCTCTGGTCCTCCCCGGTGGGGGATTTTACGGTGGTGATCATCTCTCTCATCGCCGTGGTTCTGGTGAAAATCCTTCTGGACGCCTACTTAAAGACAAGGTCCGGATATCTTCTGCGGGCGGCCGGAGACAATGACACCCTGGTCACATCCCTGGCAAAGGACAAAGGAACAGTCAAGATCATCGGTCTGGCCCTGGCCAACGGCCTGGTGGCCCTGTCCGGCAGCATTTACTGCCAGAAACAGGGATTTTTCGAGATCTCCACCGGAACCGGATCCATGGTCATCGGCCTGGCCAGCGTCATCATCGGCACCAAGCTGTTTAAACGGATTTCCTTTATCAAAACCACCACGGCGGTGATCATCGGCAGCGTGCTCTACAAAGCCTGCATCGCGGCCGCCATGGCAGTGGGCATCTTCCCCACTCATTATATGAAGTTTCTGACGGCTGCCCTGTTCCTGATCATTCTCGTGGTCAGCAACAGGAGCAAGAGAAAGGGGGCTGCGTAATATGCTGGAGCTGAAGCACATCAACAAATACTACAACCACGGCACAGTCAATGAAATGTGCCTGTTCGAAGATTTCAACCTGACCATCGGCGACGGAGAATTTGTGTCCGTCGTGGGAAGCAACGGTTCTGGAAAGACTTCCATGCTGAACATCATCTGCGGCAGCATTCCCGTGGACAGCGGCCAGATATCCATCGGCGGAAAAGACATCACCCGGATGCCGGAGTACAGACGGCTCCGCACCATCGGCCGCGTCTACCAGAATCCGGCCATGGGCACCTGCCCCAACATGACTATCCTGGAAAACATGTCCATGGCGGACACCAAGGGAAAATCCTTCAATCTCCGCCCGGGCACGAACAAAAAGCGGATCGACTATTACCGGGAAAGCCTGAAAGTGCTGGGACTGGGGCTGGAGGACAAGCTGGACGTGAAGGTGGGCGTTCTATCCGGCGGCCAGCGCCAGGCCATGGCCCTTCTCATGTCCACCATGACGCCCATCGAGTTTCTGATTCTGGACGAGCACACCGCCGCTCTGGACCCGAAGACAGCGGAGACCATCATGGAGCTGACAGGAAAGATCGTGGCGGAGAAAAAACTGACCACCATCATGGTGACTCACAACCTGCGCTACGCCGCGGACTACGGAAACCGCCTGCTGATGATGCACCAGGGAAAGGTGATCTTGGACAAGACGGGAAAGCGGAAGGAGGAGACTCAGACGGAGGATCTTCTGGCCCTGTTCAACGAGATCAGCGTGGAGTGCGGAAACTGATCTCCTCTTCTCCCATATCTGCACCGCAGAACGGCGGCCCCTTCTCCTCTCCGGAGATCGGGCCGCCGTTCTTTCTCACTGCGCGTTTTTCAGCACATCATATTTAATCTTCAAACGAAAACTCTTTGATCTTTCTCACCACATCCAGGATGGTTCCGTCCCGGCTCTCGATCACCCCCACTACCCGGTCGTCAAACTGCACAGGGGACGGTTCACCCACAATGGCGTATGCCTTGTCCCGCAGCTCCTCGATGGTGCAGAACGGAAGGCTCACTCCCTTCATGCACTGGATCAGATCCTGTCTGCGGGGATTGATGGCGATGCCGTAATCGGTGATCACCACGTCCACCGTCTCGCCGGGGGTGGTGACGGTCGTCACATTGGTGCAGATGGCCGGGATCCTGCCCTGAAGCAGAGGCGCGATCACGATGGTGCATTTTGCTCCTGCCGCCGTGTCCGGGTGGCCGCCCTGGGCGCCGGTGATCATGCCGTCAGAGCCGACCACCACGTTGCAGTTGAAATTCACGTCAACTTCCAGCGCCGCCAGAATCACGAAGTCCAGGCGATTCACGTAAGCTCCCTTGTTCATGGGATTGGCGTACTCAGAGGCAGAAATTTCAATGTGATTGGGATTCTTCTTGATGGACTCAATGGCCCCCAGATCAAAATCCTGAGTATCCACAATGGTGCGGATCAGCCCCTTCTCCAGAAGGTCGCACATGGGAGTGGTAATGCCTCCCACACCAAAGCCCATATGGATCCC
>DWWL01000029.1 GCA_019119775.1 Candidatus Lachnoclostridium pullistercoris | reverse complement strand
ATGAACAATAGCATTTATGACTGCTTCTCTGAGTGCTACAGGATCAATCAAGTTCTTCTCTATCCTTGTTGTACTTGTCACTTTTGCGAGAGTAACATTTTCAATTTTCAGCTTGTCCAAAACATTCTTTGTCGCCTTAATCAGGGAACAATATCCATATTCCTCATTTTCAATCAGATCGACTTTATCCGTTCCGGCATATTTGGCAACTTTGATTGAGACTCCATTCTCATCTGCTAATAAATATGCGATATAATTATATTTCCCATCCGGTGTATACAGTTCCAGGCTGTTCGCAAAGTTCTGATTCAGTTCAAATCCCCGTTCCTGGTAATAAATCTTTAACTGTGAAAAATTCAGATCCTGCCGCGGAGAGAGTATATTTCTCAATGTTGTATGGATTCTTTTAGCATATAGATCATCGATCATTGCCGTTGTCATCGGCTGAGTAGATGTTCCAATCCTTGTGAAGCATCCCGATGGAGACATCCCTTGATTTCTGATATAATACGGCTTTTCTAAACCACTGGAAATGATGATCTTTATGACCGGAATGTCCTCAATGATTTCCGTTGCAATGTCAAACAATCCCATAGTAGATGGAAGTATATTGTTCTTGATGCGGTCAGCAATCTTTAACTGTGTCGCATCTAAATTCTCGTTTTTTAGAGGACGCCCGGCGTCATCTAATCCGATATAAAGAACGCCTCCCTCCTGATTATTCAGAAAAGCCACGATTTCTTTTTCCATTTTGTCGTTTAAAACCGATTTAAACTCTACACGGTTACTTTCCTGCAACACATTATCACTCCTATCGATTGCTCTACAATCCCCAACGTCAGTCTCTCAATTTTTCTCCATCTTCACCACGCATTCACAGTGTCCCGTCTGCCCAAACATATCACACCCGCGCACCCGCTTCAGCTCATACCCGTTCTCCCGCAGGTACTTCACGTCCCGGCCCAGGGTGGCGGAGTCACAGCTGATGTACACCAGGCGCTCCGGCTGCATCTTTACGATCGTCTCCAGGCACTTTGCATCGCAGCCCTTCCGCGGCGGGTCCACCACGATCACGTCGGCGGAGATATGGTTTTTCTCGTACTGCTCCGGCAGCACCTCCTCCGCCTTCCCGACGAAAAATTCCACATTTTCCATATGGTTTAAGCGGGCGTTCTCCTCAGCGTCCCTGATGGCCTGGGGCACGATCTCCACGCCGTACACCTGCCCCGCCTTCTGCGCCAGAAACAGAGAGATGGTTCCGATGCCGCAGTAAAGATCCCAAACCGTCTCCCCGCCCTTTAAATCGGCGTATTCCAGAGCCGTCTCATACAGCTTCTTTGTCTGAACCGGATTCACCTGGTAAAAAGAAAGGGGCGAAATACGGTAAGTCACGTCTCCGATCCGGTCTGTGATATAGCCCGGCCCCCAGAGGCTGATGATCTCCTGTCCCATGATCACGTTGGTCTTCTCCTGATTGACGGAGAGAGAAATGCTGGTCATCCCCGGCACCGCTCTCAGCCGCTCCGTCAGCACTCCGGCGGCAGGCAGGCTTCTGCCGTTGATCACCAGACAGACCATAAGCTCTCCGGTGGCAAAGCCTTTCCGGATCAGAGCGTGGCGCACCAGACCTCTGTGGGCGCCCTCATCATACGGTTCTATTTTGTATTCTTTCATGAAATTCCGAATAATTTCCAAAATTTCTTTATTTTCTTCAACGCCAAGGAGGCAGTCCTCATGCTCAATGATGGCATGGGTCCTGCCTGCGTAAAATCCGGTGATGATCTCTCCGTTCTTATTCTTTCCAAAAGGAAACTGAGCCTTGTTCCGATAGCGCCACGGATTTTCCATCCCCATGATCGGCTCCATGGGGATCTGGTCTGCGGGGATCCCGCCCAGGCGGCTTAAGTGATTTCTGATTTTCCTCTCCTTAAAGCGCAGCTGTTCCTCATAGCTCATGGCCTGAAGCTGACAGCCGCCGCACTGCCTGGCCACGGGGCACTCAGGCTCCACCCGGCTGGGAGAGGGATCAATGATTCTCACCAGACGGGCAAAACCGTAATTTTTCTTCATCTTCATGACGCCGGCTTCCACCACGTCTCCGATGACAGTATCCTTCACAAACCAGATGTAGCCGTCCGTTCTGCCGATGCCGGCTCCATCCTCGCTCATATCCTCAATAGCCACGGTAAACAGATCGTTTTTCTTCATCTTCTCAGCCTTCCGTCTTTCTGATGTTGCTGTCCAGGAAACGGTTGAAGCCCAGCCAGCCCTTATTGTCACCGGCGCCCTTTAACGCCTCCAGCATGGTTTCCATCTTGGCGTCCGTGTTGTCCGCGAAATTCAGAGCCAGAGCTTCCAAAAGCGCCGGCTTTTTCGGGGAACCGTACTCCAGCTCGCCGTGATGGGCCAGGATGCAGTGAACCAGCTCCGTCGCCAGCTTCTGGGGGAATCCCGGCATCTTTTCAATCCTGGACATGACCATCTGGGAGCCGATGATGATGTGGCCCAGCAGCTGCCCCGCGTCTGTGTAGTCATTCTCCGGGAAACTGGATAGTTCCCTGGTCTTGCCGATGTCGTGGAACATGGCCGCCGTCAGAAGCAGGTCCCTGTTCAGCGCCGGATAATGGCCGGCAAAGAAATCACACAGCTGCACCACGCTCAGCGTATGCTCCAGCAGGCCGCCCACAAAGCCGTGATGGACGCTTTTTGCCGCCGAGTGGGACTTAAATTCCTTCGCAAATTTCTTGTCCTCGATGAAAAAGCTGGACGCCAGACTGCGCAGATGCTGATTTTTCAGGGACGCAATGTACTTTTCCAGTTCCCCGTACATCTGATCCACACTCTTCGAGGAAACGGGCAGATAATCTTCCGGTATGTATTCCACATCCTCCGCCCGGCGGATTCTCTTCACGTTCAGCTGATTGGACCCCTGGAAAATCGTCACATCCGCGTCCACGTGCACATAATCCAGAGCATCAAAATCTCCCACTCCCGGGGAACCCAGATCCCAGATCTTGGCGTCCACCGTTCCGGTCTTATCCTGCAGGATCAGACTGCCGTACTCCTTTCCCGCCTTTGTCAGCGCGATCTGCTTATTTTTGCACAGATAAACATCGGAAATGTGCATTCCTTCCCGGAAGGTATTGATATATTTCATTGACCTGCTCCTCTTTTCTTATATTTCTGCGGACAACGAGCCAGGCGGACATGCCTGCATGACCATCCGGCGGCTGCCGCGAAGGTTAAATATCCGCGGACCTCATTTGCGCCGGCCCGCGGCCGTTCACGCCGGGAGCCAGGCTCTTACCTGGCTCCCACCGTTATCTGATATTCCAATTCTCTGTATTCCTCTATGCCCTTTCTGGCCACGGTCACTGTCACCAGCGTTCCCGCCTCCAGATTCTCCACCCGGCTCTGCAGTTCCTTCGCCGTGTGGATCTCCCCGCTGTTTAAGCGGACCAGAATATCGCCGTTCTGGATCCCGGCTTCATAGGCCGGACTTCCCGCCGCAACTCCGGTGATGTAGATTCCGGCCGGCATTCCCTGGGCCTCCATCTCTTCTGTGATCTCCTGTCCCTGGATCCCGAGATAGGCCGTGGAAAGGCCGTTGCTCATGCGCTCGATGATCCCTTTATAATCGGAAATGCCGGCTGCTGCCGTAACGTTCTGCGTATTTTCATTCTTATACTCGTCCGTCACCACGCCAACGATCTCCCCAGACATATTCAGGAGAAATGTTCCCATGGGGGCGTTTCCGCCCACGTCCGCGTACATGACCCGCACAGTCCCGTCCGTGACCGGCACATTTCTGGCCACATAGCCCACGGAACCGTAATCGGCAGAGTGGACCACGCCCATGGGACTTCCCACCGCGACGATCACATCGCCCATTTTTACCTGGTAGGAATTGCCCAGCGTCAGAATCTCCATCTTCTCCGCCGTCGTCTCATCCACATCCACGCGCCTGACGCTCACCACCGCCAGGCCGCTGACCCGGTCCTCCTGCTTTTTCGTGCCGTCCGTCTCCGTCCCGTCGCTGAACGTCACCCGTATGGCATCCGCGTCCGCCACAGCCTCTTCCGTGGTCAGAATCAGGTACTCCGAGGCCGTCTGCGCGATCACCGCCCCGGAAAAATAGCCGGTATTCTCCACCGGATTGTTGAACCAGTCTGTCTCATGGCGCACCGAATGGACCGTCACGATCCCTTTGTCCGCGCTGGCCGCCAGTTCTTTTAACGGTGCATGAATACGGGAAAAATCTTCCAGCGTAAACCGGTAGCTGGAAACGGCTTCCTCCACCTGCTGCTCGATCGGCTCCGACGGTTCCTCTGCGTCTGCAGGCGACTCCGAAGCCGCCGCTGTGGCTTCATCCCTGGGAATGCTCACCACCGAATCCGTCTCCTCCTCATTTTCCCCCGTCATCTTCTGAAAGAGCGGGCTGCTTAAGGCAAGGGCGGCTGCAGCTGCCACCCCGAATACGGCGCCCAGTCCCCCCATCCAGAGAAACCGGCACGCGATCTGCCTTCTGGTCAGCGGCTGCTTTACGATCTTTTCTTTTATAAACTCTCGTTTATCTCTGTCTTCAGGCTCTCTGTCCGGCCCGTTCATCTCTGGCATCATGCACCTCCCCAAAAGAATATTCTGTGGAAATGATCTGTCAAAATTATATTCCTATTATACGGTTCTTCCCTGATTTATGCAAGACGGACTTTCTTCAGGAAAAACGCCGTCCGTTCCGGCCGGATCTTCCCGTGATCCGCCCGTCCGCCGCCCTCTCCCGTTTATGGAAACGTAAGAAAATTGGCCGGGAACCCTCTAGGAATTCCATTTGTTTTTTGCTATACTCTAACTGTGATAATACCAGATAGACCCGCATCTATCTGTGAAAACAGGTGAAAGAATATGAATCAAAAAGCATTGCAGACACTGGAATATAATAAAATTATAGAGAAACTTACGGAATACGCCGCCTCAGAGCCGGCCAAGGCTCTCTGCCGGGAACTGACCCCCTCCGCCGACTACGATGAGATCGTAAAAAATCAGGCGGAGACGACTGACGCCGTCACCAGGATCCGCCAGAAGGGCAGCGTGTCCTTCGGCGGAATCCGGGACATCCGGGATTCCTTAAAAAGGCTGGATATCGGAAGCTCCTTAAGCATCACCGAGCTTCTGGCCGCCAGCTCTCTGATGACAGCTGCCGCCAGGGTGAAAGCCTACGGCCGCCACGAGGACTCGGAATTTCCCGACGACTCTTTGGAGGAGCTGTTCCGCTCCCTGGAGCCTCTGACCCCGGTAAACAATGAGATCAAGCGCTGCATTCTCTCCGAGGATGAGGTGAGCGACGACGCAAGCCCCGGCCTGCGCCATGTGCGCCGTTCCATGAAGACCATCCAGGACCGGATCCACACTCAGTTAAACTCCATCTTAAACGGCAGCCGCTCCTATCTCCAGGAAGCGGTGATCACCATGAGAGACGGGCGCTACTGTCTGCCGGTCAAGGCAGAATACAAAAATCAGGTGGCCGGCATGGTCCACGACCAGTCCTCCACCGGATCCACCCTTTTCATCGAACCGATGGCCATCATCCGCCTGAACAATGACCTGCGCACCCTGGAAATCCAGGAGCAGAAGGAGATCGAGGCGGTTCTGGCGGATTTGAGCAACCAGCTGGCCCCTTACCAGGAGGAGCTGCGGTCCGATCTGGACATTCTGACCCATCTGGACTTTGTGTTCGCGAAAGCGGCCCTGTCCAGACACTATAAATGCAGCGCTCCCATTTTTAACCGGGACCACTACATCAATATCAAGGACGGCCGCCACCCTCTCCTGGACCCGGAGAAGGTGGTCCCCATCAACATCCACCTGGGAAAAGAATTTGACCTGCTCATCGTCACCGGCCCCAACACCGGCGGCAAGACAGTCTCCTTAAAAACTGTCGGACTTTTTACCCTGATGGGACAGGCCGGACTCCACATTCCCGCCTTTGACGGGTCAGAACTCGCCGTGTTTGAGGATGTGTTCGCGGACATCGGGGACGAGCAGAGCATCGAGCAGAGCTTAAGTACTTTTTCCTCCCACATGACCAATATTGTGAAGATCCTGGAGCAGGCGGACTCCAACTCCCTCTGTCTCTTTGACGAGCTGGGAGCGGGAACAGACCCCACGGAAGGCGCGGCCCTGGCCATCGCCATCCTCTCCTTCCTCCACAACATGAAATGCCGCACCATGGCCACCACCCACTACAGCGAGCTGAAGGTCTTTGCCCTCACCACGCCCGGGGTGGAAAACGCCTGCTGCGAGTTTAATGTGGAGACTCTGCGCCCCACCTACCGCCTCCTCATCGGCATTCCCGGCAAGAGCAACGCTTTTGCCATTTCCAAGAAACTGGGGCTTCCGGACTACATCATCGACGATGCCAGAACCCATCTGGAGGCAAAGGACGAGACATTTGAGGATCTGCTGGCCCACCTGGAGGAAAACCGGGTGACGATTGAGAAAGAGCGGGCAGAAATCGAAGAATACAAAAAGGAAATCGACGGCCTGAGGAAACGGCTCCAGCAGAAGACGGAGCGGCTGGACGAGCGCACCGATGCCGTGATCCAGAACGCCAAGGAAGAGGCTCAGCGGATCCTGCGCGACGCTAAAGAGACTGCCGACCGCACCATCCGCAACATCAACAAGCTGGGAGACTCCGCCGGCCTGACCAAACAGCTGGAGGCGGAGCGCACCAAGCTCCGGGAAAAACTCCAGGGCGTGGAGAAAGATCTCTCCATCGCCTCCGGCGCCAAAAAGCCGAAAAAGGCCGTTTCTCCCAAGAGCTTAAAGATCGGGGACGGCGTCCGCGTTCTCACCATGAACTTAAACGGAACCGTGAGCACTCTTCCCAACGCCAAAGGCGATTTCTACGTGCAGATGGGCATTCTCCGCTCCCTTGTAAACATCAAAGACGTGGAGCTTTTGGATGAACCGGTCGTCACCGGCCCCACCTTAAACAAGACGGGCAGCGGCAAGATCAAGATGTCCAAATCCAGCTCCATCTCCCCGGAGGTCAATCTGATCGGAATGACCGTGGACGAGGCGATCCCGGTTCTGGACAAATATCTGGACGACGCCTACCTCTCTCATTTAAACCAGGTGCGGGTGGTTCACGGCCGCGGAACCGGCGCTTTAAAGGCCGGCGTCCACAAACACCTGAAAAAATTGAAATACGTCAAGGATTTCCGCCTGGGAGAGTTCGGGGAAGGCGATTCCGGCGTGACCATAGTGACATTTAAGTAGACAGCACAGCAAGGAGGATACGTATGGCCGAGAAACAGAAAGTGTTGATCGTAGACGATGACGAGAACATCGCCGAACTGATTTCTCTTTACCTGACAAAAGAATGCTATGAGACAAAAATTGTAACTGACGGCGAGGCCGCCCTGAAGGTCTTTCCGGAGTTTAAGCCCAACATCATTCTGCTGGACCTGATGCTGCCCGGCATAGACGGCTACCAGGTCTGCAGAGAACTGCGGGCCACCTCCCAGGTCCCCATCATCATGCTCTCCGCCAAAGGAGAGATCTTTGACAAGGTGCTGGGACTGGAGCTGGGAGCGGACGACTACATGATCAAGCCTTTCGACTCCAAAGAGCTGGTGGCGCGGGTGAAGGCGGTCCTGCGCCGCTATCAGCAGCCGGCTCCGGCCGCCGCTCCAAAGAGCGAGCAGCAGGGCGAATATGTGGAGTACCCTGACCTGATCGTCAACCTGACCAACTACTCCGTGATCTACAAGGGCCACTCTGTGGAAATGCCGCCAAAAGAGCTGGAACTTCTCTATTTTCTGGCCTCCTCCCCCAACCAGGTCTTTACCAGGGAGCAGCTCTTAGACCACATCTGGGGCTATGAATATGTGGGGGATACCAGAACTGTGGACGTCCACATCAAGCGTCTCCGGGAAAAGATCAAAGATCACGCCGGCTGGGCCCTGACCACCGTGTGGGGCATCGGCTATAAATTCGAGGTGAAAAAATAATGCGGTTTCACTCCCTATACGCCAAATTTCTGCTGGGCTATCTG
>DWWL01000028.1 GCA_019119775.1 Candidatus Lachnoclostridium pullistercoris | reverse complement strand
GCAACTTCCTTCGCCTCCGCCTGTCTCTCCTGTGTTGCATTGCAAATCGTATTTAAAACAAGTATATCATAACGCTTTTCGGAAAATTTTTCAACTAATTCTTTAAATTTATTGTAATTAAATGTCGTCTGTGAAACAATACAGACCTTCGTTCCCGGGGGAAAGGGAATTTTTTCCACTTCTTCTGCAGAATCTACTACTAGAGTATCGTCATTTCCCCAGCCTTTAATACCTTCTACCTCCGGATGGGCGGCATTTCCGATGATGACCACCTTTCTGCCCGCCGCCGTCTGCTCTTCCACAATGCGGTGGATCTTGCGGACGAAGGGACAGGTGGCGTCCACCACCCGGACCGGCCGGCTGGCAAGCAGCTCATACACATGGCGGCTGACTCCGTGGGAGCGGATGACCACCACTCCGCCCGTCAGCCTTCCCAACTCCTCCTCCGTCTCCAGCACGGCCACGCCGCGCCTTTCCAGATCCTTCACCACTTCCTCGTTGTGGATGATGGGGCCGTACGTATAAATGGGATGCTCCCCTTTTTCCGTCTGCTCGTAAACCTTTTCCACCGCCCGCTTCACGCCGAAGCAGAAGCCGGCCGTCTTTGCCACAAAGATCTCCATCTTACTCCTCCAGCCCCTTCTCGAAGGCCAGGGCCTTGATCTTTTCCACTACCTGGTCGATGGTCAGGGAAGAGGAATCCAGATAGTAGGCGTCCTTTGCCTGGACCAGGGGAGCGATCTTGCGGTTCATGTCCCGGTTGTCCCGCTCGATGATCTCCCGCTCGATCTCCTCCAGGCTGCACACCGTCCCCTTTTCCTCCAGCTCCTTATAGCGGCGGACCGCCCGGACTCTGGTGCTGGCGGTGAGGTAGATCTTGCAGTCCGCATCCGGCAGCACCAGGGTGCCGATGTCCCGTCCGTCCATGATCACATTGCTGTTTTTTGCCAGGGTCCGCTGAAGCTCCAAGAGAGCCGCCCGCACCGCCGGGTAGGCGGAGATGGCGGAGGCGGCATTCCCCACCTCCTCGGTCCGGATGAGGCCGGTGACATTTTCCCCGTTTAACAGAACCTGCTGCTCTCCGTTTTCATAGCGGATGTCCACGGAAATCTCCCCACAGGCGTCCCCCACTGCCTTCTCGTCCTTCAGGTCAGATCCTTTTCTCAGGAAATAGAGAGCCATGGCTCGGTACATGGCTCCCGTGTCCACATACACGAAGCCCAGTTCCTTTGCCGCCCGTCTGGCGATGGTGCTCTTCCCCGCCCCCGCAGGGCCGTCGATTGCAATATTATATGTTTTCTTCATTCAATTTACTCCTTATCATCCGCGGCGGCAGCGCCGCTTTGCCGCTTTCTATTATATCGAAATCGGCGTCGGCGCGCAATTATCATTTTTCACAAAAAGAGGCGGCGCAGAAAAAAGAAGGACCCGCCGGCCCTTTTCAGGAACCTTCGGGTCTTTCTTCTGCCTGCTTTCTTTCGCAGAATTCGCAGAATGCTTTTAATTTAAATACCGGTCGGCAAATTTTCCAAGGACCTTGTTCATCTGCTTTGCCGTCAGCCCTACGCAGAGAGCCGCCGCGATCGTGCCCTCCCGCACGCCGTAAAGTCCTCCCAGAAAGGCCAGGGAAAGAATGCAGGAGATAAGGACAAGGGTCACATCAAATGAAATCTTCATATTTGCAAATTTTACCGGAAATGCCTTGCACACAGCCAGGACAAATCCCTCGCCGGCCACGGTGACCACCCCTGCCGTCACCTCGAAGCTGACGCCGGTGCCCACCAGCAGGATTCCGATGATGCAGTATATCCACTGATTGAGATAAGAGCTCACCCCAATTCCCTGGATCGCCCACACCGCAAAGTCCGTCAGGTAGCCGAAAATAATGGCCACCGGCAGCTGCATCAGCTGGATCGGATCGTAGTTCTTCCTGAGGATCAGAATCTGCAGCAGGATCAAAATGCAGTGCAGACAGATCGTCGCCGTTCCCACCGTCAGGGGCGTGAGGAGGCTGACCACATAGGGCAGGCTGGATATGGGTGATGTCCCCAGTCCTCCCTTTATGGAGAAAGCCACGCCGAAGGACATAATCAGCAGCCCTGCGCACAAAAACAGGTACCTCTTTGCCAATCGCTTCTTACCAGAACTCATTTTCTCATACCTCCGCCTTTTATTTATTTTTCCCGCTGCAATTTCGTTCCGCGGGAAATCCTTCTTAATCCACATTATAATATGGGCGGATATTTAAGTCAATCGTTTGACCTATTTATTGAGAAATTTTTCACGATTATCTTCTCTCCGCAGCGCGGACACTGATCAGTTCTCCCGCCACGCTCACGGCGATCTCCCCAGGAGTCTCCGCACAGATCGCTGTACCTATGGGCATGCGGCAGCTCTCGATCTCCTCCTCGGAAAATCCATCCTCTCTGAGACGTTCTTTTGTCGCCCGGATCTTTGTGCGGCTTCCCATGACACCGATATAGCGGGGACGGCATTTCAGCGCCTGGCGAAGGACCAGATAGTCAAACTGGTGGCCCCTGGTCATAATGCAGACGTAATCCCGGCCGGTGACGGTCATATACCTGTCAATCTGTCCCATATCCCCGGTGATGGTCTCTGCCGCCTGGGGAAATACGGAAGCATTGGAAAATTCTTCCCGGTCGTCCATCACCACACAGCGAAATTCCAGATGGGCAAGCAGAGGCACCAGCTCCTGAGCCACATGGCCGCCGCCGAACACGTACACAGTGCCGGCCTGGGCCAGCAGTTCCCCATAATAAAGCCTGCCCTCTTCCCGGAACAGTCCGGCTTTCCGGCCCAGGCATCTTTTCACGCCGTCAGAAATCTCTTCCTCCGCGCTTTCTTCCGGAAATAATCTCATCTTCCACTCCGCCTCATCCGTGAGGTCCAGGATCATCCAGCAGTCCCGGTCCTGGTCCAGAGCCTTCAGGATGCGGTCCAGCATTCGGCGTGCCGGTCCGTTTTCCGGACTGATGTACTGGAAATATACGCTGGTCGTGCCGCCGCAGATCATTCCAATGTCCGCCGCCTGATTTTTGGTGAGCGTAAATTCCCGGAAACGGGATCTGCGGGTTTTCAGAACTTCTTCTGCCGTCTTTATAGACTCATATTCCACTGCGCCGCCGCCGATGGTTCCTGCCGCCAGTCCGTCCGCCGTCACCGCCATATGAGCCCCTGCCTCCCTGGGCGTAGAACCGGAGGAAGCCGCCACTGTCACGAGCACCGCATCCTCTCCCCTGTCCAGGCATTCCTTTATTTTCTGAAATATTTCTTTCACCGCCTGATTTCCTCCTTTCCTGATTTTCTATGTCTCTTTTCCGGCATACTCCGGAAAATACCTTTGAAACAGCCGCTCCCCTTCCCGGCTCAGAGCCTGCTCCATGGCCAGATAGCGGCTCAGAAAGTCCCGGGATCTGGGGGTCAACTGAGAACAGCCGCCGTTTGCCCCACCGGATTTCGTAATGAGCACCGGAAAGCCGATCTGCTGCTGAGCTGACTTTAACAGACTCCACCCTTTCGTATAAGAGATGTGCAGCTGGCGGCAGGCCGTCTGTATGGAACCGGTATAATCGATGAGCGACAGAAACTGAGCCATAAACGGGCTGAAAAACTCTTCATTTCTTCCAAGACTGAGTTCCACCTGAGGATATACGGCGATCCGGCTCTCTTCCACCAGGGGATGGGCGCAGTCCTCCTTCGTCTCTACCGCCAGGATAATCCCGTCATCCTCCACTTCCACTTCCCGGATCTGATCTGCCACATGCTTCTGCATCAGGGCTCCCTGCAGGCCGAATTCCCCCTCATATGCCAAGATATCATCGATCACAGAACTGGACAGAAGCACCGGATGGCCTCTCATCCCATTTCTCACCGGACAGACTACCGGATCCTCCGTCTCCATCATCCGGCGCACGGTAGCCGGCAGAAACATGGGAAATTTTGCCGGAAGGACAAACACCCGGCCGCAGAGATTCCTGATATAATCCAGCCCCATGCAGATGCTGTAAAACATCTGGGTATTTTCATAATCCTCATTGCGCAGGCAGATCACCCCCAGTTTTGCAATATGCTTTTCCAGCACGTCGCCCTGAAGCCCCGTCACCACTACCACCGGGTCTGCTCCCGCCTGTTTCAGAGTGATGATAATCCGGCGGATCACCGTGCTGTCTCCCGCCGGAAGAAGGGGGCGGAAATCTTCCCGCCCCTTTTCATGTCCGTCAGCTATGATCAGCGCTCCTGTTTTCAAAGCTATTCCTCCATCTTCTCTTATTTCTGTCTACGGTTTCGGATCCCCGGCAAGCAGCATCACCGCCTCCGGTGGGACTCTCAGGTACTCCGGCAGCGCGTTTCCCATGGCGTGGGTGTGGATGCTTTTTTCCACCTTCCACCAGAGGCCGCTGTCCAGAGTCACGTACCACTCAAAGGGCATTTCGGAAACTTTGGGCTCACGCACCGGGATCAGATTGGCCTCCTCCCTGCCGGCCCATTCTGCCGCCGCTTCGCGGGAGAGCGGTTCAAAATCATGAGCCCGGATTCCGACAGCAGTGATCTCATCTCCCACCGGCCGTTCCACCGCAAGCTCCAGGCCGCCCCAGTCAAGAGCCCGGACCCGGCATCTTCCTGTTCTCTGAATACGGGAAATATTCTTGCAGCCGGTCATGCGCGCGGCACGGCAGGTGACCGGATTCTGAAACAGCTCTCTGGTCTCTCCCGCTGCCAGGATCTGTCCCCGGTCCACAAACACCATAAAGCTGCACAGCTGAAAGGCTTCATCCCGGTCATGGGTCACCAGAATGGAAACTCCTCTGTAGTCTTTGAGCATATCCAGCAGCTCCAGGCGGAGTTTCTCCCTCAGGTAGGCATCCATGGCAGAGAAAGGTTCATCCAAAAGCACTGCCTCCGGCTCATAGGCCATGATCCGGGCCAGAGCCGTTCTCTGCTGCTGTCCGCCGGAAAGCTGGGACGGAAAGCGTTTTTCCAGACCGGTCAGGCCGAACCGCTCCGCCATCTCCCTCGTCCGCCGGCGGATCTCCTCCCCGGATCCAGCCTTTCTGCCCTTTTTTCTGCTTTTCAGGCCGACAGCAATATTTTCCTCCACTGTCATATTGGGAAACAGGGCGTAATTCTGGAACAGATATCCCACATTCCTGGTCTGAGGTTTTTCGTTGATTCTCAGCTCGGAGTCGTACAGCACACGTTCTCCCCTCTCCCCGTTCATGACGATCCGCCCCTCATCAGGCGTCACGATCCCGGCTATGGACTTTAACGTCATACTTTTCCCGCAGCCGGAAGCCCCCAGGATCCCCAGGCAGCCTTTTCCCGCGGAAAATTCCATATTCAGGGTGAAATCTTTCAGCTCTTTCCGGATTCTCACTTCTAAAGTATTCTGGCTATCCATGTATTCCGCCTCCCGCTTTCCAGGCCGCCGCATTCATGACCAGGATGGAAATAAACGCGATGGCGGCGATCACCGCTACGTAAGCAAATGCAGAGTCCATATTGCCCGCAGCCACTTCCGAATAGACCGCCATGGGCAGAGTCCTGGTTTTCCCCGCAATATTTCCGGCGATCATGGCAGTGGCCCCGAACTCTCCCAGCCCTCTGGCAAAGGCCAGCACGCCTCCGCTCACCACGCCGGGCACCGCGTTTGCAAGCAGCACTCTGTGAAAAATCATCCACTCTCCCATGCCCAGAGTCCTGGCCGCCTCCACCAGATCCGGATTGACCTGCTCGAAGGCTCCTCTGGCGGACCGGTACATCAGGGGAAAGGACATGGTGACTGCGGCAATCACCGCAGCTCCCCAGGAAAATACGATCTTAACGCTGAAAAAGTCCAGAAAGAACTGACCTACCGGCCGTTTGACGCCGAAAATGTAAAGAAGAAAGAAGCCGGCCACCGTGGGGGGAAGGACCAAAGGCAGCGTCAGTATCCCATCCCAGATAAATTTCCAGCATCTGCTCTTTATGCAGACCACTCTCCAGGCGGCGAAAATGCCCAGAAAAAATGTGATGACAATTGACAGCCCTGCCGTTTTCATCGAAATCAGTACCGGTGACCAGTCCATACCAAACCTCTCCTGTCTCTATCTGCCTGTTTTTCTGTTACCGTCCGTCTGCGAACCCGTAGGATTCAAACACTTCCATGGCCTCCTCCGTCTGAAGGAAGTCCACAAATGCCCGGGCCTCCTCCGGATGGGCCGACGACGCCGTCACCGCCACCGGATAGATCACCGGCTCCGCCAGGCTGCCCTCGGGAGCTTCCCCGATCACGCGGACATCCTCCGGCATACTGGCCGCGTCCGTGGCGTATACGATTCCCGCATCAGCGCTGGATGCCGCCACCTGATTGAGGACCTCCGTCACATTGGTGCCAAAGCTGACCCGGTCCTGAATCTGATCCCAGAGTCCCAGGCTGGTGAGCGCCTCCCGGGCATACTGGCCGGCGGGAACGCTGGCCGGATCCCCCAGGGCAATGGACTGGGCCTTGACAATATCTTCAAAGGAATTCAGCTCTTCTCCGCCGGAAGCGGGGGCGATCAGAACAATCTTATTCTCCAGGAGGTTTACGATGGTATCCGTCTGGATCAGGCCCTCCTCATTCAGGGCATCCATCTGAGCGGTGGCCGCTGACATAAATACGTCTGCCTCCAGCCCCTCCTCAATCTGGGTCTGCAGTTTTCCTGAGCTGTCATAGGTACCGGTGACGGCAATCTCCGGATGTTCTTCCTGGAACATGGGAATCAGCTCCTCCTCATAGGCATTTTTTAAGCTGGCTGCCGCCGCCACCAGAATCTCTGTCTGTTCTTCTGTCTCCGGGGTATCCTGGGCAGCCTGAGACTCTGTTTCCGTCTCCTGGGCGCTCTCAGATTCCTGAACGCTCTTTGTCTCCGACTGTCCGGAACATCCCGCCAGAGCCATTCCCGCTGCCATGGCCATGGCGATAACCACCTGTACCCATCTGTTTTTTCCCATATCTGACCGCTCCTTTCCGCTCACATCCGCTTTTTGCCGCTTCCGCTGGTCCTTTCCGTCAGCTTCTGCCGCACTCTCCCGCGCTGCCTCTGAGGATTCCCAGACCGTGGCCCAGTGCTCCTAAAATAAATCCCAGGCTTTCCCTCACCGCCTTCGGGCTTCCCGGCAGGTTGATGATCAGGGTCTTTCCCCGGATCACCGACACTCCCCGGCCCAGCATGGCCCGGTCCGTCACCTCCATGGAACGACTCCGGATGGCTTCCGCGATCCCCGGGGCATTGCGGTCCGCCACCGCCATGGTGGCCTCCGGCGTCTGATCCCGCAGGGAAAAGCCTGTTCCGCCGCTGGTGAGGATCAGATCCACCTGCCTGCCGTCTGCCAGTCGGATCAGCTGCTTTTTCAGCTGTTCCGGCTCATCGGGCAGCAGGAGCTGTTCCACCACCTCATAGCCGGCTTCCGTGAGCATTTCCGCCGCCGCCGGCCCGCTCTCGTCCTTCCGCTCTCCTTTAGCTCCTTTGTCGCTTAAGGTGATCACCGCCGCCTGAAACGGCCGGTCCGCCGCGGGCGGCACAGCCTCCATCACATCCCCCGGACGTATGATTCCTTCCCGGATCACCTTGGCAAACACTCCTTCCCGGGGCATGATGCACTCTCCCATCTTCTTGTAAATGGCGCAGTGACTGTGGCATTCCTTTCCGATCTGGGTCATCTCCAGCGCTGCCGTCCCGGCGTACAGTCTTGTGCCCACAGCCATGGAACGGAAATCCAGACCTTCCACCACCAGATTCTCCCCGAATGCCCCATCCTTTACATCCGCTCCCCTCCGGTTGAACTCTTCCACTTTATCATAGGAGAGCAGGCTCACCTGGCGGTGCCATTTTCCTCCATGGGCATCTCCCTCGATGCCGAAATCCACCAGAAAATGGCCTTCCTCCACCGGAGTTTTTTCCGTTCCCCTGGCGGTGCTGATGCAGACGGCCCGGACCGTTCCCCGGCGGTTCTGCTCCTGTTCTGAATGTTTGTTCTCTGTCATTGTCATTTCCTAGCCTCCGATCCTGATCATGTTCTCTTCCTCGGTGATCTCCTCCGGCCGTTCAAAACAGTGGGCCTGAGGTTTGTTTCTGACCGCCTCTTCCATTGCCGCCTCCAGCCTGCGCTCTTTCTCCGCCGGATCCCCTATGTCCGCCCGCAGGATCTTCCGAAGATCTGTCCCGGCGCTGTAGCAGAGACAGGTTTTCAGATACCCCTGGGCCGTCAGGCGGATCCGGTTGCAGCTGCTGCAGAATTTTCCGTGGATGGCGCTGATAAATCCCACGCTGCCTTTAAAAC
>DWWL01000027.1 GCA_019119775.1 Candidatus Lachnoclostridium pullistercoris | reverse complement strand
GAACCCCGAGAGGGGACGGAAACACATCACCTTCAATCCACAGCGTCTCACTGTGCATTTGGAATAAGAGAACCCCGAGAAGGGACGGAAACCATAGTGTTTAGAATTTGCTCTGGTCTCGATGACTATTTGGAATAAGAGAACCCCGAGAGGGGACGGAAACCCCTCTTCTGTGCCGCTGATGTACTCCCGATCCATATTTGAAATAGGAGAACCCCGAGAGGGGACGGAAACTACACAGATCTCACTTTTAATCCGCTCCAGTTCTATTTGGAATAAGAGAACCCCGAGAGGGGACGGAAACGTTTTTTAAACAGCTCCATAAATAACTCTCAACATCATATTTGGAATAAGAGGACCCTGAGAGGGGACGGAAACCAGATCCTCCAGCGGCATTTCATCCGGGCTGTAAAATTTGGAATGAGAGACCCCCGCAAGGGGACGGCACCACTGAAATAAGGCTTAACTGCCGGAAATGCAGCCGCGGGACATATTTGTCAAAAAGAAGCTGCCATACAGGAGAGGAGGTAAGCAGTGAGCTTATTGTTCGTAAACGAAGACGGAGTTATAATTGGCGTGGATGGGAGTCGTCTGACTTTGAAATACAAAGATGGACTGCTTCGGTCGATTCCGGTGGAGACGGTTGACAGCATTACGATTCTGGGCCAGTCTCAGCTGACGACACAATGCGTCAAAACATGCCTGGAGAAAGGAATTCCGACAGCATTTTTTTCCAAAGGCGGGAAGTATTTCGGCCATCTCCAGTCAACTGGTCACGTAAATGCACCGCTCCAGAGGAAACAGTGCAGTCTGTATGAGAAGGAATTTGCCCTGAATCTTTCTAAAAGGCTGATTAACGCAAAACTGAGAAATCAGATCGTGGTTCTCAGGAGATATGAAAAAAGTACGGGAATTGATGTTTCCCGTCAAATCAATATGATGAGGGTCTGCCGGGGAAAGACAGTATCCAGCAAAACACTTCCGGAATTGATGGGATATGAGGGACAAGGGGCAAAGGCATATTTTGAGGGCCTGGCGGAGCTGGTAGAAAAGGATTTTCGGTTTCATGGAAGAACGAAGCGTCCGCCTATGGATGAATTTAACTCCATGATTAGTCTCGGCTACTCGATTCTGATGAATGAGCTGTATGCGGTGATCGAGATGAAAGGCTTAAATCCATACTTCGGTTTTCTGCACAGAGACAAGGAAAAACATCCGACTTTGGCCAGTGATCTGATGGAAGAGTGGAGAGCGGTGATTGTGGATTCCATGGTGATGAGTCTGATCAACGGCCATGAGATACAGAAGACCGATTTTATAATAAACGGCGATGAACCTGGGTGTTATCTGACCAGAAATGGGTTAAAGATATTCCTGAATAAATTAAATAACAAGCTGCAGACAAAGACGCGGTATTTAAGTTACGTGGACTATCCAGTCAGTTTTCGCCAGGGGATCGCGCAGCAGATCGATACGCTTGTAAATGCCGTGAAAACAGAAGACGATTTAGCCTATAAACCAATTGAGATCAGGTAATATGGAGAAAGAAAATTATTTTTTTGATATTCCGGAAACTCCGGAAAATGACAAGGTTTTTGTTCTTATCATATATGATATTGCGGAGAATAAGAAACGGATCAGACTGTCAAAGCTGCTCCAGGGATATGGATTTCGCGTACAGAAATCAGCGTTTGAAGCTGTGATCACAAAAAAGAAATATAAAAAACTGCTGCAGGAACTGTCTGCGTTCAGGAGTCAGGAGGACAGCATCCGCGTGTACAAGATTATTGGCAAAGGCCAGGTGGTCAATATAGGAAAAGAATCCGACCACACACAGGAAGAAGTCATTTTGGTATAACAAAGGGGAGCTGAAGATGAATCAGATTATTTTATTTTCGCCGGTGGGAGGCACAGATCCCATTTCCATGAATAACTGCAGAGACGGCTCGATGCTGCACATATGCAGAGTGTATAAGCCTACGAAAGTTATTTTATATATGTCCAGAGAAATACTGGAAAATCAGGAGAAGGATGACCGCTATCGCTATGCACTGAGAAGTTTATTTCATCTTCAGGGCAGAGAAAATGTTGAGATAGAAGAAATAGAGAGGCCGGAGCTGGCGGATGTGCAGGATTTTGATTTCTTTTACCGGGAGTTTCGCGGGATTATCGGTGAAATTTTCGCGGAAATGGATTCGACGGACATGCTTTTGATCAATGTCTCTTCCGGAACGCCGGCGATGAAAAGCGGATTGCTTGTTCTGCAGACACTGGGAGAATATCCTGCTGTTATGGTACAGGTAACGACCCCGGTTCATCGAATGAATGAGCATACACACAAAGATTATGATATAGAGCTTTTGTGGGAGATGGATGAGGACAACAGCCCGGATTTTGAAAACCGCTGCAAAACAGTGAACTGTCCGACACTGTCACAGATAAAAAATGAAGAAATTATAAAGAAGCACATTGCAGTATTCGATTACCAGGCAGCCGTCGCGGTAGCGGAAACGATGAGAAAAGAAGATACAGAAGCCTATCTGGGACTGTTAAAAATGGCGGAATCCAGGATCCTTCTGGACTTTCCCGCTGTGGACAGATGGCAGAAGGAAATGGGAACAGACTGTCTTCCAGTAAAGGCGGGAGACAGCAGAAAATATTTTGAGTATGCCCTGAATCTCAGCGTAAAACTGAAACGCGGAGAATATGCAGATTTTGTAAGAGGAATTACGCCGATCATTGTAGACCTGTTTGAGATCGTGCTGAAGAGGCAGTGCGGCATAGATATAAACGCATATACCAAAATGGTCAAAGGAGTTCGCCAGTGGGATGGAAAGAAATTGGAAGGAACAAATCTGAAGCGGATTTTTGAAAATGCCTACAGAGGGATGTTCCGGGAAGGACCGGTTTATTCTGATCATTTTCGGATTATAATTGAAAATAATTCTCAGGATTTGAGGCTGAAACAGCTGGTAAATGATCTTCGCAGCGTAGAATCCAATATCCGCAATATGGCCGCGCATCAGATCGTGTCCATCACGGAAGAGAAAATCAAGAAAATGACCGGTTTTACCGGCAGACAGATTATGGACAAGATCATCACAATTTTCTCATATACAGGAATGAAGATTGAAAAGAGCAGCTGGTCATCGTATGAGTCCCTGAATGATCTGATCATCCAGGCGATGGAAGGCGGCAGGAAAAGAAACTCTCTTTGACATTTCCCCCTGAATCTATTATAGTAAATAGAGACTGCGGAGGTAATTATGATTTTATTAGAGAGAACAAGCGTGATGAACCTGGAAAACGCCATGAGAGGCGCCAGGAACCCCATGAACAGCTGGGGCAGGATAGACAGTTATTACGATGAGGACGGCAATTACGTGCTGGGGCCCAACGATCTGGACCTGGCGAAGCGTCTGCGGAAGGCGGGAAGCGACCACCGGAAATTTATCCGCCAGATTTTCGTCTCTGTGGACATTACAGCGCCTATTTACTGGTGGAAGGAGTACGACACCTACAAAGTGGCCACAGTGGCCAATTCCACCAGCACCATGCACAAGATCCACAGCAAGCCGTTTTCCATGGAAGATTTCAGCCATGACCATATGACGCCGGGAACGGCCGCGTTTATGGAGACGGTGGTGGAGAAGCTGGAGGAGATCCGCCTGCGGTATCTGGAGACGAAGAGCAAGGAAGACTGGTATGATATGATCCAGCTGCTCCCGTCCAGCTACAATCAGATGCGGACCTGTACGTTAAATTATGAGACGCTGGTCAATATTTACAATGCCAGAAAGAACCATAAACTGGAAGAATGGCACACGTTCTGCGACTGGATCGCCTCCCTCCCCTACGGCAGAGAGCTGATCATTGCGGAGGAAGAATAGGAAACCGGCCTGGCCGGAACGGGCAGAGAGGCCGCAGCGGGAGAGGATACCCGCCGCGGCCTCTTGACGCGCTTAAGCCTGCCGGCAGATGCGGTCCCGCGGGCATCATTCACCCGCGGGACGGTGAAAGAGAGGAGACATCAATATGAATCTGATAGCAGCAGTGGATAAAAACTGGGCCATCGGCCGCAGCGGGCGGCTGCTGGTGTCCATACCGGAGGACCAGCGGCTGTTTAGGGAGGAAACTCTGGGAAAGGTGGTGGTCATGGGCCGAAAGACCCTGGAGAGCCTGCCGGGCGGCCAGCCTCTTCACGGCCGGACGACCATCGTGCTCACAAGGGATCCGGAGTATGAGGTGAAGGGAGCCCTCGTGTGCCGCAGCGTGGACGAGGCTCTGGAGAAGCTGAAAAATTATCCGTCGGAAGACATTTTCATCGCCGGCGGAGAGGAGATCTACCGGGCGTTTCTGCCCTTCTGCGATGTGGCTCACATCACCTACATCGACTACGCCTACGAGGCGGACACCTTTTTCCCCGATCTGGACCGGGATCCGGACTGGAAAATGATCCTGGCCGGGGAAGAACAGACGTATTTTGACCTGTGCTATGAATTTCGCCTTTACCGCCGGATCAGAGGGAAAAACAGTCCGGCTGCCGGGAAATAGCAGTTGTCAATCGCGTTTCAGAATGTTAATATAAAGAGAATGGTGCAGCTGTGGGGAGAGCGTCTGCAGGAGCTCTGAAAGGCTGGACCAGAAGGGAGGCCATATGTCAGAAAAAAAGCAGGTATTGGAAAATGAAGAGCTTCTGATCGAGGCAGAGCCGTTTGGGGCGGAGTTAGTCCGCATATTTGACAAGAAAAACGGCCAGGACATGCTCTGGGAGGGGGACCCGGCTGTCTGGGGACGCCATTCTCCCATACTGTTCCCCTTTGTGGGAAAGAGCTTTGAAAATAAATACCGCCTGGACGGAAGGGAGTATTCCATCGGCCAGCACGGATTTGCCAGAGATATGGAGTTTGAACTGATCTCTGCGGGGAAGGACGAAGTGTGGTTCGGGCTCTCCGACACGGAGGAGACGAGGAAAAAATACCCCTATTCCTTCCGCCTGGAGGTGGGCTACCGCCTGGACGGCTGCCGCATTCATGTGATGTGGAAGGTGAAAAACCCGTCAGATCAGGAGATGTATTTCATGATCGGCGCCCATCCGGCATTCCGCACGCCGGCGGGAAAAACCATCTACGACTACACCTTTGATTTTCACAGGGGCGGAAAGCTGCACTATCAGTCGCCGGACAGCGACGGCTACCGGGACAGCTCCATGGACGGAGAACTGGACGCGGGAGACGGAAAGACAGCTCTTACGAAGGGATTTTTCCAGGATGTGCCCACCTACATTTTCGACCGGGGACAGCTGGAGACAGTCAGCCTTCTGGTGGACGGCAGGCCTTATGTGACCGTGGAGTGCAAGGGATTTCCATACATGGCGGTCTGGACAGTGGAGGCAACCCACCCCTTTGTGTGCCTGGAGCCGTGGTACGGCCGGTGCGCGCAGAAGGGATTTGAAGGAGATCTAAAGGAGAGAGAAGGCGTGCAGAGACTGCAGGGAAAAGGAGAATTTTCTGCAGAGTACGTCATAAGTGCAGACGCCGCCCGCTGACGGCGGACCAATGAGGAAGGGAAGAAAGGCAGGAGAGTAGACATGTTTCAGATCGTAAAGTCCGAAAAACTGGCGGACAAGATTTATCTGATGGACGTTAAGGCTCCCCGGGTGGCCCATTCGTGCCAGCCGGGAGAGTTTGTCATTGTAAAAATGGATGAGAAGGGCGAGCGCATCCCCCTGACCATCTGCGACTATGACCGGGAGGCCGGCACAGTCACCATCGTGATTCAGACAGTGGGGGCTTCCACTGAGAAGATGGTGCGGTTAAAAGCCGGAGATTTCTTTGAGGATGTGGTGGGCCCCCTGGGCAATCCGTCTGATTTCGTCCGCGAGGATGTGGAAGAACTTAAGAAAAAGAAATATCTGTTCGTGGCCGGCGGAGTGGGAACGGCTCCCGTTTACCCGCAGGTCAAATGGTTCCATGAGCACGGCCTGGATGCGGACGTGATCGTGGGAGCCAAGACGAAGGATCTGGTGATCCTGGAAAAAGAGATGGAGGCGGTGGCCGGAAATCTCTACGTCACCACCGATGACGGCTCCTACGGCCGCAAGGGCATGGTGACGGAGGTGATCAAAGATCTGGTGGAGAACCAGGGAAAGCACTATGACGTGTGCGTGGCCATCGGACCGATGATCATGATGAAATTCGTCTGCCTGCTGACGAAAGAACTGAATATCCCCACCATCGTGAGCATGAACCCCATTATGGTGGACGGGACCGGCATGTGCGGCGCCTGCCGTCTGACTGTGGGCGGAAAGGTGAAATTTGCCTGCGTGGACGGACCGGAGTTTGACGGCCATGAGGTGAATTTTGACGAGGCGATGAAGCGCCAGCAGATGTATAAGACGGAAGAAGGAAGGGCTATGTTGAAGCTGATGGAGGGAGACACCCATCACGGCGGCTGCGGAAACTGCGGAGGTGACGAATAATGGAAGGAATGAAGAGAGTGCCTGTGAGAGAGCAGGATCCGAAGGTGCGTGCCACAAATTTTGAAGAGGTTTGTCTGGGATATAACGAGGAAGAGGCAGTGGCTGAGGCGAAGAGATGCCTGCAGTGCAAAAATGCCAGATGTATGAAGGGCTGCCCAGTTTCCATCGATATTCCCGGCTTTATCAAGCAGGTTGCGGAGAGAAATTTTGAGGAGGCGGCGAAAGTGATTGCCCGTTCTTCCGCTCTTCCGGCTATCTGCGGCCGTGTATGTCCTCAGGAGACTCAGTGCGAGGGCGTCTGCGTGCGCGGAGTGAAGGGTGAGCCTGTCTCCATCGGCAAGCTGGAGCGCTTTGTGGCTGACTGGTCCAGAGAGCACGGCGTAGTGCCGGAGAAGCCGGAGAAGACCAACGGCAAGAAGGTGGCGGTCATCGGTTCCGGCCCGTCCGGTCTTACTTGTGCGGGAGATCTGGCGAAGATGGGCTATGAGGTGACGATTTTCGAGGCTCTCCACGAGCCGGGCGGCGTGCTGACCTACGGAATTCCGGAGTTCCGTCTGCCGAAGGAAACGGTTGTGAGATCTGAGATTGAAAACGTGAAGAAGCTGGGCGTGACCATTGAGACGGACGTGGTGGTCGGAAAATCTGTGACCATCGACGAGCTCATGGATGAGGAAGGATTCCAGGCTGTATTTATCGGATCCGGAGCAGGTCTTCCCAAATTTATGGGAATCCCCGGAGAGAACGCCAACGGCGTATTTTCTGCCAACGAGTACCTGACCAGAAGCAATCTGATGAAGGCGTTCCGGGACGACTATGACACCCCCATTGCGGCCGGAAAGAAGGTGGCCGTGGTAGGCGGCGGAAATGTGGCTATGGATGCGGCCAGAACGGCCCTTCGCCTGGGCGCTGACGTACATATTGTATACAGAAGAAGTGAGGCGGAGCTGCCCGCAAGAGCGGAGGAAGTCCACCATGCAAAGGAGGAGGGCATTGTATTTAACCTTCTCACCAACCCGGTGGAGATCCTCACCGACGAAAACGGCTGGGTAAAGGGAATGGTAGTCCGGAAAATGGAGCTGGGCGAGCCAGACGCCTCCGGCAGAAGACGCCCGGTGGAGATCCCCGGCTCTGACTATACCATTGATGTGGATACGGTAATCATGGCTTTAGGAACCAGCCCCAACCCGCTGATCTCTTCCACCACGAAGGGATTGGAGACGAACCGCTGGAAATGTATCGTGGCGGACGAGCAGAACGGAAAAACCACGAAAGAGGGCGTTTACGCCGGCGGCGACGCGGTGACGGGAGCTGCCACAGTGATTCTGGCCATGGAGGCCGGAAAGGCGGGCGCCAGAGGAATCGACGAATATCTGTCCAGAAAATAATGGAGACGGAAAACGACAGAAAGCAGAGACAAGAGAGGCATGGTGATCGGCCACGAGATATCCCACGCTTTTGATACAAACGGGGCTCAGTTTAACAAGGACGGCAATCTTTCCAACTGGTGGACGGAGGAGGATATGAAGGCCTTTCAGGAGCGGGCGGATCGTCTGATCGCCTACTATGACAGTATCATTCCTTTCCAGGGTCAGCAGGTACGGGGAGTAAACGTCCAGACAGAGGCGATTGCGGATATGGGCGGTCTTAAGTGTATGCTGTCCATCGCTGAGCAGAAGCCTGACTTCAATTATGACCAGTTTTTCCGGCAGTTTGCCGCGATATGGCGCAGACTGTCCAGCTATGAGTTTGAGATGCTCTGTCTGACTCAGGATACCCATCCTCTTCACTATCTGCGGACCAATGTGACCCTTCAGCAGTTTGAGAAATTTTATGAGACTTACGATATCCGGCCGGGAGACGGGATGTACCTGGCGCCGGAGGACCGGATCGAAGTGTGGTGATCTTTGCGGGAGTTTGAGATCGGCTGGAAAGTGAGACAGAGATGGCGGCAGGGGGATGACCTCTGCCGCCGGAATTATATCAGTTGATCTTCAGGGAAAATTTTGTGTGATATTTGGGTACTCACCAGGCGTATGACAATCGCTTCCCGGTGATATGATTTTATTTTTACAAAACAAAAAACCTCGTATATATCAGCAGCTCTGCCTAAATACGAGGTTCTTTTCAGTGGAAGCAATGGGGCTCGAACCCATGACCTCTCGCGTGTGAGGCGAACGCTCATCCCAGCTGAGCTATGCTTCCAAAACCGTATGTAATTATATCACTTACCGGAGAAAAATGCAAGCCTTAATTTCCAGCAAGTTCAGTGGAGACAACGGGATTCGAACCCGCGACCTTTGCGTTGCGAACGCAACGCTCTCCCAGCTGAGCTATGTCCCCTTTACCCATTTAGTATATCACTAAATGGGAAAAATGCAAGCAAAATAACAAAAAATATAAATTGTTCCAACTATTTTTTCTTTTTCACAATCGCCCTGGCCAGGCAGGTGTCGAAACAGTTGCCGCAGTGAAGGCAGTTTTCCTGATTGATCACGGCCGGCCGGCGGCTGATGTCGATACATTTCTGCGGGCATTTGGAATAGCAGAGCCGGCAGAGCACGCACCGATCGGTGATAAAAAAGTATTCTCCCTCTTCCTCCATGCCGCCGAACGAGAAGCTGTCCCGCCGGATGGGTTTTTCAGACAGATCGAACCATTCTCCCGTTCCCTTAAAGAGCTGAAAGACCGTGAGGGATTCCCGCGACGGCTCGTCAGGGTAGATTGAGGCCATATAAGGATTTTTCTCAAAAATCCGCTCAAGAGGTTCCCGGCCCAGCTCCCGGACCGTTCCCCGCAGTGTCAGCGACTGGCGGGAGAGGGTGTCCTCCCCTTTCATGCCGGTGATGGAAACAACATGTTTTTTTATCAGACGTTTGTAAAAACTTTTTCCCTTTGCTGTGAGAAAATATACTCCGCTGTCGTCCCAGTCCATGATGTCTATGACGCAGGTGGCCGGCAGGCCGCTGTCGTCCACGGTGGCAGCCACCACAGAGTGGACCTGGTCAGCGAGAAATGAAAAATAATCCCGTACTTCCATAATTGCAGTTCCTCCTCGCAGTCAAGTATATCAGGAAAGGGAACGGGTGACAAGAAAAAAGGAATCCATTATCAATTGCGCAGTCTGCGGGAATGTGGTACAATTGGAAAGACCGGGATCTGGAAGAAAAACCGGGCTGCCGCCTGCGGGCAGCAGCCGAAAGGAGAACGAATAAATGAGTGTAGAAGCAAAACTTACCAATGACACAGGATTTCACGGACTGCTGGAGCGTTTGAGAACGGCTCCCGAGCTGTACGCGCTCATGTCTGTCTGCACAAAGGAGCCGTATGTGATCTGTGATCCGGAAACTTTTGACGATGAGACGGCGCTGTTTTTCGACGAGGAGGACGCTAAAAAAGAGGCGGAGCGCCTGGCCGGGGAGAAGATTCCCGTGCAGGTGATGCGGTTGGAAAATCAGCAGATGCTGCCGTTTTATACCAGTCTTTATACTTTGGGCATCAACGCTCTTCTGGTGTGCGAGGGAGAGCAGAAGACGATGGTCCAGCTGGCGGATTTTGTCAGACGCAAGAAAAATGACGAGATTCCGGACGGAAAGGTCTGGGTGGAAAATCCGGCTCTGCAGCTGACGGCCTTATATTTCCTTCAGGAGGCCAGAAGGCGTCCGGCTCAGGAGATGAGTGAGGAGACGAAGGGGATGCAGGAGGAGCTGCTGGCCCATTTTACAAAGGGAAGGTTTATTTTCCCCATCCGCAAGGACGGCAAGGGCGTGCCGCTGGCCCGCCTGGCAAACGGCGATACTTACCAGCCGATCTTTACAGATATTCTGGAATTCCAGAAGTTTAACAAGGAAGACCAGTTAAAAGGCGTGGTGGTGGACGCTGTGAAGATCCCCCAGGTGCTGTCCTCCGAGGCGAAGGGCGTGCTTTTAAATCTGATGGGAATCAATCTGCCCATGCCGATCAGGAGAAAGGCCCCGGCAGGCGCCGCAGGCCAGGCTGGTCAGAATCCGGCGGGCGCTGCAGGCCAGGCGGCTCAGAATCCGGCGGGGGACGGCACAGCTGCCGCTCCGGCTGGGAAAGAGGAGTCCGCAGAGGGAAAACAGGAATAAGAAAATGATCATCCGCGCGGAGGAGACGCCGGCTGCAAAAAAGCAGAAGGCGTTTCTTCCGCGCGCTTTTTACATGTCGGGTTTCAGATTTACAGAGTAGGAGGAGAGAGATGTATACTTGTGCAAAATGCGGGGTGCATGCCTGCCGGACCGGGGAGAAAGACCGGCTGCCGAAAAACTGTCCCATCCGCAGGGAGGAACTTTTGGAGGAGGCGATGGAGGAATACGGGAAAACGCCTGTGAAGGAATTTTACATTACAGCCTCTGCCATGGAGGCGCTGGGGTACTGTCAGTGGGTCCGCTTAAAGGAGACGGTAGAGCTCTGCCTGCGGATGAATTATAAAAAGATCGGGCTGGCGTTCTGCAGCGGATTGAGCCGGGAGGCAAAGGTGGTGGCGTCTGTGCTGGAAAGCCATGGGCTGGAAGTGGTGTCTGTGATCTGCAAGTCGGGAGGTCTGGACAAGACGAAGGCCGGGCTGGAGGAGACGCAGAAGATCCATCCGGGAGAATTTGAGCCCATGTGCAATCCGGTGTTTCAGGCAAAGCTGCTCAACGAGCAGAAAACGGAATTTAACATTGCGCTGGGACTCTGCGTAGGCCATGATTCCCTGTTTTACCGGTATTCGGACGCGATGGTGACGACCCTGGTGGCGAAGGACAGAGTCCTGGCCCACAATCCTGTGGGGGCGATCTACTGCGCGGAAGGCTATTATAAAGACAAATTATAAAAAAGACAAATTATAGAAAGGGTTCCAGCCCTTCCCTAATGGCGTTTGCCCCTATTTGTGATATGATGCTCCTGCAACAAAATTGTAATATTTATGAAATACAGGAGAATTTGATCATGAGAAAAATATGGAATCGCGTGTGTATGACGGCGGCCGCGGCTGCCATAGCGGGCAGCTGGACA
The DNA here is from genome assembly GCA_019119775.1 of Candidatus Lachnoclostridium pullistercoris. Classification (GTDB taxonomy): domain Bacteria; phylum Bacillota; class Clostridia; order Lachnospirales; family Lachnospiraceae; genus Lachnoclostridium_A; species Lachnoclostridium_A pullistercoris. The sequence continues at coordinate 74,348 of DWWL01000027.1, read as the reverse complement.
GTGCCGGCCCACGGGGCGTATGCGTCCTACCCGGTGCCGGGAGGAAAGGTTGTGGTGGTCGGCGGCAGCCTGGGAAATCTGAAGGATCTGGCGGATCAGATCGGAGCTGCGGCTGGCGGGGACTGCGGGATCCTGCAGCCGGACGGCGGACGGCCCGGCTGGCCGGGGAGACCGGAGAGGCCGGAGAAACCGGAAGAACCGGAGGTGCCGGAGAATCCAGAAACGCCGGAGATACCGGGAGAGCCGGAGAGACCGAACCAGCCAGAGCTGCCGGAGAATCCAGACCAGCCGGAAACGCCAGGCCGGCCGGAAACGCCGGAGCAGCCTGAGACGCCGCAAGAACCGGAGACGCCGAACCAGCCGGATTCCGGGGAGACGGGAACCATGGATGAATTTGCCGTGGAAGTAGTGCGGCTGATCAATGAGGAGAGAGAAAAAGCCGGACTTTCCCCCCTGACAGTCAATGTGCAGGCGGCGGAAGCCGCCCAGGTGCGCGCAAGGGAGATCGAGACGGTATTTTCCCACACCAGACCGGACGGGACCAGCTTTGTGACGGCTCTGAAAGAGGCAGGTGCAGTTTACAGAGGGGCCGGGGAAAATATTGCCTACGGCCAGCGGACTCCGGAGCAGGTGATGGAAGTGTGGATGAACAGCCAGGGACACCGGGCCAACATTTTAAATCCCAGCTTCACTTCCGTAGGCGTGGGACATTATCAGAACAGCAGAGGAGTCAGCTACTGGACCCAGCTGTTTATTCGCTGATTCGTTCCGGCGGATGGAGGCGGTCCGAGAGCTCTGTTCTGAAAAAGTGCACAATCCCGGGAATAATCTGGGAATAAAAAATGAAAAAATGATACATAACCGCAAAAATAACAGATAAATTCCTCCGAACACGCAAAAGTTTATGCACAATTTTAGCACTCATCCATTGACAGTGCTAAAAACAGTGCTATAATAAAGGCGTAAACAAGAAAAGGACCTGAATGGTTACGATAACATAGGGATGATCTTAAAGGAGGAATGATTTATGTTATATGTACCGAGTTTATTCAGTGAGAATTTGATGGACGATTGGATGGATGATTTTGAATCCGAATTTTTCGGGAGAAAGAATCCTCTTTACGGCAAGCATGCCAGAAATATGATGAAAACCGATGTAAAGGAAACGGACAATGGCTACGAAGTGGCTGTGGATCTTCCGGGATTTAAGAAAGATGAGATCAGCCTGGAGCTGAAGGACGGCTATCTTACCATCACCGCCAGCAAGGGCCTGGACAAGGATGAGGAGGATAAGAAAGGCCGCATGATCCGTCAGGAGAGATACGCGGGAGCCATGAGCCGGAGCTTTTATGTGGGCGACGGTGTGACGGAAGAAGAAGTAAAAGCCAAATTTGAAAACGGCGTTCTGATGCTGAGCATTCCGAAAAAAGAAGAAAAGTCTCAGGAGCCGGAGCGGAAACTGATCACCATTGAATAATAAAATGAGAAAGCGGAAGTTTCTGAGAGGAAATTTCCGGGAGAAAATGATTTGACTGCTGCAGGGCGGCATGGCCGGATGGCCGTGCCGCCCTGCTTTTTGTGAAGACAGCCGGCGAAGAAGGATTGCTTTTCCTGAATGCCTGATTTATGATAAAAACAGGCAGATAGGAGGAGGTGCAATTTTGGAACTTCGTACACTGCGCTATTTTTTGGCGGCCGCGCAGGAAGGGAATATCACAAAGGCAGCGGATGTCCTGCACGTGACCCAGCCCACCTTAAGCCGGCAGATCATGGATCTGGAGCGGGAGCTGGGGGTGACGCTGATGCTGCGGGGAAAAAATGGGCTGACCCTGACCGACGACGGCATCTTTTTAAAGCAGCGGGCACAGGAGATCATGGAACTGGCGGACCGTCTGGAACAGAATTTTGCAGAGCGGCAGAACGATCTGGGCGGCATGGTTGTGATCGGAGCCTCGGAGACGGCCGGGAGCCAGACGCTTGCCAGGCTGATCAAAGGATTTTCTGAAAAACACCCGGCTGTGCAGTTTACCCTTTACAATGAAACAGTGGACAACATTAAAGACCGGCTGGACAAAGGGCTGGTGGACATCGGCCTTCTGGTGGAGCCGGTCGATGTGACAAAATACGATTATGTCCGCTTATCCCAGCAGGATACCTGGGGACTTCTGGTGCGGGACGACCATCCGCTTATGGAGAAGAGCTCCCTGACGGCGGAGGACATTGTTCCCTACCCGCTGATTCTGCCGCTGCGGGACAATATCCGGGCGGAGATCATCCACTGGCTGGGGCGGGAGGAGAAAGAGCTGAAGATCCCTCTGTTTTATACCCTTCTTTCCAACGCCGCCCTGATGGTGGCGGAGGGGCTGGGCTGTGCCTTCTGCATGGACGGGGCGCTGGCTATCCGCAGTGATCCGCGCCTGCGGTTCATTCCCCTTGAGCCAAGGCAGAAGACTCACAGCATTCTGGTATGGAAAAAAAATCATCTGTTCTCGGCGGCAGTTTCCCTGTTTATTCAGGAGATCAGTCTGCTGCGGGCGGAGATGGAGTAGCTGCTTACAGCTGTTTCCTCCGGGGAATGCTCCCCGGAGGTTTCTTTTTGCCGGCTTTAGCCTTTTTTAGCCGGGCAGGGAACAAAAAACGCCGGCGGCGGAAACTCCCCGCGGAAGAAATGCAGCCTAAAATTGACAAAATCATTATAACGGTGAAAGAAATGACACATCTGATTGTATATTATATCCTGCAATTCCGCAAACAAAACACATATAAACCTAAAATTGCATAAAAAATCCCCCATAAATAGGAAAAACACCACCTTATTTACACAAAAACTCTCTGCTATACTGATTACAGATCATAAATCCGGCGTTTACGGCGAGAAGACGGGGGGAGGAAGAATATGAATGAAATAATCGTCTCGATGGAGAACATCACAAAAAGTTTCCCCGGCGTGAAGGCACTGGACAATGTGCGGTTTGAACTGCGCTCCGGCGAGGTGATGGCGCTCTTAGGAGAAAATGGAGCCGGAAAGAGCACGCTGATGAAAATCCTGAGCGGCGTCTACACCAGGGACGGGGGCACGATGAAAATTTTCGGAAAGGAATACGGAGATCTGACCCCGAAGCAGGCGCAGGCGGCCGGTGTGGCCATCATTCACCAGGAGTTAAACATGTGCCGCCATCTGTCGGTAACGGAGAACATGTTTCTCGGACGGGAGAAGAAGAAAGGGCTGATGCTCTCCAACGGAGAGATGGAGAGAGAGGCCAGGCGGATTCTGGATGAGCTGAAGATCGACCTGGATCCCGGCCAGGTGGTAGGTGAGCTGCCGGTTTCCAAACAGCAGATGGTGGAGATTGCCAAGGCCCTTTCCACCAATGCCAGGATCCTCATCATGGATGAGCCGACCTCGGCGCTGACCGCCAGGGAGATCGAGGATCTGTTCCGCATCATCCGGGACCTGAAAGCCAAGGGCTGCGGCATTGTCTATATTTCCCACCGGCTGGAAGAGCTGCAGGAGATCGTGGACCGGGTTACTATTATGAGGGACGGGCAGTATATCACATCCATGAATTTTGCGGACACCAGCCTGGACGAGATCATTGCGGCTATGGTGGGCCGGGAGATCAAGGAGAAGTTCCCCAGGGTGGAGTGTGAGAAGGGAAAGAAGATTCTGGAAGTCCGCCACTTAAATGCCGGCCGGATGGTCCGGGATGTGAGCTTTGACCTCTATGAGGGAGAGATCGTGGGATTTGCCGGACTGATGGGAGCCGGGCGGACGGAGACGACCAGGGCTATTTTCGGAGTGGATCCCAAGGAGAGCGGAGAGATTGTGCTGGACGGAAAAGAAGTGAAGATCCGCCGGCCGGCGGACGCGATCCGGGCCGGGATCGTGCTGGCGCCGGAGGACCGGAAAAAGGACGGCCTCTGCACGAAGCTGAGCATCCGCCACAACATCGCTCTTCCCAATCTGGACCTGCTCTGTGACAGACTGGGCGTGGTGGACCGGAAAAAAGAGACTGAGATGTGCGATGAGGCGGTGGACAGCTTAAAGATCAAGACGCCCAGCGTGGAGATCAATGCCGACAATCTTTCCGGCGGCAACCAGCAGAAGGTGGTCGTGGGAAAATGGCTGGCCAGAAATTCCAGGGTGGTGATTTTTGACGAACCTACCAGAGGCATCGACGTGGCGGCCAAGGTGGAGATCTACAATCTGATGAACAGGCTGAAGAAAGAGGGGATCGGCGTGATGTTTGTCTCCTCGGAGATGCCGGAGGTCATGGGCATTGCGGACCGGATCATTGTCATGTGCGACGGCCGCATCACCGGCGAGGTGATGGCCTCGGAGGCCACCCAGAACGGCATTCTGACCATGGCCACCAGATTTGAGAAAAAGATTTCCGGCAATGAAGCAAAAGGGGGGCTTAACTCATGAATCAGAAGAAACAGGGAACCGTCAGACGGATTTTGAATATCCGCGGAATGGGCGGAGCGCTCACCGCTTTCGCCGGACTGATCATCATTTATATTGCCTTTGGAATCATCAACCCAAAGGTATTTGCGGGACAGAATGTGATGAACCTGCTCCGCTCCATGTCCAAATATCTGATCATCGGCATCGGACAGAGCTATGTGCTGATCACAGGAAACATTGACCTTTCCATCGGATCTGTGGTGGGCATGAGCGCCATGACTTCCGCGGCTCTCATGTGCATGGGAATGAACCCGGCTCTCGCCATTCTGATCACCCTGGTGTGCTGCATGGCTGTGGGAGTGGTCAACGGATTTCTGGTGGGAAAATGCAAGCTGCCGCCCTTTATCGCCACATTGGGAACCATGTTTGTGGCCAGAGGCGTGGCTTACATGGTAAACGGGAACAGAAATACGGACGCCATTTCCTCCGGCATTGGAAAAGAGGGAGCGGACGCGTTTCAGAACGTATTTTACTACGGAAAAACTCTTGGAATCTACAACACCTTCTGGATTGCCATGATCCTGTTCGCCGTGTTCTTCTTCCTGCTCTCCAAGACCAGGACCGGGCGCCATATCTACGCCATCGGTTCCAATGTGGAGGCGGCAAAGCTCTCCGGCGTCAACGTGGTGGCAACCACCACGAAGGCATATCTGGTCAGCGCGTTCTGCTCATTTGTGGTAGGTCTGATCCTCTGCGGACAGGCGGGAATGGGCAATATGGAGGCCGGAAACATGTATGAGATGTACGCGGTGGCGGCCGGCGTGATCGGCGGCATTTCCCCGTTGGGCGGCACCGGCATCCTTTTGGGAACGCTGGCAGGCGCGTCCGTATGGCAGACACTGGAGAACGGACTGAATATGATCGGCGCCCAGGTAGGAATCCAGCGCCTGGTGATCGGCGTGATCGTGGTATTCGCGGTGCTTCTGGACGTGGTGTTCCGCAAGGGAATCTTTAAGAAGCGTCAGGCGTAGAAGAGAGAAAAAAGAGAATTAGAGGCTGCGGCAGCGGCCCTAAAATAAAAACAAAAAGGGAATCAGAGGAGGAACCAACATGAAAAAAAGAAAATTACTGGCAATGGCGATGGCACTGTGCATGGCAGCGGGAATGATGGCAGGCTGCTCCGGCGGAAAGGCTGAGGAGACAGAGGCTCCGGCGGAGACAGAAGCTGCGGGAGGAGAGGCAGAGGCTGAGGAAGAGACGGAAGCAGCTGAGGAGACAGAAGCCGCCGCGGACAACAGCGACGTGATGATCGCTCTGATCACCATGGACTCCATTGATCAGCACTGGGTGACGTTAAATGAGGGCGCTCAGAAAGCGGCGAAGGAGCTGGGCGTGGAAGTACAGTTTATGGCTCCCAACACCAAGGACGACGCTCAGCAGATCGAGTGCGTCAACAATGCCGTTTCCGCAGGGGCGCAGGCGATCATCGTGGCGGCCAACGGGCCGGACGCCATCTCATCCGCTTTGAAAGAAGCCCAGGATGCAGGCGTGAAGATCGTTTACGTGGACTCTCCGGCAAATGTGGAGGCTGAAGCCACCTTCTCCACCGACAACACAGCAGCAGGAAAGAAGGCAGGCGAGGAGATGATCGCCGCTCTGGAGGCAAAGGGCGTGACGGAAGGTTCCATCGGAATCATCAGCGTAAACGCAGCCACCGACTCCACCGTATCCAGAGACGAGGGATTCCGCTCCGCATTTGAGGGAACGAATTACACTCTGACAGAGACTCAGTTCTGCGACGGCGACGCTGCAAAGGCACAGAGCATTGCTGAGAACTACATCACCCAGGGCGTTGTGGGAATCTTCGGATGCAACGAAGGCTCCACCACCGGAACCGGCAATGCCATCAAAGCGTCCGGCCAGGACATTGTGGGCGTAGGCTTTGACAAATCCGACGCGATCTTAGGGCTGATCGACGACGGCTATCTGCTCTGCACCATGGCGCAGAATCCGGATGTGATGGGCTATGAGGGCGTAAAGGCCGCGGTAGCTGCCATCGGAGGAGAAGATCTGGGCGGAGAAGTGACCGACACCGGCGTATCTGTTCTTAAGAAAAACTGATAAATGATGATCACGGGGAGAAGCCGGACAGACGTCCGGCCTTTTCCTGTATCCGGGGGAAGGGCGTTTTCGTTGAAATCCCCGTCCCCTCATGGTATGATAGCGGAAGAAAAGGGGAAAAGCCTGCAGGGCGGGAAGGAGACAGAGCCATGCTGAAGGTACTGATAGCGGACGATGAGCAGCTGATATGCAGGCTGGTACAGATTCTGGCGGACTGGGATGCGCTGGGGATGGAGGTGGCCGGGACGGCGGAAAACGGGCTGGAAGCTCTGGAAAAGATCGAGAGCCTTCAGCCGGATATTTTGATCACGGACATCCGGATGCCGGGACTGAGCGGGCTGGAGCTGATCGCCCGGGCTAAGGAGCGCAAGCCGGATCTGGAAGTCATTATCATCAGCGGCTACGCTCATTTTGAGTACGCTCAGAGCGCCATCAAGTTCGGAGTGGGAAATTATCTTCTGAAGCCGATCAAGAAAGAAGAGCTGATGAGCACGCTGCGCATGCTGGGGGACCGCTGTCTGGAGCGCAGGGCGGGAAAGCAGAAGGATTCCCTCAGCCGGGAGAGCCGGCGGCGGGACAGGGAGCGGATCCGGGCCGGGCTGGCGAGAGATGTGCTGAACCGGGAGACGGGAGAGCTGACGGCCGCGCGGCTGAGAGAAGAGTACTATTTTGACTGTCCGGGAGAGTATTTCCGGGTGTTCCTGTTAAAGATCGACTGCGACCGCGACGAGCTGGGGCCGGCGGCAGTGCGCCTGGTGAAGGAAAAGGCGAAGGAGGTCCTGATCCCGCCGGTGGAAAGGACCGGCGTCTGTACGGCGTTTGAGTTTGAAGAATTTTTAGGCTGCGGCGTCGTCAATTACAGCAGGGAACAGAGAGAGGAGCTTAAGCGGGCGTTTCGGGACGGGATCAATGAGCTGGATGCCAGAAAAAGCCTGTTTGGCCCGGTGGAATTTACTCTTGTGCTGGGAAATGAGACGGACAGCGCCGCCGGAATTCCGGAGTCCGCGGAGCGGGCCAGGCGGATTGTGCCGGAGCGATGGATTTCCGGAACGGGAAAGGTGCTGGAGACGATGCCGGAGGGCTGCGGGGACAGGAGAGAACTTCTGGAAGCCTACGGGCGCAGGATCCGGAACGCGGTGGAGCAGATGGACGAGGCGGAAGGACGCCGGGCTGTTCTGGAGCTGAAAAACGGCCTGATGGCTCAAAAAGGCGTCTGCGGCAGAGACGTGCTGGAGACGGTCACGTCCGCCGGCCATCTCTTTGTGTCCCGGCTGGAGACCGTGCGGATGGAGGAGTGTCTGCTGGATTTTTCCGGGCGGATCAGCCAGTGCAGCAGCGCTGACCAGGTATTTGGCGCGCTGGAGACCATGCAGGCCAGTCTGATGAACGACATTGTGACAGTCCGGAGGAATGAGGCGCTCCGGCCGGTGCGGGTCGCCAAACAGTATGTGAGGGAGCATTTCCGGGAACCAATCACTCTGGAGGATGTGTGTGAGGCGGCCGGGTTCAGCGTCAGCTATTTCAGTGCCCTCTTTAAGAAGGAGACGGGGGAAGGTTTTTCCAAATACCTGGTCCGGGTGCGGATGGAGGAGGCCAAAAACCTGCTGCGGGAGACGAATCTGCCGGTGGCGGAGATCTGCAGCCGGGTGGGCTACAGCGACCGGAAACATTTTACTTCCGTGTTTCACAAGTTCACCGGGCTGAACCCCGGGGAGTACCGCAAGCTCTACGGGTAGGAGAGATGGGCGGGCAGAGTCTGCAAAAGGAGGAGAGAGGCCATGAAAAAGCAGGGGGAGAAAACCTGGACCAGACATTTGTTTTTCCGGGCTGCGGTGCTGGCTGCGGCTGGGGCGGCGCTCATCACCCTGCTCTTGGCAGCAGGCTTCTTAAGCGGCGTTTCCGGCCGTTTTTATCCCTGGCTGTGGGCTGCGGGAGCCGCCGCGTTTCTGCTCCTTTTGTGGGTTGGGGCCGTCTGGCTGGTGCGCCCGTACCTGCGGATGGAGCAGACGATGCGCCTGTTTCTGGAAGGCTATACCACGGGCAAGCTGACAGATTTCATGGATGTGACGGCGGGACCGGCGGAGGAGCTTTTTCTGGAGCGGATGGACCGCATTATGGATTCCTCGGAGCTTCTGAAGCTGAGCAAGCGCCAGGCCCAGTATCTGGCTCTGCAGAACCAGATCAATCCCCATTTTCTCTACAATACGCTGGAGAGCATCCGCAGCGAGGCGCTGATCGCGGGGTTGGACCGGGTGGCGGACATGACGGAGGCGCTGGCGTCCTTTTTCCGCTACACCATCAGCAAGGTGGAGAATCTGGTGTCCGTGGAGGAGGAGCTCCACAACTGCGAGACTTATTTCAGGATTCAGAGATACCGGTTCGGAAACCGGCTGGAGCTGGCCATCCAGTGGGATCCGGAGGACGAGGAGGAGATCCGCCGCTGTCGGATCCCGAAGCTGACCATGCAGCCGATCCTGGAAAACAGCATTATCCATGGGACGGAGCTGAAGATCGGAGCGGGACACCTGCTGATCCGCCTGGAACTCACGGGAAAATGCCTGCTCATCCGCATTTCCGACGACGGCGTGGGGATGTCTCCGGAAACTTTGAAAAAGATGAATGAGCGGCTGGAAAAGAGCGGCCTGGCTCTGGCGGACCGCACGTCGGAGCCGGAGGGAGGGATCGCCCTGGTGAATGTGAACAACCGGATCCGCCTGCTGTTCGGAGAGGAATACGGCCTGCATGTATTTTCCATGGCGGGAACCGGCACGGATGTGGAGATTCTGCTCCCGGCCATCGACAGTGACCGGGAGCCGGCACGGAGGGCGCTGTCATGAGAAGAGAGATCCTCAGGATGGAGCGGGTCACATACCGGGAACAGGGGATGACCCAGCTGGAAAATTTCAATATCGCCATCAAAGAAGGGGAGATTATCGGAGTGGTGCCGGTCAACCGGGTGGGGCTGGCGGCCTTTATCCGCCTGCTGCGGCAGAATCTGCCCCTCCATTACGGATATGTATATTACCAGGAAAAAATGGTCAACCACTGGCGTTTTCCAACCATGAAGTACAACCGGATCAGCGTGATCCAGAACAGGAGCTGTCTGGCGGAGGGACTGACGGTGGCGGACAACGTGTTCGTGCTGCGCCAGGGATTCCGCAAGCGCATCGTGCAGCCGAAAGTGCTGCGGCAGCAGCTGCAGCCGTTTCTGGAGGAGATCGGTGTGGAGATCTCCTCTGATGCTTATGTGGACGAGCTGTCCGCCTTTGAGCGGCTGGTGGTGGAGCTTTTGAAGGCGGTGGTGGCGGGAAACCGGCTGATCGTGATGGACGACATCGGCACGTTTGTCAGCGACCGGGAGTTAAAAAAGCTCCACGAGATCATGAGGCACTACGCATCCCGGGGGGTGGCCTTTCTCTATATTGCCGCCCACTATGAGGATGCCAGACAGATCTGCGGCCGGATCGCCATGATGATGAACGGCCAGATCATTAAATATTACAGCGGGAAAGAGCCGGTGCCGAAGCTGTTTTATTTCCAGTGCACGGAGGAATTTGACCGGAAAGTGCGGGAAAACATGGACAGAAAGCAGCCGGAGCCGGAAGAACGGCCGGTGTTTGAGGCGGACGGGGTCTGCGGGGAGAATATCCGGGATCTGAAGATCTCGGTCCGGGCCGGAGAGTGCCTGGTGCTTCAGGCGCTGGACACCGCTGTTTTCCAGGAACTGCTGGGATTTATGACCGGAGCCGGAAAGCCGGAGAGAGGAACAGTCCTGGTGGACGGTCTGCCGGCCTCCATTCCGGGAGACCGGAGGATCGGAGTGATCCGGGAGCTGCCGGCCGCCACCATGATCTTTTCCAATTTAAGCTACTTAGACAACCTCTGCATGAACCTGGACCACCGCTTTGAAAATGTGTGGAGAAAGGGCAGCATCAAAAAGGGAATTGCCCGGGAATATGCTCCTCTTCTGGGGGAGGAGGTGTTCTGGAAGCGGGTGGACGAGCTGACGGAGCGGGAAAAATACGACCTGGTCTACGCCAGAATCCTGCTTCAGAATCCCCGCGTCGTATTCTGCATTCAGCCCTTTAAGGGGGCGGAGGTGGAGCTCAGGGTGAGGATCTGGGAACATCTGGAGCGGTTTCTGGACCGGGGGATCGGAGTGGTGATCCTGGCGGTCAATCTGGCGGATTCCCTGTCTTTGGCCGGGCGTCTGATCCGCATCCGCAGGGGAGGACGGCAGGAAGAATTTTCCAGGGAGGCGTTCAGCCGCCTGCCCATCAATACGCCCTGGCGCTATCTCTATGAGGAAGAGGGAGAAAATCGTTGACATCCCCTCCGGCCGGTGCTAGGATTATCTCATAACAGGGAGCTCGTTTGCGGGCTGAGAGGAAGTCATCCAACTTCGACCTATATCACCTGATTTGGGTAATGCCAACGTAGGGAAATATGCGACGGAATGTTTGATCGGTCTGCGCCGTACGTGGCGCAGACTTTTTGTTTAGCGGAAAATTTGTTTCCTGTTAAACAAAAGCGCTCCGCGGGAATCCCGCTGCGGCGGAGAGGAAGATTCCGATTTCGCGGAGAGGGAAGATGGCTGTCCGGGCTGCTTAAAAGAGTTTTCCGGAGAGGAGAAAATGATATGAGCTATACGACACAGATGGATGCGGCCAGACAGGGCATTCTCACAAAAGAACTTAAGGCGGTGGCTGAAAAAGAGGGCTGGGAGCCGGAAGAGCTGAGAAAACTGGTGGCGGAGGGAAAAGTGGCCATTCCCGCCAACCGCCTTCACGCCTGCCTGGATCCAAACGGCATCGGTTCCATGCTGAAGACAAAGATCAACGTCAATCTGGGCACTTCCCGGGACTGCAAGGACCTGGATATGGAGCTGGCGAAGGTAAAACGGGCGGTGGAAATGGGGGCGGAGTCCATCATGGATCTCAGCTCCTGGGGAGATACCCGCACATTCCGCCGGAAACTGACGGCCGAGTGTCCGGCCATCATCGGGACGGTGCCGATCTACGATGCGGTGGTGTACTACCACAAGCCTTTGAAGGAAATCACAGCGGAAGAATGGCTGCAGATCGTGGAAATGCACGCGAAGGACGGAGTGGATTTTATGACCATCCATGTGGGGATCAACAAGCGGACGGCGGATCGGTTCAAACAGGCCAGGAGACTGACCAACATTGTATCCAGGGGCGGATCTATCATCTTTGCCTGGATGGAGATGACCGGGGAGGAAAATCCGTTTTACGATCAGTTTGACCGGATCCTGGACATCTGCCGGGAGTATGATGTGACTCTGAGCCTGGGAGACGCCTGCCGCCCCGGCTGCCTGGCGGACGCCTCAGACATTTCCCAGATGGAGGAGCTGGTGACGCTGGGAGAGCTGACGGCCAGGGCCTGGAAGAAGGACGTCCAGGTGATCGTGGAAGGGCCGGGACACATGCCGTTGGACCAGATCGCCGCCAACATGAAGCTGCAGCAGACCATCTGCAAGGGAGCCCCCTTCTACGTGCTCGGGCCGCTGGTGACGGACGTGGCGCCGGGATATGATCATATTACGGCCGCCATCGGAGGGGCTGTGGCAGCTGCCGCCGGCGCTTCCTTCCTCTGCTACGTGACGCCGGCGGAACATCTTCGCCTGCCGGATGAGGAGGATGTGAAGGAGGGGATCATCGCCTCGAAGATTGCCGCCCACGCCGCCGACATCGCAAAAGGGGTAAAAGGGGCAAGACTCTGGGACGATCAGATGAGCCAGGCCAGAAAAGAGCTGGACTGGGAGAAGATGTTCCAGCTGTCCGTGGACCCGGAAAAAGCCAGAAGATACCGGGCGGAAGCCAAGCCAGAGAAGGAGGATACCTGTTCCATGTGCGGCAATTTCTGCGCGGTGAAGAATATGAACCGGATCCTGGACGGGGAGATCGTCAGCATTTATGATGAATGATGAGCGGAGAAATTTGTTGTTTAAAGGCGGCCGTTTTGCTATAATAAATGAGGAAGTATAGGGTATAGATCAGAAAGGGTGAAACGGTACGCAGAGATTAGGAAAATCATTGGAAGATTACCTGGAAGCCATTTACTGCCTGCAGCTTCAGACAGGCCAGGTGCATTCCATCGATGTGGCAGAATATCTGAAGGTGTCCAAGCCCAGCGTTTCCGGGGCGATGAAGGCTCTTCGGGAGAAGAAGCTGGTAGTCAAAGAGGAAGACGGCGTTCTTCATCTGACGGAAGAGGGGAAGAAGCTGGCGGAGGCCGTATATGAAAAACATGTATTTTTCCAGAGGATGTTCACGAAGCTGGGTGTGGACGAGCAGGTGGCAGGACGGGATGCCTGTCTGGTGGAGCACGCAGTCAGCGACGAAGTGTTTGAAAAGCTGAAAGAAAAATACAGTCATGTGCTGGAGAATGAGGACCAGTAAAAATAAGCCGGATCAGACCGCAGAGTTTGCGTCTGTCCGGCTTATGGCGCGTTAAGACTGCGGTCAGGAGGAGAGAGTTATGGATATTCAGCTGCACTGGACGGAAAAAGGGACAGGCATCCCCCTCGTCCTTCTCCACGGAAACGGGGAGGACGGGACGTATTTTCAGAATCAGATGGAGGCGTTCTCAGGAGAATACCGGGTGATCGCCGTGGACACCAGAGGACACGGGAAAAGCCCGAGGGGAACGGCGCCGTTTTCTCTGGGTCAGTTTGCGGAAGATCTGAAAGAGTTCCTGGACGAGAGAGGGATAAAAAAGGCCGTGATCTTAGGCTTCAGCGACGGCGGGAACACAGCCATGCTGTTTGCGCTTAAATATCCGCCGTATGTGAGCGCCCTCATTTTAAACGGGGCCAATCTGGACCCGTCCGGGGTGAAACGATCCGTTCAGCTTCCCATTGAGCTGGAGTATCGGGCTGCCGGCCTGCTGGCTCCCTTTTCCAAAAAGGCGGGAAAGACCAGGGAGCTTCTGGGACTGATGGTGAAGGAACCCCGCATCCGGCCGGAGGAGCTGAAAAAAATTTCCGTTCCGGCCCTTGTCATTGCGGGAACGAATGATATGATAAAGGAAGAGCACACAAAGCTGATCGCCGCGTCTCTTCCGGCAGGAGAGCTGAAGCTGATCGCCGGCAGTCACTTTGCTGCAAAGGAAAACAGCCTGGAATTTAACCGGGCGGTGAAGGAGTTTTTAGATCGTCAGAGACAGGAGGACAGGTTATGATCTTTTATTTTTCAGGTACGGGCAACTCCCAGGCTGCGGCCGGATTTTTCTCCAGCCATCTGGGGGAGGACATGAAAAACATGGCAGAGGCCATCAGACAGAAGGAATTTTCCTGGGAAGTGGAGGAAAATGAAACTCTCGGGCTGGTATTTCCGGTGTATTACTGGGGACTTCCCACGGTGGTGGTTCAGTTTCTCTCCCGCCTGGAGCTGTCGGGGAAAACGCCCTATGTGTGGGCAGTGATTACCTGCGGCGGCAGCATCGGGGCGGCGGACCGCCAGCTGAGGGCGGTGGCGAAGAAGTCCGGCATTGAGGTCAGCGCCGTATTTTCCCTGGTGATGCCGGACAATTTTGTTCCCATGTTCCGGGCGCCGGGGGAGGAGGAAGTGAGAGAGATCCTTGAGAAGGCTGACCTGCGGATGGAGGAGATCCTGGAAAAGATCCGCAGCCGCGGCGAGGGAGAAACGTCGAAGGGGAGAGATCTGATGCTCAGCGTTACCGCCCAGACGCTGTACCGCAGCGGCAGAAAGACTTCTAAGTTTTCGGTGGACGACACCTGCATCGGCTGCGGGCAGTGCGCATCCATCTGCCCGGTGGGGGCCATCGGAATGAAAAACGGGCGGCCGTTCTGGAAAAAAGACCGCTGCGCCCTCTGCATGGGCTGTCTGAACCGCTGCCCGAAGGAAGCGATCCAGTACGGAAAGGGTACAAGAAAGAACGGCAGATACGTCTATCCCAGGGGATAGAAAACAGGATTTTCAGACTTTGCCGGGAGCGGGCTCAGGGCTTTAAACCCCGGCAGAGATTCCGGCGGCTTGTGGGGGGCGTTTCCAGGCGCTGCCGGAATCTCTGCTTTATATGGCCGCTCCAATATGAGGGCGGCCGTTTGGATTTGCAGGCCGTTCGGTTTGCGGAAATATTTCTTGACTGCCGCCTGCCAAAGTGTTATAGTGAGAATACGATTCAGCCGGGGGAGCCCTCCCGACTTTCAGCAGATGCGTTCGCATCAGATTCCAGATATTTTTTACAGATCAGAGAGAAAACGTTTCTTTTTATTCGTGCTGTTCATATTTCGTTTTCTGCGTTTCTGCAGACAGATCCATTTAAGATTCGGACAATGAAAAAGAGAGGGGAAGATATTTGAAAAGAAGGAAGAAAAATGTGTGCGGGAAGGGGAAATTTGGCATTCTGGCGGGGATACTGCTCTCGGCTCTCTGGGCGTCTCCGGCTCTCGGCGGATGGACAGGCGGCAGGGAAGAAGGCTGGCGTTACGCCGGGGAGAGCGGGATGCTGGTGAATGCCTGGCACTGGGACGGAAACTGGTGGTACCATCTGGGCCCGGACGGGGTGATGGATACCGGCTGGTTTTCAGAGAATGGCCAGTGGTACTATCTTCTGCCGGACATTGGAGGGCCGGAGGGGAGCGCCGCGTCCGGCTGGAGAGAGATTGACGGAAAATGGTATTATTTTCATCCGCTCCACGACGGAACATTCGGCCGGATGGAGGCAGACTGTCTGGCGGAGGGATATGTGCTGGGAGCGGACGGAGCCTGGACCGGTGAGAGGAGAAGTGCCGGCCCGGGAGTGAGGGGAATCTCTGGGGCGGGAGGAAGCTCTGGTGCGGGCGGCAGCGGCAGTTCGGGAGGCGGATCCGGGTCAGGCGGAGTCTCCGGGACGAGCGGAGGCAGTTCCGGGACGGGCAGCAGCTCTGGAGAAGGCGGTTCCAGCGCGGGCGGCGGTTCTGGATCGGGAGGCGGCGCTGGATCGGGCGGCAGTTCAGGGACAGATGCCAGTTTCGGGGAGATCGGTGGTTCTGCTCAGGATGCCGGCCAGGGAAGCGAGGAAACCCCGGCCGGCGGGGAAGATCCCGGCGGGGAGAAGCAACCGGCCGGCGGGGAAGATCCCGGCGGAGAGGAAACACCAGCCGGCAGTGAGGAAGCCCCGGCCGGCGAAACATCTCCGGCCGGTGAGAGTCGCCTGAGAGCCTGGGAGGAGAAGGCGGCAGAGGCGGAGCAGGAACTTTTCGGCGGCGACGCCGGTCCCGGCCGGGACTGGCTGGTGAGAAACCGGCGGGAGAATGACAGCCGCATCGCCGGGATTCTTTCCAGGATGGAGGCGGGAAACCGCTGCCGCTTCTATCTGATCGGCGCGGGCTATGAGCCGGAAAGTCTTATATTTGCCGCCTGGCCGGAGATGGTATATTCGTTCCGGGAAATGGATCGCTTCACAGAAGAGGGAACCATTTACACGGTAGTGCTGGCGGATGCGGAGAGAGCTGAAGATGAGGGGAAGGAAGAGGAGCTGGAGTCTGAAAAGGAGTTCTGGAGGGAAGGAGACATTCAGGAACGGTCCCTCGGCGGCCGCCTGGTCACGTTTTGCTGTATCGACAGCCAATTTCAGGCAGGTGAGAAAGAGGCGGCGCTGTTTTTGTGCAGCCAGGTGATCCGGTCGGATGCGGACAGTGATGAATTTCAGAGAAGATATGTGACCTTTGGGGAGGACAGCAATTATAAAACTTCGCAGGTTCGGACCTGGCTGCAGAAAAACGGGACGGACGCGGAGGGACTGGCAGCAGTGCCTTCCGGCGTAACGCGGGCATATATGGGAAAAACGGAAAAAGGGACTTTTGAGGAGATGGACCTGGACTGTCTGCAGGCGGTCCGGATCGGTCCTCAGGTGATGAAAGACCAGTACTTTATTCTCTCCGCAGAGGAGGCGGTGAGGTATCGGGACTGGCTCTGGAAATTTGAAAATGATGAAGGGCCTGAAACACAGATCAGCCCGTATTCCCGCGGCTACTGGCTGCGGACGCCGGTTTATGAGGAGCAGGACGGGAAATTTCTGTACGGGACAGAGGTCTATGTGGTGGACTTAGAAAACGGGTGCATCCGGCCGGAGTCGGCAGCATCGGCGGAAATTGGGATCCGGCCGGCCTATGCCGTGATCCAGGGTGAGCAGAGAGGAGAGGGGTAAATGAGAAAGAACAACAAATATCTGGCAGCTGCGGTGTTCGCGTGTCTGATTCTTTCCGGGGCCGGGATGGTTTACGGTCAGGCGGCGGAAGAAGGCGGAGTCCGTCTGGAAGATGAAGCCCTTCCGGAAAAAGAATGGGGGAAGACGGCTACAGACAGCCAGTGGGAGGAGCAAAAGACGGCAACTGCTCCGGAGCTTGCAAAAATGGCGGCCGGAAAGACAGACATATGGGAAAATTGGACGGCGGATTACTCTTTTTTAGGCGGTAAATGGGGGGACGGATCGGAGGATGATCCGTTTGAAATCCGCACCGCGGCCCAGCTGAAGGCGCTGCCGTTTCTGGCGTCGAGAGGCATGAAGCTGCAGAAGTCAGACGGAAAAGGGGTGGAGGGAGATTTTTCCGGCTGCCACTTTCAGCTGATGGCCGATCTGAATCTGGACGGACTGGATTGGATCCCGGTCGGATGCGGAGAGGATCCGGCGGATCCAGCTCAAAACGCGCCGGGATTTGAAGGAGTGTTTCACGGAAACGGCCGCCGCATATCGGGATTTTTCTTGAGAAATGAGTTCCCGCTTCAGGGATTTTTCGGGCTCATAAAGAACGGAACGGTGGAGGATCTGACGGTGGAGCCGGCGGGAACCGTCTCCGGCCTGGACCGGGCCGGGATTCTGGCTGCAAAGGCGGAGGAGTCCGTCATCCGCGGCTGCCGGGCCGTGGGGGAGATCCAGGGAGGAATCTTTGTGGGAGGACTGGCCGGCGAAGCGGTAAATTCTGTGCTGGAGGACTGCCGGGCCGACGTGGTGCTAAACAGCGGAGAGACGGATTCTTCTGTGGGAGGTCTGGCCGGCCTGGCGGCAGGCAGCGTGATCGTTGACGGGGAAGTGTCCACAGGGGACAACCACACCTCCCGGATCTCCGGAAAGGGGACGGCAGGCGGGATCGCGGCTGTTCAGAGAGATACCAGGATTTACAATGTGCGGGTGACGGGAACCATAGGGGGAGCCGGAACCAGGATCGTGGGCGGAGTGACAGGAAAGTGGGAAGGCGGACGCCTGAAAGTGGCAAGATTTGAGGGTACAGTGGGAAATTCCGGCCTGGGCGGACAGGGCAGGACGGGAACCTTCATCGGCTCAAGGGAAAAGGGGGACTATTTTCGCTACGGAGATCAGGTGGCCTATCTGTTTGCGGACAGTGAGGAAAAGATAGCCGCCGACATCTGCGGGAGCCAGATACCGGACGACAACCGCTATTCCTATGAGGACCATATCGGATATTTTCACCGGGGCGATCTGTACTACACGCTGGTGCAGGAAAGCCGCACCAGAGAGGTGACGGAACAATATTTTTACGAGGAGCTGGAGGATGGGATCCTTCAGATCATGGACCAGGATAACAATGGAGCTTTTCCGTGGGAGCTGGGATATACCATCAATCATTTTACGGCCAACGAGGTGGGGCGGCCGGTCCGCGGCTATCTGGTGACGATTCCGAGAATCGACGCGGCGGGATCGGTCCTCCACGAAGATGTGGCGGTGCTGGAGGCAAAGGGAGCCGGCGCCTACGGGAAAAAGCTGGATCAGACCCGCCGGGGAGCCATAGCGGCCGGGACGCCCGTGACGGTGTACACATCGCCGAAAAATACAGATACGGCCAAATATCAGCTGGAGGGACCGCCTGTCTATCAAAAAGGCGGAAAGAAGCTGGAGATGTCCGGCGGGGCCGGCGGAGAGTATGTATTTACCATGCCGGCGGAAGATACGGAGATCTCGGCAGTGTACACGAAAGTGGCTGCCTCTGTGAAGACAGATCCCGTCTCCTGCCCCATATCTGTGGTGCAGGAGCGGACGGGGGACAGAAAGAATCCGGTGAAGACGACCAGGATCTACAATCCGGAAGGAAGACTGATCGCCACCTACATCAACGGAGAGCTGGAAACAGGGACAAAGGTCCAGCCGGTATTTGTAAACGCTCTGGTGGAGGAGAATAACGATGTGTCAGATCCGTCCGTAAAGTGGAAGGTGGATGATCCTGACTTGATCCGCCTGCTGAAAAATGATGATGAGGATGAACTGGGCTACACGGAGAAAAGTGCGGCCATTGAGGTAAATCTGGAAGCCGGCTTTTTCCGTGAGATAACAGAGCAGGCAGAGCGGGCTCAGGCAGAAGGAGGATACCGCCTTCCGATTCCTGATGCTGTGTACGGCGCTGGCGGACAGGGAGGAGGAACGGCGGTGCTGACGGCAGAGACAAGGCCCTCCGCGTCCCATGAGGGAAAGGTGAGGATGGCAAACTGCGATATCCTGGTGACATTCCAGATTTTGGACCGGACGGAGAGGGCGCTGGAATCGGCGGCCTTAGACCGGGAGTTTCTGGAATTTACAGTGACGAGAAGACTGACCGGCAGCCGCAGCCAGCCCAAGGAAACCATTGAAGTGACGCCGCCCCAGACGTTAAACGCCGTATTTTCTCCGGATGCTTTTTCGGAACGGGAAATTTCCTGGAGCGTAAGCGATTCCTCTCTGGCGGAGGTGAAGGCGGGACAGGACCGGTCGGCTTCTGTAAGCGCCAGATCTGACGGAGCGTGGATCCGGAGAATTATGGAGGAGGACGACCGGATCCGGGAAAATGACAGTACGGCCCGGCTGCAGGGAGCGGGAGAGAAGACCGGGACGGTGACAGTGACCGGGGAGGACCGGCTGGGAAACCGCCGCTCAGCCCAGTGCACCGTGAAGGTTTCCTTTGTGACAGATGACCGGACGGGCAGGTCCGGCGGAGGCTCGTCCGGCAGCAGTTCCTCCGGAAGCGGTTCATCTTCCGGCGGGATAAGCGGAGGAGGCATGGGCCTTTCTTCATCCGGCCCGGGAAATCTGGGCGGGGAAATGGCTTCCGGCGGGATGACGGGAACCTGGAAAATGGATGAGTCCGGTTTCTGGACCTTTTGGGGAGAGGAAGGACTTTGCACGGCGGAGTGGGCTTATATTCAAAATCCGTACGCGGCAGAAGGACAGCCGGCAGCGGACTGGTTTTCCTTTGACGGCAGCGGGCATATGAGGACTGGATGGTACCAGGACAGGACCGGCGGCTGGTTTTACCTTTCGCCGGTAAGCGACGGGACAATGGGCCGGATGGTGACAGGATGGAACTGGATTGACGGCTGCTGCTATTATCTGAATCCGGTAAGCGACGGAACAAAAGGCCGGCTGCTGGTTTCCGGGGTGACGCCGGACGGCTTTACTGTGGATGACGCCGGGCGCTGGACAGAAAACGGGGCTGTGCAGAGGCAGACGGAATTAAGAAGCTGACAGAGAAAAAGACGGCAGACGCTGCGGCAGGGGTGCAGTGAGGAGAAGTGATGATGGGAGAGAAAAAGAGGGGAGAAGGTCTGCTCCGAAAGGCGGGGCGGATGACGGCGGGAATCCTGGCGGCAGTGCTGCTGATCCTCGCTGTGTTTTCTGCCGGCGGACAGCCGGCGGTGCAGGCGTCAGAGTCTGACGATGCTATGAAAAAAGGGTATCCGGGGCTGTGCATGGACGGAGTCGGGTATTCCACCAGAAGCATCCGCGCCGGAGGGGATATCTATGAGGAGACAGAGGGACCTCTGGAGACGGGACGGAACCGGGCCCTGCTTTACTGGGCATTTGTCTCCAATAGGGAGGACGGATCTGGCGAAGGGCAGAAATACCGCACCTTCCGGGAGACGGTAAACAGGAATATAAAAGAGCAGAAAAGCAGCCTGCCGCCGATCACCCAGGTATCCGTGGCGGACATTAAAAAGATTATCCACCAGGACCCGCAGGTGGCGGACCGCTATCCCTGGCTGGAGGCAGCCCTGGAACAGCCGGAAGAATATTTAAGGCTGGGCGGTCTGGGCACCAGTGTGGGGGAGCGGCCGGTTCCCCAGCCCCTTTCCGGTGCAGGATCTCCAGAACATGCCTGGGTGCTGGAGGGAGAATCAGGGCCGGCAGGGTACAGCCTGTCCATTGGAGATCAGGATTTCATCGATCAGGTGCAGATCTCATTTGTGAGCGGGGGAGAGGGATGGAGCTGGAGCAAGGGGCCGGGGACGATCACTTTCTGGAATACGGGAGGAGCCCCGGGAGCAGTGGCGGCTCTTGATCTCTCTGACACGGATTATCAGCTGACGGATGTGGAAATGGACGGGGAACAGCTGTATGAAGACTGCATGCACTGGTATGTGGTGACGCGCTGTGGCGGGGATCATTTTTTCCAGGGATACCGGGACGGGATCTGTCCGCTGGAAAAGCACCAGAGACTGTATTCGGCAGATCTGCCGGACCGGCAGGAGCGGAAGGTGTATGTGAAGATGGGGGATGTTCTGCCGGCTTCAGAGGAAGACCAGCTGGTCATCTGGCTCCATGAGGAAACCTTTTCTGCCCATTACACCATCCAGGCACGGAAACGGGATTACGAGACGGGAAAACCGCTGGAGGGCGCGTTGTTTTCCGTTTTGGAAGCCTTTCCTGACCGGGATCAGGTGCTGGAGAAAGATGGAGCCGGCGTTCTGTGCGCGGATCATTTCTCGCCGTCTCCGGCAGTCTGGGAGGGCTATCTCTCGTGCGCGGAGCTGGTGACGGATCAGGACGGATGTCTGTCGCATACGGACACGCGGACATATGAATATTCCAAAACCTACTGTGACGGTCATCCCACCCCGGCGTTTCGCAGGATACCGGAAAAGGACAGAGATCCGGAGACAGGTGAAGTGACCAATCAGGGGGAGATTGATCGGGCAAAGGATGTCAACCGGGCTCTGGCCGCAGGCTGGCTGCGGACAGTGGAAGCCTGTGAGCAGATGGCGGAGGAGGAGCCGGGGGTGCACTTTCACTGGCTGCTCGCAGACCGACTGAAAAGTGAGGTTCAGAACACCAGAGACACGGGGGAGCCATGCAGGGCGGCAGGAGCCGTGTCAAAAGAGACAGCCTTTTCCCGCTCCGGATGCAGGGAGGACTGTGAGGACACTTATCAGTCGTTTATCCATCTGAGATACAGCTACACTCTGAGGGAGGAGAAAGCCCGCTCCGGCTATACGGTTCACGGGGCGCATCAGGAGGATATCCCGGTGGAGGTGATTACCGCAGCGTCCTCCGAAGCCGGCGGGGAAGGTCAGTTTGCCGGATATTACAGCGGAGAGAAGGAAACGGATCCCAAACTGCGCGGAGTGTCTCTTCGGACAGACGGAGAACGGACAGACGGAGAAACGCCGGAAAACAGGGCGGGAGCGGAGAATGAGGGCCGCGGGAACACAGAAGATGCGGACAGCGCGGCTCCGGGGCAGAAACCAGAGTTTGCGGTGGGAGAGACAGTTCCCCTTTTCACAGCGATAGAATTGGAACGAATTTCCCTGGAGCCGGCCATGGAGCAGGAGATTCCAGAGGAAAACGGGACGGAATGGGCCACACCGTCGGAATGGGATCCGGCAGAGAAAAGAATGAGTTCGGCCACGCCGTCCAAATGGGAGCTGACGGGGAAAGAAATGGGCTCAGCCACATCGTCAGAATGGGAGCTGGCCACGCGGTCAGAGCAGAAGATGGCTCCTGTCCCGGCGGCAGCGGCAAAGGAGGAGAGAGAAGGATTTCCCAGAGCACAGCTTCTTTCGCCGCAGCCGGACGGCATCTCTGTTTCCGGCAGAAAGGGAGATGAGGAGCGGGTCGCCCATGTATTTCAGATTTACGATCACCGGACAGAGGGAGAGATCCATTTTAACAAGCGGGATCTGGAATTGTACCGCCAGGAGAATGGCCAGTACAGCTCTTTTGGCAGAGCGCAGGGGGACGGAACCATGGAAGGGGCGGTTTACGGCCTGTTTGCCGACGAGGATATTGTCCATCCGGACGGCAGCACCGGAGTGGTTTATGAGAAGGGAGACCTGGCCGCGGTGGCAGCCACGGACAAAAACGGGGACGGGGCCTTTCTGGTGTACACAGAAGCTCCCGGAACGAAATTTTCTTATGAGATAGGGACGATAGAAAAGACCGGTTTTTCCGGCCCGGATAATCTGTACCACGGCGGCGTGTTTGAAGATTTTCCGGGAGAGGACGGGGAAAACAGGCGGCGGGTCTACGGAGATAATCAAAAAGACAACGGAAATGTGTGGATTGGCCGGCCGCTGATCCTGGGAAAATACAAGATAAAAGAGCTGTCCCGTTCAGAAGGATATGAGCTGTCTGTCAACGGAAGATCCGGGGCAGTCACAAATTTCGGGGCATCTTTGGAGGAGAAGGAAGAGGCGGAAAAAGGAACGGTCACTGTGATGCGGCCGCTGGAAGAAGATGTCCAGACGGATGAGAGCGGATACGGAGAGCTGGAGTTTTCGGTCTGTTCTCAGGGTACGGGGAGAGAAGGCTATGAGCTGCGGATATCCGGCTATCCGGAGGGAACGGAATTTTTCCGGGAAGACGAAGGCACGGCGGAGGTTTCTGTGGAAGTGGGCACAGGAATTTATGAGAAAGTTCTCTTGTGGGAAGATGAGGCCGGCACAGTCCCCAGATATAGAAGAGCCGTCTCTGATCAGAGCGATCCCGTTTACAGGGACGGAGTTCCTGTGACGGAAGTCCGGCAGATGGGCAGAAGCGGGCTGTACCTGATGGAGGCAGAGCTTCAGCAGCTGGATGAAGACGCGATTTTAAAGGCGGTCCGGGGAGAATCCTTAGGGGATGGAACGGGAGCCTGCCGGGATGATGGGAAGAATTCCGCTCTCTACCGAGGAAGCAAGGCGCAGGATTACTATATAAAGTATAAGGTGGAAAAGGCTCTCCGCTCCGGCGGGTACGCCACACCCCAGGACGGGGAAGGGCGGTATTCCCAGGAGGAACGCCCGGTATTTGACCGGGGAGTGCGGAAGGGAGAGACAGACCTTTATGGAATATCCGGCTGCCGTCCCGGGGAGAAGGCTGACAGGACCGTCTATGGAAATGGGGTGACAGAGGTAAAAATCTCTGTGCAGGAGGATCTGACAGTGGGAGATATGATCCGCACGCTCCTTTCTTATTATGAAGAATGTCCGTGGTGGAGCTACGGGGGCGTGGACGAGCTGCGAAAAGAGGGCGATCAGTGGATCTGTACCCTTTACCAGGCAGTCCCGGAGCTGGGAGAAGGGTTTTTCATAAGCGGAAAAGATTTTTCTGAGGCGGAGAGGATTTACTGGAGAAAAGGCTGGGAGCCGTCAGATACGGGAAAATGCCCCAGATGGGTGTACGCGGTGTACGGAATTTCCGGCGGAGAGGGTGTTTTCGGACAGATCGTCAGAGCAGAGTGGGAGAACGGCACTGAGACCGGGGAGACTGGAGCTGGCATCCGGGCCATAACGGCGGAAGTGACGCCGGATTTTACCGTTTCCCATGAAGGAGATCTGGTGCCGTGGCTTCAGGAATTTCCGGTGTACCACTCCCAAGGCGAGATCGTTCTGGGACCGGACGGGCAGCCGGAGCAGGAGTGGGAGTACCGGGAGGTGACAAGCCTCCAGACGGTGAAACGCCGGGAGACGAGAAGCGTCCGCCTGCCGGCTGTCTATGATCCGGAGAAGGGAGAATACCGGATACAGATTTCCGGAGAATTTACAGACAGTTTCGGACAGCCGGCGTCGGATCAGGAGCCTCTCTGCCTGAATTTCCGCGCAGTCACGCCGGAGCGGGAAAAAGAGCTGACAGAGGAGGACATTCTCGGACTGACGGAGAACTGGATGGGGTGGAAAGTGAAGGATCGGGTGGGATACGGCCGTTTCCTGCTGATGTCGGGAGCGGAAGTTTCCGCTTTCAGGAGAGATGACAGGGCGGAGGCTGACGAGAAAAATACCTATATCCGGAAAATAGCCCTGGAATATGAAGACGGGGAAACGGCCTGGGAGGACGGAGGGACGAGAGAGAGTCCGGTGCAGGTGCTGGAACGTCCGATCCGGCAGAAGATCCGCATCAGAAAGTCAGTGGTTTCCCATGAAGACAATACCTATCCGGCAGAGGAACCGGCGGCTCTGCCCGGCTTTCAGTTTAAGCTGTATCTGAAGTCCAATCTGGAGCGGCTGTACCGGGATGAAAACGGGACGGTGGTTTGGCTGGACAGAGACGGAAAGGAGACCGATCCGCGGGCGGAGGCTCCGCCGGAGCTTGTCTGGGAAGAATCCGCTTCCGTGTCTGCCCTGTACACAAAAGTTCTCCATCTGACGGATTCCAAAACCACCGGCGCGGTCAGCAATAATGTCCGGAAGGAAGCGGTGGAAGCAAAAGATCTGCTCTATTCGTATGAAAACGGACTGCTGGCAGATGAGCCGGAACCGGGGTATGTCCATCTGCTGGAAACCTGCAAAGAGTCCGAAAATGGCGGTACGGCTTACAATTATGAGAAATTTTTCCACGCCGTGAGAGTGGCCAATGAAGACTGGTGGGACCGGAATGAGGAAAAAGGCGGCAGTCCGGGCCGGTCGGATGGAGTCCGGCAGTTTGCCATCGACTGGTATCTGGCCGACGAGGTGAAAAAGCGGACGCAGGATAACGGGAGAGGCGAACGGGAACCTTCCGGGGGAACGGCAGGGACCATGACGGAGGTACATGATCAGGCTCTCGAGGCGGCTGTGAAGAAGGCGCGGAATTATCTGAAGCCATTCTTTGCCTGGGATCTGGATGAGATCTGTGCTGTTTCCTGGGACAGCGGCGCCCAGGGCGGAACGGACGGGGATCTGACGACCCTGGAGGCCAGTCAGCCGGACGGAGACGGAACTTATGTGGGAATATCCCGATATCTTCCCTATGGAATCTATGTGGCAGTGGAGCAGCAGCCGGTGCAGATGAAGCAGAAGCAGTATGAGACAGAGCCGCCAAGGGAGATTTTGGTGCCTTCCGTCCGGGAAAAGGACGGAACGTTCAGCAGATCTTATATTTATGACCCGGAGGCGTCCGCGCAGGACCAGACGGCGGCCTTTCACATCCGCTTTCGGGAGGAGTGGGGAGAAGGAGAACAGCCGGAGAATGGCTTTGTGATCCGGGCGCACAGCCGGGACGGGGATTTCCAGGTGTACAAATACGGTCTGGAGCCGGACCGTCTGAAGGGAGACGGCTGCCTGGGATATGAGATCAGCCAATCTTTATACCGGCCGTTTAAAGATATTTACAGCCGGGAGAACGGGGAGAGCCGTTATCACAACCAGGCCGTGGGAGAGTATTTCCCCTACGGATCTGTCTCTGAAGACGGGGAAGAGGGAGACGGCATCCGCCGGATGACGGGAGTACTGACGGTTTGGGAGGGGGAGTATGCTCCGGTTCTTGTGCCCTGGACGATCATTGATCCTGGCCGCATGCCCTCCGGCCGGCCGCTGGAAGGATATGCCTCTGAAGATTGGGAAAATCAGCTGTTCCGTGCATTTCTCCGCATAGAAAAGACTGACCGGGAGACGGGGGAGCCGATCCTTCACGACGAAGCGATATTTGCCGTTTTCCGCGGTGCCAGGAGAGAGGATCCGGACGGAAATGGAGAAGCGCTTTTTTATGAAGAAGATACGGAGATTTTCGGATCCAGAGAATTTTTGGAGGCGATGGGGGCGGAGAATATTGCCCCGGTTTCCGGCGGAAATTCAGGCCGGCCGGAGCGATTTGCCGGCACAGTCCCGGCCGGAACACCCGTCTGCCGGGAGGACGATCAGGTCTGCCTTGCAGATACTGAGGGGAAAAAGGTGGGAGAATACCTGGCATTTTCCACGGCAGATGAAAAGAAAATGGCAGACTCTGATGCAGGAGAACTGGTCTGGGGCGGCCAGAGCACCGGATATGTGACTCTGCCGCGGCCGCTGGGGGCAGGTGTTTATGTGATACTGGAGCTGCGGCCGCCTGCCGGCTATGTAAGGAGCAGGCCGGTGGCGGTGGAACTGTACTCTGATCAGGTGACATTCTGCCTGGACGGTGATCCGGAGAAAAAGATGAGGGCAGAGCGGTACTCCGGCCAGGATTCGGACGTTAGCCGCAGGCTGCCGTCCACCGTCCGGATCCAGGTGCGCAACTCTCCCATCCGTCTCACGGCAGAAAAAAGGAGGACGTCTGAGAAGACGGCGGAGATGATCCTGGACGGAAGGCTCACAGGAAGCGTGACCGAGCTGGGCGGCAGATACGGTCTGGAGAATCTGGAGCTGGCTTACAACGCGTCGGGGCGGTATCTGGGATACGGCTGGAAAAAAGGCTTTCTGGAGGAGATGGAGAGCCTGAAGGATTCGGGAACGGAGGCAGAACTTCTCTATGAAAAAGGAGTATTTTCCGGTCGGGTAAAACTGACAGCGGCTTTAGAGGAGGTTTCGGAGGATGAAAGGTTTGTCTCCGGAGCGGAAATGACGCTTTGGGAAGGGATCGCCCTGAATGAGAGCGGGGAAACCCAGGATCTCAGATATGAAGGACTGAAAGTGGAGCGGGGCCGGGATGGAACCGTGTCCCGGATGTATGTGGAAAAGGGATTCGGGGGAGAGCGTCTGGTGCTTAAAAAGACCGGGACAGACAACCCGTCAGCTTCGGAAAATGCCGTCTGGACGGCGGTATGGGTTCAGCGGGAGGACACAGACATTTTGTATTACCGGCTGGATGATCTGGAAGTTTTTTATAAAAAAGACGGCCGCTATCTGGGATATGACCGAAACGGGCGGACAATCGGCCTGAAAAACGGGGAACCGGCCTTTGCCCTGAAAGACGGACAGCCGTTTCTGGAGATCCTGTGCCCGGATTACGAGAGGCTTCACTACAGCCGCACAGATCATGTGTTTGACCAGGTTCCGGAAGGAACTGTGATGTACCATGTGGACCAGGACGGAGTCCGGGACTGTCTGGTGGATCCCTATACAGGGATGGCTTATGTGGAAAATCCGGGAAAAGGCGTGATGGTCTGGCCGGTGCGGGTCTGGAAAACGGAAGAAGGGGAAACTGCAGGATGGGAAAAGATCCAGACGTACCGTGCTGCCGCTGTGCAGGATGATTCCGGGGCTGTCTATACAGTGGGGACCTATGACGGGGAAAGGGAGCGTTTTCTGCGGGAGGTGAGTCCGGTGCTGGACGTTCACGGCCTGCCGCTCTACAGTCAGAAGTCAGAGGAAAGCTATGAAAAAGGACGGCTTCTCACGGACCGGGACGGAGATCCCCTCTGTTTCAGGCCGGACGGGGCTCTGGGCTGCAATAATCAAAACAGCTATCAGATCCAGACGCCGAAACAGCTGCTGCAGACGGAAGAAACCATGTACCGGCGCCTTGGAGAAGGATATCTCATGGAAAATACATGGCGGACAGGGGATAAAAAAGTCAACGACCCGTTTTCCGATGAAGTGAGCGGCGGCCAGCCGGACGTGCTGGAGCGGATCGCGCCGGGATGGTACATTCTGGAAGAAAAAACGCCTCCGGACGGCTGGGGCAGGATGATGCCGGCGGCAGTGACGGTGAAAGAGACGGAGAAGGAGCAGACCATCTCCGCGGAAGAATCGCCCACAAAGGTATTGTTTCAGAAGGTGGACCGGCCGGACCTCTGGCAGACAGAGGTGTCAGACGGCTCCGGAGAGAAGGATCAGCCGGAAATATTTTTAAAGGGAAAAGGAACTTTCCGCTATGAAGGAATCGCCGGAGCAGAGCTGGCCCTTTATCCTGCCAGAAAGGTATATGATCCGGCCGCAGGAGAATTTCGGTGGGAAAAGACGGGCGGGAGCGTTCTTTCCTGGACCAGCAGTCGCGAACCGGCTGTTTTTGAGGGGATCCCGGCGGGAACGTATCTTTTGGAAGAGCGGGATGCTCCGCCCGGCTGTCTGCCGGCGTCGGCGCCGATCGAGATCTCTTCCGCCGGGGAACTTCAGTATTTCAGCCTGAACGACGACCACACCAGGGCTGCTTTCTTTAAATATACGCTGGAAGACGGAAGAAAAGTTCCTCTTTCCAACCGCATGCGGGCGGAACTGGCCCTCTATCCCGCCAGGACGGACAGCAGAGGTGTGCCGCTCACAGACGGACAGGGGCGGCCGCTCTGGAAGGAAACGGAGCCGGTGGAAGTCTGGCAGACGGAGGACTGTCTGGAGTATACGCAGGTGACGGATACCAGGATCTATGAAAAGAAATCTGTGTTTTCCCGCCTTATTTCCTGGATCGGTGAACTCACCGGCCTGGGGAGCGACCGCTCGCTGACTGGATTTACCTGGGATTATGAGAAGATGTTTCAGGAGTATGGGACGGATTTTGACACGGTATCTTGGAAGGAGGAGCGGTCTGCTGTGAGAAGTTCCGTCTCCGATCAGGTCTGGCTGTCGCCGGAAGGCGGCCGGATCGTGGCCGGGGAGGAGAGCGTTCTGTTTCCGGAATCCATGAGCCAGGAGGACCGGGCCGGTTTCAGAAAGGCTCTGGAGAATGGGGACGGCAGAACGGAGATTTCCTGGCTTTTGGAACGGCAGGCAGTGAGGATCGCCTCTGAGGAAACGGCAGGGAAGGAGAGCGGGATCCAGCTCTGGAGAGCTGATGATGGGGATGTGATCCGCATTGCATTCAGCAGCAATTCCTCTGCTCTGACATTTGAATATCAGTTCCATTACAGGGAATTTTCGCCGGAACCGGGAGTGAATGCGGTCAGCTATAATACGGCTGACGGCCGCCATCACGTGGAGCGGCTGCCGTTTCACGGCGGCCGGGAAAATGGGAAAGGGCTGTATGTTCTGGTGGAAACTAGGACTCCGGAAGGATTTCTCCCGGCCGACCCGGTGCTGGTGGAGATTGGCCGGACGGATGAGCTTCAGCTCTATTCCATGGAAAACCGGGAGCGCTCAGTTCTGGCAGGAAAGGAAGGCGAGGACGGCCGCCCGGTTGAAGGGGCCCTGATGGGACTTTACCGGGCAGGAGATCAGGGAGAAGCAGTTCTGGACGATGCTCATCTGGTGACGACATGGCGCTCCGGCTCAGACGGTGTGTATACAAAAGAGGAGGCCGCTCTGGGGATGATTCCCGGCGGAATGGAGGCGGGAGATCTGCGCCTGCACCGGATCCGGCGGGCAGGAGCGGGAGACTATTATCTGGCAGAGCTGGAACCGCCGCCCTACTATATTCCCATGGAACCGGTCCTTCTGACTGTAAAAGAGGAGGAAACCGCAGTCGTATCCGGTGTCAACCGCGTAAAAACAGGGCGGGTGATGGTGAGAAAGACGGATGAGAGCGGAGAGATCCCCCTTTCGGGGGCAGTGTTTACTTTGTCGAACCGGGATACGGGACAGAGCTGGGAAATGACGACCGGGGAGGACGGGATCGCCTCCGTTTCTGATCTTCCCGTGGGAAAGGTGACGGAAAACGGCCGGGTGGAACCGTTTCACTACCGTCTGGAAGAGACTCGTCCTCCGCAGTTTTACCAGATTTCCTGGGAGCCGGCAGAATTCTCTTTTGAGGATCAGGAGGAGACAGAGCTTCTGGCTGACTGGACGGTGCAGGATAAGAAAACTGAGATCCTGGTTTTAAAAACGGATTATGACAGCGGCGTTCCCGTGTCCGGGGCGCGTCTGGAGATATTCCGAGCGGTCCGGGAAGGAGAGCAGCTGCGGGAAGGAGAGCAGCTTCCAGCAGAAGAACAGCTGCGGGCAGAGGAGCAGATTCAGTCAGGAGAGCAGCTGCAGGCAGAGGGAGAAGCTCTGGACTGCTGGGTATCAGACGGGACTCCCCATAAGATCACGGGCAGACTGGAGGCGGGCGGACTTTATCTTTTGAGGGAGACGGAGACTCCTGACGGATATGGCCCGTCAAAAGAGATGTGGTTTCTCATGTCAGAGGATGGAAGAGAGATCTGTATGACCGGAGACAGCCTGGGCGGAATCGGCATTCAGAGATCCGGTTCAGCGGTGACTGCCCTGAAAGTAAAAGGATTTCGGCCGGCTGCCTCAGAATGTTTGACAGAAACGGCAGAAGAAAAGGGGAAACAGCCACCGTCTGTTTCCGGTGATTCCGGCAGCTCTCTTTCTGTATCTGACGGATGGATCTGGGCAAAGGAGATTCTGTCCGGCGGCGGAGAGGAGCAGGTCGCCCGGGAAACGCTTCTGCATCGGAAAGGGGGAGAACCGCTTCCGCCCTGCTTTTCCAGGAAACTGCTGCATGTGCAGGCTGTGCTTACAGGTCCGGATCATAAAGAGATCAGGCGATGGCGTCCGGGCAAAGGCTGGGAAATCATACGTCTGGCGGACGGGAAAGAACCGGAAGGCCCGGGAAGCGGGGCGTTCACTCTGACAGAATCCGCCGTATTTTCAGACGGGACAGAGCAGGCTGCGGGAAAGAGAAGGGTCTGTCTGGGAGATGACGGACGATGGACAGAGCTGGAAGTTTTCAACCGAAAACGGAGTCTGGCGATATCCAAACAGGATGAAAATAAAACAGGGGAGCTTTCCGGGGCACTGCTTGTGCTGAAGCGGGAGGATGGGACGGAGGCGGACCGCTGGGTTTCGGGAGAAACTCCCCACCGGATCAGCCAGGAGATTAAGGCAGGAGAATGGTATGTGCTGGAGGAGGTACAGGCGCCTTCTGGCTATCAGCGGGCAGAGCCGGTGTGGTTTCGCCTGTCTGAATCAGAAGGGGAAAAGCTGGTAATCTTAAAAAACAGAAAAAAGGGAAAAGACCGGGAGAGGGGAAAACCCCGCTTGCCGGGAGAAGAGCCGGAGCCGGAGAATCCGCCGGCAGGCCCTGAGGCCCCGATTCCGGAGCCGGGGTCCGCACCAGAGCGGATCGGAAGAATCTATGCCTATTATCCGGCCGATGTGAGAAGTGAGCGCCGCCGGCTGCCCGGGCTGGGAGATCCGGCGGGATTTCCCGCTGCGCTCATCGCGGGGCTGGCCGGCATCCTGCTTTTGATCTTCTGCGCTTATGGGGAGAAAAGAAAATAGAGGTGTATGAGTGAAAACTCATATACCTCTTCAGAACCCCCAAGTTCAGTTGTGATAATAGTTATTTTCCGGATCCAGCTTTACTTCCATGACATCCTCTACATTACATCTGAGAATGTTGCAAAGCATATCAATGGTATGTGTGGAAACATACATATTTTTCTTCAGTCTGCCAATCTGTCCTGCGCTGACACCGTAATATTTGATCAGGCGGTATTGGCTGATATTAGACCGTTTCATCGTTTCCCACAGCCTGTCATAACTGACCATCTGCATCACTCCTTTTGGTTCTATTAAACCGTTATTCACCGTATATGTACATTATCCAAAACTGGAACAGAAAATAAAATCGGGTGGAAAATGCCATCCAGAAGGCCGGGAAAATTTTGCCCGAGAAAGAAAAAAGCCAGTAAATATCAGGGGTTGCAGGACCCTGAGGGGAAAGAGGAAGGAAAAAGATCCATGGCAGAAAGAGGAGCTGGAAATTATTTCCAGTTCCCTTTTCCCTTGGGGATAATTTTGAATAAAATTCACTAAAAATGTATATTTATGTATTGCAATAGAAGGGATAAATTGCTGATAAATTCTAATATTTTCATAAAATTCTAATAATATAAGAAATTATGACTTTAAAGACAAATAAAATATAAAAATATCATAAAAAGTATTGACAAAATAGCAGGAAGAGACTATACTTAAGACATCAAAAGAGAAGAGAGAAGAAAAGATGAGAAAAAGAATTGACAAAAAATAAAAAGGAAAGGGTGAGACCGCCGGAGAGTTAATTTTCGTTTCCCTTAAGAGAAGGTGAAACGCAGGAACACTTGGAATCCGAAAGCAAATAAGATCAGAACAGACAGGAACCTGCAGCAGAAGGCATTTCTCCATTGACTGTATGACGAGAAAGTATGGTGAATGAAAAACGGAGGAACCTG
This sequence comes from Candidatus Lachnoclostridium pullistercoris, assembly GCA_019119775.1. Classification (GTDB taxonomy): domain Bacteria; phylum Bacillota; class Clostridia; order Lachnospirales; family Lachnospiraceae; genus Lachnoclostridium_A; species Lachnoclostridium_A pullistercoris. The sequence goes on along the minus strand of DWWL01000027.1, from coordinate 41,841 downwards.
CAGGCAAGAGAATGAGAAATGTCAGAGAACTTAAGAGCACGGAGGAAGAGAAAAGTAAATAAGTGAGAAAACAGAATAGAGAAAGGAAATCAGTCCAATGGATGAGATAGTTTAAGGGCGGATGTCGAAGAAAAGAAAATTCGATATCCGCCTTTTTCTGTGCGGGAAAACGGCAAATTCTGTGCGGAGAAGCGGAAAATCCGGCCGGCAGCGCCGAAGTCCTCTCTGCCCGTCCCTAAACCCTCCTGGAAAATGCCCGGGCTAGGGCTGAGGATCGACACCTTCCAGATCAAAAGGAGGAGTATATTCTTCTTTGGCGCTGCTTTTCTCCTGCATAAAGCCTTTGGTCAGCCCCAGGCGGATCGCGCAGTCCAGTACCTGGTTATATTCGTAGGAGGTGATCCGCCGGTTGATTTCCGGAAATTCCCGGCTGCGGTAAAATGGAGTGTACTGGCTGAGCAGGCTGAGGAAAAAATGGTCCTGGGGAAGGTGGTCCCGGATCCAGAATAAAAGCTGCTTGGAATCTTCTTTCTGACCGGGAAGAACCATGTGGCGGATGATGACGCCCCGTTTCATCAGAGTACAGCCGTCTTCCTCCTTCAGAACAGGAGCTCCCGTCTGCCGGATCATGGCGGAAACCGCCTCTGATGCGACGTCAAAATAATCCGCCGCGCCGGAGTAGCGCCTGGAAAGGGCGCTGCTTTTATATTTCAGGTCCGGAAGATAAATGTCCACATAGCCTTCCAGCAGCTTCAGGGTTTCCAGCCGTTCATAGCCGCCGCTGTTCCAGACGATGGGGACGGACAGACGGTGGCGGACCAGGTCCAGGGCGGACAGGATGGACGGCACGTACTGGGTGGGGGTCACCAGGTTGATGTTGTGGGCTCCCTTCTCTTCCAGTTCCAGAAAAATATCTGCCAGACGGCGGACCGTAATGTCCTTTCCGAATCCCTCGCTGCTGATGGAGTAATTCTGGCAGAAGCAGCATTTCAGTGTACAGCCGCTGAAAAATACAGTGCCGCTGCCCCGGGTTCCGCTGATGCAGGGCTCTTCCCACAGATGCAGGGCCGCCCGGGCGATCCGGGGAGCCGTGCCGCAGCGGCAGAAACCGGCCGCTTCCTCCCGGTTGACCATACAGCGGCGGGGACAGAGCTCACAGGAAAGATAATCCATATCCAACACCTCGTTCATTGACAAATTTTTCCATACTCGCTACAATAAAATACAATTTTACGGAAAGAATCAGGTGTTTGTCAAGCAGAAGCAAATGCCGGAAAGAGACGGGAGCGAGTATGAACAGACAAAAGACAGAACTGGAATATGCCTTTCCCAGGACCGTGCCGGTGATGGCCGGATATCTGGTGCTGGGAGCGGCTTACGGAATTCTTATGGCGGACAGCGGCTTCGGCCCGGTCTGGTCCGTGGTGATCAGCATTGTGGTATATGCGGGAAGCCTTCAGTATCTGGGAGTTTCCCTGCTGGCGGCGGGGGTGAGCCCGCTCTACGGTTTTCTCATGTCCCTGATGCTGAACGCCAGACATCTGTTTTACGGCATATCCATGCTGGACAAGTTCCGGACGGTGAAACGGTTCCGGCCCTATCTGATCTTTGCCCTGACCGACGAAACGTTTTCGGTGCTCTGTGCGGAAAACCCGCCCCGGGAACTGGACCGGGACAAAGTATTTTTCTGGATCGCCTTTCTGGACCACTGCTACTGGGTGGGAGGCACGCTTCTCGGCGCTCTGCTTGGGAGCCTTCTCACGTTTGACACGACGGGAATGGATTTTGCCCTGACGGCTCTGTTTGTGGTGATTTTTGCCGGACAGTGGGAGGAGAAATCCGGCCGGCCGTCGGCCCTGCTGGGGGTGGGGGCGACTCTGGTCTGTCTGCTGATTTTCGGGGCTGACCAGTTTATCATTCCGGCCATGGCGGTGATCCTTGCCGTTTTGTTTATCGCCTGGCAGTTTAAAAAGAAGAGAGAGGAGAGCAGATAAGATGGAAAATCTGGGAACATCCGTGGGAATTGTGGGGGCGATGACGGCGGCCACTCTGCTCAGCCGTTTTCTGCCGTTTATCATCTTCCGGGGAGAACGGAAAACGCCGCCGTTTGTGGAATTTTTAGGAAAAACACTGCCCTATGCAACGATCGGCCTTCTGGTGGTCTACTGTCTGCGGACGCCGCTTCTCTCCGCCTTCGGGCAGCTTGCCTCCGGCGGCAGTGATCTGTCCGCCTGGGGAGTCCCGGAGGCGGCAGCGGTGCTTGCGGTGGCAGTCCTTCATAGATGGAAGAAAAATTCCATGCTGAGCATCGGCGTGGGCACAGTGCTCTATATGGTGCTGAAGCAGGCGGTGTTTGTCTGAAAAAGAGGGCCCAGGCGGAAAAAACGCCGCAGGTGCGGGCCTGCGGCGCTTTTCAGGAAACGATCCGGCCCCCGGAAACGGATCCGCCTGACGTGGGTCATCCCGGATTTTTGGAATCCGGCCGTTTTGAGGCGGGAGGTTTGGGATCCGGCCGGACGGCGCATGCAGAAGCCCGGGGCAGGAAGGGATAGAGCTCATCGTAGAATTCCAGCTGTGCCTCAGACTCTGGGAGAGCGGGGATCAGGCCGGTGCAGTCCATGGAGGAGCCGGACCAGCGCAGGCAGGAGTCCTCATGTTCCCGGTAGTCGATGGTTTTTTCTTCTTTCATGTCATCACCTCAGTATCAGTTTCTCTGAAGCGGCGGGAAAGAATACATGGGAAAATTTTATTTTTTGTTTATTGATTTATGAATGGAGCGATATTATAATAATGTGGGATAGGAGAGGATTCTATCCGGAATGGAGAATAAGCACATATGAATAATAACCAACAGAACGGCAATGGCAAATCGCCGAAAAACAACCAGACGATCACCATACTTCTGATCGCTGCCCTGATCACATTTGCCACCGTTTATTTTATGAAGAGCACTCTTGCCAGCAGTTCGGAAGAGGAGCTGACCTACAATCAGTTCATCCAGATGGTGGAGGACGGACAGATCGAGTCAGTGGCGGTGGGAAGTTCAGAGATCGAGATTCATCCCAAGAGCAGCGTGGACGGTTTTTCACCGCTGAAGAGGTATTACACCGTTCGCATGGAGAGCGACGACCAGCTGACCCAGAGACTGGAGAATCAGAACATTGAGATCCGCAAGCTGCAGCAGACGGACAGCCTGATGCTGGATATTCTGGGATCCCTGCTGTGGTTCGGCTTCCTGGTATTTCTGATGACCATGATGATGCGCCGCATGGGCGGAGGCGGAATCATGGGCGTTGGAAAGAGCAACGCGAAGGTGTATGTCCAGAAGGAAACGGGAGTGACTTTCAAGGATGTGGCCGGGGAGGACGAGGCGAAAGAGTCGCTGACGGAGATTGTGGATTTCCTCCACAATCCGGCAAAATACACCAAGATCGGCGCCAAGCTGCCGAAGGGAGCACTGCTTGTGGGACCGCCCGGAACGGGAAAAACCCTTCTGGCGAAGGCGGTTGCCGGGGAGGCCCATGTGCCCTTTTACTCCCTCACCGGATCTGATTTTGTGGAAATGTTCGTGGGCGTGGGCGCGTCCCGTGTGCGTGACCTGTTCAAGCAGGCCCAGGAATCCGCCCCCTGCATTATTTTTATTGATGAGATCGATGCCATAGGAAAGAGCCGCGATTCCCGCTACGGCGGAGGCAATGACGAGCGGGAGCAGACGTTAAACCAGCTGCTCTCCGAGATGGACGGTTTTGATTCTTCCAAGGGACTTCTGGTTCTGGGAGCCACCAACCGGCCGGAGATCCTGGACCCGGCTCTTCTGAGACCGGGACGTTTTGACCGGCGGGTGATCGTGGATAAGCCGGATCTGAAAGGCCGTGTCAATATTCTGAAGGTTCACTCCAAGGATGTGCTCCTGGACGATACGGTGGATTTTGAGGAGATCGCGTTGGCGACCTCCGGAGCTGTGGGCGCCGACTTGGCCAACATGATGAACGAGGCGGCGATCATGGCAGTGAAGAACGGCAGAAAAGCAGTTTCCCAGAAGGATCTGTTTGAGGCTGTGGAAGTGGTCCTGGTGGGCAAGGAGAAGAAAGACCGGATCCTCAGTAAGGAGGAGAGAAGGATTGTTTCCTACCACGAGGTGGGCCATGCCCTTGTCTCTGCCCTTCAGAAGGATGCGGAGCCGGTTCAGAAGATCACCATTGTGCCCCGCACCATGGGTGCCCTGGGATACGTGATGCACGTTCCGGAGGAAGAGAAATACTTAAATACGAAAAAAGAGATCGACGCCATGCTGGTGGGCTATCTGGCCGGCCGGGCGGCGGAGGAGCTGGTATTTGACACTGTGACGACGGGGGCGGCCAATGACATTGAGCAGGCGACGCGGGTGGCCCGGGCCATGGTGACCCAGTACGGCATGTCTGAGAAATTTGGACTGATGGGCCTGGCGACGCAGGAGAGCCAGTATCTGAGCGGCCGCGCAGTGCTCAACTGCAGCGATAAGACAGAGGCGGAAGTGGACGAGGAGGTCATGCTGATCTTAAAGCGTGCCTATGCGGAGGCTAAGCGCCTGCTGTCGGAAAACCGGGAGGCGATGGATAAGATCGCTGAGTTCCTGATCGAGAGAGAGACCATCACAGGCAAGGAATTTATGAAGATTTTCCGCGAGGTGAAGGGAATCCCGGAGCCGGAGGAAGGCAGTCCGGAGAAGGACACGGCCGGCCGGGTGATGGAGAAGTCTTCTGCGGAGACGGCTGAGGAGAAACCGGAGGGAGAGAAAACCGAAGGAAAGGAAACTGAGCTGAACGCGGAGGCAGAACCGGAGAAGGCCCAGGAAGAGCCTGGAAAAGAGGAGGCCGAGTCTGCCAATAAGCCGGATCAGGCGGAATAAAACAGAAAATGAGGACAGGTTCATGAAACGGACAGGCGTCCTGCCCCGGGAGAGACCGGCGGCGGGGACGCCTGTTTTTCATTTGACAGGAAACTGCGCTCAAATGATCCTGGTTGCCGGGGAGACAGGCGCGTGATAGAATGGAGAAAAGCTGCTGCTTGAATGCGGCAAAAAGGAGAAGGATATGTTTAACAGAGAAAAGCTGGAAAAAGTGATTTCCGCCTATAAAGAAAATTTTCTGCTTCGCTGGCCTGGAGAAAAGTATAAGTGGGAAGCGGTTCTGCATTTTCAGAAATGCTGGGATATTGACGCGCCGGATTTTTCCGGGATGTTTCAGGAGGCAACAGAAAAAGCAGACAATCTGCTGGCCAGCATAAGAAATTTTCCCCGCAGAATGATAACATTTTTTGCGGAAGAAGACCCGGAGACGGTTCGGGCCATGTTTTATGACCTGTTTGATGAGACGAAAAAACTGACAGACCGTATCAGTCAGTTCCAGTCAGATGCGGAGGCACTGAGAGAAAAATATAATGACGGCGCCTGGCGGCAGCATTACCAGAGTCTTAATGCGGTGACGACTTATCTCTGGCTGAGGTATCCGGAAAAATATTATATTTACAAATATTCAGCAGTCAAAAAGCTGACGGAGGCGGTTGACAGTGATTTCTCTCCTAAAAAAGGGAATACTGCATGGAACATTGAGGGAACTTTTCAGCTTTATAATGAAATCAGGAATATTGTCATGGAAGACGGAGAACTGAGTGATCTGTTAAACGGTGTCCTGACGAAAGACTGCTATGAGGATGCCGGCAGGACCACAATGACGTCAGATATCGGCTTTTTTGTCAGTCAGCCTCGTTTTCCCAGAATAGAGCGGGAAGGGAACCAGATAAAGCAGGGGGAAAGTGCCTGGTTTTCGGAGGATTATGCTCCGGATATATCTGCTGCGGAGTGGGCCGGACTGCTGCGGGATCCATCTGTATTTACAAAAGAAAGCCTGGAGATCATGAAACGTTTTCTGGACATGGGAGGAGAAGCAGCCTGCAGACAGCTTTCTTTAAAATACGGAGAGTCCAGCGACTTTTACCGAAAAGGCTCTTATGAGCTGGCGGAGCGCGTTGCAGGTCGTTTCAGCCGTTCCTTTAAAAAGCCTGAAACGGCCGCCAGGTGCTGGACAGTCCTTTATACCGGGCGGGATGCTCCGCAGAATGTGCCGGGAGAATATGTCTGGAAACTGAGAGATGAGCTGAAGGAGGCGCTGAAAAAAGCAGATTTGTCAGCGGTGAGACTGTACGCAGAGCAGAAACAGGAGGAAGAGACTTTTGTGGATTATGGTAAACTTCAGTCCAACGCCAGATTTAAAAAGTGGATGTATCCGGTAATTCTTGCTTTGAGAGAGCTGGGAGGCAGTGCTCCGATCCAGGAGATTCATGAAAAGATCGTGGAGCTCTATGAAGTTTCAGAAGAAGAGCTGAGTCAGGTCCATCATTCCGGAACCTCTGTCATTATCAATGATATTGACTGGGCGAGAAACTATCTGAATTACGAGGGGTTTCTGAGGAATGATTCTCCCAGAGGAATATGGACGCTCAGCCGGCTGGGAGAGCGGATCGTCATAACAGACGAACTGGCCGGAATGATCATTTCAAAATGGAACAGGATTCTGGCGGCTAAGAGAGAAGGAAAAACAATCCCGGAAATAAAGCTGGACAGGTTTTATAAGTTTCTGGAAGAGAATATCCCCAGACTGGAACCTTATACAAAAGAAGACTTTCTGAGCCAGGTATATATGACGGCAGAACAGTACGATACGCTGAAAATCCTTTTGAAGAATAAGAAAAATCTGATCCTTCAGGGAGCGCCGGGAGTGGGGAAAACATTTGCGGCCAAACGTCTGGCATATTCGATTATGGGAGAAAAGGATGATTCCCGGATCAATTTCGTCCAGTTCCATCAGAACTACTCTTATGAGGATTTTATAATGGGATATAAGCCGTGTGAGGATGGCTTTCAGATGACGTACGGCGTTTTCTACCGGGCCTGTATTCATGCGGCCAGAGAACCGGAAAAGGATTTCTTTTTTATTATTGACGAGATTAACCGCGGAAACTTAAGCAAAATATTCGGGGAGCTTCTGATGCTGATTGAAAAAGATTACAGGGGAGAGGCGATCAGCCTCGCTTACAGCAAAGACAAATTTTTCGTTCCGGAGAATCTGTATATAATTGGCATGATGAATACGGCGGACAGGAGCCTGGCCATGATGGATTATGCCCTCAGACGCCGGTTCAGCTTTTTTGAGATGGAACCAGGCTTCCGCACGGATGGTTTCCGGGCTTATCAAGAATCTCTGCAGAATGAAACTTTCAATATGCTGATGGAACAGATTGCTGATCTGAACCGCGCGATCGCGGCTGACGATTCTCTGGGAGAAGGCTTCTGCATCGGACACAGTTATTTCTGCGGGCAGAGCAGAGAATCCTGCACAGAGGAGTGGATGAAGTCGGTTGTGTATTATGATATCATCCCCATGCTGCAGGAATACTGGTTTGATGATAAAAAGACCGTGCGGAACTGGGAAAATAGGCTGAGCGGAGTGTTCGATGACTGAGGATAAGGGAATTCTGATCAAAAATATCTATTATATGCTTACTTATGCGTTCCGGGTGCTTCAGAGGAAGAATTTTGAGGAGGTTGCATCAGAGAACTTTGAGCAGATTCAGGATCTGTTTGCGGCGATCCTGTTTAAAGGCGTGTCCTGGCAGCTGAAGCAGGGACTGTACAGGGAATACGTCACAGTGACGGAAAATCTCTCTGGAATGAGGGGAAAACTGAATCTCTGCGGTACGATTGAGAATAAGATCCGTCAGAAAAGAATGCTGTCCTGTGAACATGATGAACTGTCGGCCAATAATATTTTCAATCAGATCCTGAAGACGACGATGGTGATTCTGATGAGAGATCCCGGTGTAAATGCGGAACGCAGGAAAGACCTGAAAAGGGCGCTGCTGTTTTTTGAGAAAATCGATCTTGTTGAAATTTCAGAGATCCGATGGTCCGGACTTCGGTATCAGCGCAGCAGTAAAAACTATGAAATGCTCATGAACATCTGCTATTTTGTGCTGAACGGAATGCTGCAGACTACAGAAAAGGGACATTATAAGATGGCAGCCTTTTCTGAGAGTCATATGCACCGGCTCTATGAAAGATTTGTACTGGAATATTTTAAGAAACATCACTCATATCTGACAGAGGTGAAGGCGGCCCAGGTAAAATGGAACCTGGATCCGGAAACGGAGGAACGGATGATCCGTTTTCTCCCAGTTATGCAGACCGATATTTTTTTGAGAAATCAGGAAAAAATACTGATTATAGACGCCAAATATTATAGCCGGATCATGCAGAAACAGTACGAAAAAACCACGTTTCATTCTGCCAATCTGTATCAGATTTTTACCTATGTAAAAAACCAGGACGCAGCCGGAGCGGGAAATGTCTCCGGCCTGCTGCTGTATGCAAAAACCGGGGAGACAATAGCTCCGGACGGCACCTTTTTTATGGGCGGCAGCAGGATCGGAGTGAAATCCCTGGATTTGAATCAGGAATTCTCCCTGATTGCCGCCCGGCTGGATGAGATTGCGAAGGAGTATCTCGCCTGAGAGTTTGGAGAATCTGCCGGGGAGGAAGTCCTTCAGTCCTTCTCCCCCAGCAGCTCATCCACCCGCTCCACAACCTCTCGGATATAGGCCCCCAGAGGCAGTTCCCGGCACCCGGCCACAAACTGATGGCAGCGGCTGGAAGGAATGAGGATCTTCTGGGCGGGGCTGCTCCCCACGGCCACGGCCATGGCCGGAGTGATCTCTCCCAGAAGAGAATTGGCGATGACGATGCCGATGGGTCCGATGATAATGTCCGCGTCTCTGCTGTTGACGATCACTGGATTTTCACCCGTGGCTCCCGCGTCCGCCCCGGCTTTTAACATGGCGGAGGTGGCGATGCTGTTGGTCCCCACGGCGATCAGTTCCAGCTCCGGGCGGGCCTTTTTTAACTGCTCCACCACGCCTTTTCCCATTTTGCCGCCCTGGCCGTCGATCACGATAATTTTCATAAATTTAACTCCTGTCTGTTTTTTTATGTGTACAAGCTGCGCATAAATGTATTATAATATGCGGGTACGGCGGACGCAAGAACCTCCGGGCCGAAATCCGGAAGATCTGCGGCAGTCAGGACGGGGAAAAGATCTCTGCCTGTTGCCCGGACTGCTTTCCGGATTGTTTCGGGAGAACGTCCGCAGTGAAGGAGGATGTAAACATGATGGAACTGTTGTCATCCATTTTTACCCTGTACCGGGAGAGAGCAGACTGGTTTGCCGGCCTGCTTGCCGATCACATTGTGCTGGCGCTCAGCGCCATTGCCATCTCCCTCACCATCGGCCTGCTGCTGGGGATCTGGATCTCCGAGCATCCGAAGATCGCGCCGGCGGTGATGGGCGTGTGCAACGTGATGTACACCATCCCGGCCATTTCCCTGTTAGGCATTCTGATCCCGTTCAGCGGCATCGGCAACAAGACGGCGGTGATCGCCCTCACAATCTACGGAATCATGCCTATGGTGCGCAACACTTATGTGGGCCTGACCACGCTGGACCGGGATATTCTGGAGGCGGCGGAAGGCATGGGCAGCACCAGAATGCAGACTCTTGTGCGGGTCAAGCTCCCCATGGCAGCGGGAGTGATCCTGGCAGGAGTGCGGAATATGGTGGTTATGACCATTTCTGTGGCCGGAATCGCGTCCTTTGTGGGCGCCGGCGGTCTGGGAGTGGCGATTTACCGGGGAATCACGATCTACAATCCGGCCATGACGGCGGCGGGCAGTATTCTCATCGCCCTGCTGGCCCTGATCTTTGACCTGGTTCTGGGTAAACTGGAAAAATACTTTAAAAAGAGAGGTAGCTGACATGAAGAAAATGAAATTGTGGACGGCCGCGGCTCTGGCAGCGGCCCTTGTGGGAACTATGGCGGGCTGCGGAGGCGGCGGCGCAAAGGAGACTGGAGCGGAGAGCGAAGCAGCCAAAGAGGAGACGGCAGCGGAGAGCAGCCAGGCGGCGGAGAAGGACGGCGGGGCAGCCGCGGTCACAGATCCGGTGCGCATTGCCACGAAGCCTATGACAGAGCAGTACATTCTGGGAGAAATGCTGGGCCTGCTCATTGAAAATGAGACGGGATATTCTGTGGAGATCACCAAAGGGATCGGCGGAGGAACCAGCAATATTCAGCCGGCCATGGAGGCGGGGGAATTTGACCTGTATCCGGAGTACACGTCCAGCGGCTGGGTCCTGGTGCTGGGACACTCTGCGGACGGAATGACCGATGAGGAGATGTTTGAGGAGTTAAAGAAGGAGTACGAGGAAAAATACGGCATGACCTGGCTGGGACTCTACGGCTTCAACAACACCTACACCGTGGTGGTGCGGGGAGAGGTGGCCGACGAGTACGGTCTGACAAAGACCAGCGACTTAGCTCCTGTGGCGGGAGAGCTGACTTTCGGCGGAAACCCGGATTATCTGGAGCGGGAGGACGGTTTCCCGGCACTCTGTGAGACGTACGGCCTGGAGTTCGGAAAGGTGGCCGACATCGACATCGGCTTAAAATATCAGGCGCTGGCGTCCGGAGACATTGACGTGACCAACGCCTACACCACAGACGCGCAGCTGGGCAATGAGGCCATGGATGTGAGGGCGCTGGAGGATGACAAGCACCTTCAGGTCAATTACTACTGCTCTACAGTTGTCCGCCAGGATTCCCTGGAGAAGTTTCCGGGGCTGGAGGATGCCCTCATGAAGATGGACGGGATTTTAAGCGATCAGGAGATGGCAAATCTCAACTACCAGGTGGAAGTGGAAGGAAAGGACGAGAAGGACGTGGCCAGAGACTTCCTGACAGAAAAAGGTCTGCTGGAGGAGTAGAGAATGGAACCGATCATTCGTTTTGAACAGGTGTCAAAGTCTTACGGGGCAGAGCCGGTGCTGAGAGAATTTTCCCTGGACGTGTTTCCGGGAGATTTTCTCACGGTCATCGGCCGCTCCGGCTGCGGAAAGACCACGGCCCTCAAGCTGGTGAACGGGCTGATCGCCCCGGATGGGGGCCGGGTGCTCGTCCGGGGACAGGACGTGCAGAAGACGGATCAGGTCAGCCTGCGCCGCCATATCGGCTATGCCATTCAGAACGTGGGTTTGTTTCCCCACATGACTGTGGCGAAAAACATTGCCTACGTGCCTTCCATCTCCGGCCTTTCCGGCTGGAAGGGGGAGGAAGGAAGAAAAAAGGCCGGAGAACTTCTCCGGCTGGTCGGTCTGGATGAGAGCCTGACGGGCCGCTTTCCCAGAGAACTTTCCGGCGGACAGAGGCAGCGGGTGGGCATCGCCAGGGCTCTGGCGGCCTCTCCGGACATCCTTCTAATGGACGAGCCCTTTGGGGCGGTGGACGAGATCACCAGAATCCAGCTGCAGGATGAGATCCTCCGCATACAGAAGGAGAGAAACCTGACGGTGATGTTTGTCACCCATGATATTGAAGAGGCCCTGAAGCTGGGAACCAGGACGCTGGTGATGGAAAAAGGCCGGGCGGTGCAGTGCGATCCGCCCAGCCGCCTGCTGGCCTCCCCGGCCACAGAATTTGTGGAGCAGCTGGTGTGCAGGAGAAGGGAACTGGCGGTCCGGATGTAGATGGGAGCATCGCAAAAGAGGTCACAGAAACTGTTTTACGTAATCCCGGCAGAAATTTACAAATGTGCGCGGAGCAGGATATCCGCTCCGGGAGGAAGGCCACGCGAGATAGATCATGCGGGAGCAGCGAGGGCTGCTGATATGGAGAAAACGCACCTGGTCAGTCAGACGGAGGCTGCTCAAAGTGGAGACGAGAGATAGGCCGTAGCCGGCCTGGACAAAGCGCGTATAGGTGGAAAATTCGTCGCATTCCATGGTGATGACAGGCTGAAAGCCCGCCTGCCTGCATATTTTTTCCAGATACTGGCGGGCCGGAAAATTTAAATCCATGGCCACAAAAGGTTCGTTTTTTACTTCCTCCAGAGTGACCTGATCTCTGTCCGCCAGGGGATGGGTGCCGGGAACGGCCAGCATAAATTCGTCTTCCAGGAGAAAGACAGAGTCCTGGTGGGAGGAGAGGCAGGAATCGGGCAGGATTGCCACGTCATACTCGTGTTCTTTTAGGATTGTGCGGTAGGTGGCATGGCGGATCTCCAGGGAGATTTCCGGATACCGCTTCTGGAAGGCTAAGTAGAGCTCGGGCAGGAAATCAAAGCGGACAAAGGAGACGATCCGCAGAGTCTTCGCGGATGCCAGGGGAGAAGGGGCGATCAGCCTCTGCCCCTCATCCAGAAGATCCAGGGCCGCGCTGGCTTTCTCATAAAACAGTTCTCCTTTTTCCGTCAATTCCATTCCCGCTGATGTGTGGGTCAGAAGGGTGCAGTTAAGCTCCGCCTCCAGCCCGTGGATGCTCTTGCTCACGGCGGGCTGAGAGACGTGGAGCCGCCTGCTCACTTCGGTCACATTGCCGCAGCGGGCCACTTCACAAAAATAGCGCAGGGCCAGCAGGTTCATATCTGCGCCCTCCTTTCTAAAAAATTATCTGCAATATATCAGAAACAGCAAATCTTAATTTCTTATTGTATTAAATTTCCCATAAATTTTCAATCCATTTATTTTCTCATAAAACGAGCCGGGAGAAATACCCGCAGATCCATTTGACGGCTTCAGCTATAACCATATGGTTATGAACGGACGAAAAAGATATTCGACTTTTAGCATTTGTGAAAATAGAATAAAGGTACTGGAAGAAGAAAGTCGGAGGATGATGAAAATGGAGAAATTGTGGACAAAAAACTTCTCACTTCTGGTACTGATTACCCTGGCGGCCTTTACTGTGAGGCAGATGGCCATGTCTACCTTTCCCATGCTGGTGACATGGGCGGGAGGAAACACGGCGGAGGCCGGAAAACTGACCCTGCTTTTGACGGTGGCATCCATCGCTGTTCGGCTGGTATCAGGGCCGCTGACGGACCGGTACGGAAGAAGGAGCTTTATGGTGATCGGAGCCGGAATGTTTGCCTGCTCCACTCTGGTCATCGCCCTGTTTCCAAAAATCTGGGTGATCGCCGCCATGCAGCTTCTGTTCGGAGCCGGATTATCCTGTATTACCACAGCTTCAGGCGCGGCTGTAGCAGATGTGACGCCGCCTGCAAGACTGGGCGAGGGAATGGGATTTTATACCCTGGGAAATTCAGTGGCGATGGCGATCGGACCGGCGGCCGGCCTGTGGCTGATCGGTCTGGGAGTGGGAAATAACTACAGGGGCCTTTATCTGGCAGCCACTCTGGTGCTGATTGCCGCGGGAGTGATGGGAGCGCTTGTAATCTACAGGGCGCCGAGAAAGGATTCCATCAGTTTCCGGCTGAGGGAAGTGCTGGAACCTGCAGCTCTGCCGGCGTCGTTTCTGGAGCTTTTGGCAGTATTCAGTTTTACTTCCGTGATCTCGTACATTGCGTCCTACGCGAAAGAGACTGGGATCGGTAGTATTGGTTCTTTCTTTCTGGTCTATGCCGCAGGAATGATCGCGGTGCGCCTGATCGTCGGAAAGGTTGTGGATAAAAAAAGCGAGAGGATGGTGGTGATGGCCGCCATGGCGCTGATGGCCGCAGCTTTTGCAGGGATTGTGAGGGCGAGATCGCTGACTGGTCTTATGGTTCTGGCAGTGCTTCTGGGACTGGGACAGGGAGCGGTGATGCCGTCCCTTCAGAAAGCTGCCATGAAGCGGGTGCTGCCGGAACGCAGGGGAGCAGGAAACGCCACCTATCAGCTTTTTTCCGATATTGGGACAGGCTTTGGAGCCGCCGTATGGGGAGTCCTGGCGGAGAGCGCAGGCTACCCGGCCATTTACCTGGGGGCTTCGGCCGTCTGTATTGCGGGATTTTTCCTGTCAGCCGTTTTGCTTGGCGGGCAGAAAAAGATAGAAACAAAAAGACAAAACACTTATGAGAATGGAGGAGAAAATGGGTATGCTGGATGAAAAAATCAAGGAGCTGGCCAGAGAACAGGAAGATTATGTGATTAAAATGCGCCGGTATTTCCACGAGAATCCGGAAGTAAGCATGAAGGAGAAGAATACCTGCGAGGTGATAAAGCGGGAGCTGGACCAGATGGGGCTTCCCTATGAGCTGGTGGGGGACTACGGGATCATTGGCCGCCTGGAAACGGGAAGGCCGGGACAGACTTTGCTGCTTCGCAGTGACATGGACGCGCTGTCCACCCAGGAATCAGAGAATAATCTGGTGGGAAAGAAAGAATGCGTGTCAAAAATTCCGGGAGTGGGACATCTGTGCGGCCATGACGGCCACATGGCAGTTCTTCTGGGGGCCCTGAAGGTTCTGACGCAGATCAAAGAATCCTTATGCGGAACGATCATGTTCTGCTTCGAGCAGGCGGAGGAAGGCGGCTGGAGCATTGATGCCATGCTGGAGGCATTAAGCCACTATCACATAGACCATGCGTGGGCACTTCACCTGTATGCCGATCTAGACTGCGGAAAGGTTTCTGTACAGCCGGGGCCGAGAATGGCTTCGGTGGGAGCTTTTGACGTGACCGTACAGGGAGAAGGAGGTCACGGCAGCCGTCCGGATCTGTGTGTGGATCCGGGAGCCTGCATTGTGCAGATCCTGGCTCAGGCTCCGGCTCTTTTGAAGGCCCGTCTGGCTCCTGATGAGATGGTGACGTTTTCTGTGGGCTGCATCCAGGTGGGAACAAAGCCCAACGTGATTGAGAATGAAGGCCGGTTTATCGGAAGTATGCGCTTTTATGATTATGAGGCCGGAAAAAAAGCCATGGACATTCTCTGCCGGGTGATCGAGGGCACAGCGGGAATCCATGGATGCACCATCCGCTACAACAGAAAAATGGTGTTCAACAACGCTACCATCAACGATCCGGACATGTCCGCCATAGCTGCAAAGGCAGCGGCGAAGGCAGTGGGAGAGGAGAATCTGACGGAGACGGAACCCTGGATGGCCACGGAGACATTTGGACGCTATCTCCAGAAATATCCCGGTGTTTTTGCCTTTGTCGGCATCCGCAACCGGGAGCTTGGGTCCGGAGCGGCGCACCACAATCCCCAGTTTGATATGGATGAGAGAGCGCTTGAGAAGGCGGTGGAGTGCACCGTATTCTTTGCCGCGGAATTACTTGGGAAAAATTGATGAGATAGGGAGGAAAAAACAGTATGCAGTGGACATTAGTAACGGCGCTTACTACCGTATTTATTGCCATGTACATCGCGGAGATTGTCACAAAGAAGACGAAGGCGAGAGTGCCGTCTCTTCTGGTAGTTTCTGTTATTTTTCTGGCCGGCTACTGGTCTGGCCTGTTTCCCAGAGATATTCTGGACACGGCCATGGTCAATTCCATGCGCCAGGTGATGCTGTTGTTCGTACTGATCAACATCGGCACCATGTTTGACATTCAGCAGATCAAATCTGAGTGGAAGACAGTTATTGTCATTTTGGCTGCCGTGGCGGGCATTGTAGTAATCGTGACGCCCATCGGAAGCGCTGTATTCGGAAAAGATATGGCTCTGGCCGCTGTGCCGCCTCTGACAGGAGGCGGAATGGCCACGATCATCATGAGTGATCAGGCGGCTGCCATGGGCCTTCCGGAGATTGCCATGCTGGCCACGTTAATCTTCGTGTTCCAGGGCTTTTTCGGCTTCCCGCTCACCAGCTTTTTCCTGAGAAAAGAGGGAAGAGTGATGATCGAGCAGTTCCGGAAAAATAAATCTTCCGTCAAAACTTCTGCCGCATCCGGGGCGGCCGTATCCAAGGCGGCAGCGGCCGAGAAGAAAACGATCAACAGCATGGTCCCGGAAAAGTATAAGACGCCCACCTATTATCTGACCAAACTGGGCATTCTGGCCGTGATCGTGTACATCATCAACCTGTTTACCGGACAGTTCTTCAGCCAGACCATACTGGAGATCGCCATCGGCGTGATCGGTGTTATGTGTGGCTTCCTGGAGAAAGAACCGCTTAAGAAAGCACAGTCCATGGGAATCCTGCAGCTGTGTCTGACGGCGTCCTTCATGAGAAACTTTGCAGATTCCACTCCCCAGCAGCTGTTCGGACTGATCGTTCCGATCTTTGGTTTCCTGGTGATGGCCTCTATCGCCATCGCCGTGGCTTCCATCCTGGTGGGAAAAGTGATGAAGTTCTCCGTGAGCATGTCCATGGCAATCGGATTAAACTGCTTTTTAGGCTTCCCGTTCAACTATATCATCTGTGATGAGGCGGTGAACGCAGTAGGAGAGACAGAAGAGGAGAGAGAGTACTTAAACGGAATTCTGATGCCCAAGATGATCATCTCCGGCATCGTGGCCGTGTCCATGGTATCTACCCTGGTAGCCGGTATGTTTGTAGGCATGATGTAATGAGCGAAAGCCAGTCTGCGGGGCCCGCCTGTACGGGACGAGAAGCGGATGGCGGGCACAGACTGTGCCTGTGATATAACAGAATATCTGATTTCCGGCCGGAGGTGCTGTATGGGCGCCGCCGGCCGGACGTAAAATTAAGGGCCGAAATCAGGTGAGAAACGGCGTGCCGCCGGCCGGATCTGAGCGGCCAGGTTGCGAAAAGAAAGGGAATGTGTTAAGATGTTTGATAACTTTGATAAATATGTGGACAGGACGAACATATCCATCAAATATGGAAATAAAGGCAAGCAGTATCCGGGATTTTCCGTGAGAGAGGACGCGATCCCCATGTGGATCGCGGATATGGATTTTGCGTGCTGCGAACCGGTGGTAAAAGCCCTTCACCGCACAGCGGATCAGGGAACTTTCGGCTATGAGGATCCGGCAGGAGACCGATACAGAGCGGCCCTCTGTGCCTGGATGAAAAAACGCCATGACTGGGAGATCCAGCCGGAGTGGATCACGCAGGCACCGGGAGCGATCGAGGCTCTGGACAAGGCGATCGAGGCGTTCACGGAGGAAGGGGACGGCGTGATTATCCAGATGCCGGCCTACGGACCATTTGCGGCCTCGGTGAAGACCCTGGGACGGCGCGTGGCGGAGAACAATCTGGTTTTAGATGAGAATGGTTTTCACATTGATTTCGAGGACCTGGAGCGGAAGGCGGCGGTGCCGGAGAACAAAATGATGATCTTCTGCAGTCCCCACAATCCTACCGGACGGGTCTGGACGAAAGAGGAGCTGGAGAGAATCTGCCGGATTTGTCGGGAGAACGGAGTGCTGATTTATTCGGACGAAGTGCACCACGACATTGTGCGTCCCGGTTTCTGCCACATCCCCATTGCCGTGTTTGATCCGGAAAATGTGCTGACCGCAGTCACTGCGGGAAAATCTTTTAATTTGAGCGGCCTTCATCTGGCGTCCCTGATCATTTCCGATGAGGAAAAGAGGGCCCGCTTCCTGGAAAAGAGAGGAAAATGGTTTCCGGATCCGTTTTCAGCGGCGGCGGCCGTCGCGGCCTATGAGGAAGGGGAGACGTGGGAGGACGAGGTCAATCAGTATCTGGACGAGAGCCTGACCATTCTGGAGAAAGCTCTCCCGGAGGTGATGCCGAAGGCAAGGCTGGCGGCAGTGGAGGGAACGTATCTGGCCTGGATCGATTTAAGAGGCTACGGAAAGACTCAGGAGGAGCTCTCCAGAATGCTGGTGGAGAAGGCCGGAGTGATTCCAAATCCGGGAACTCAGTTCGGAAAGGCCGGAGAAGGTTTTATCCGCCTGAATGTGGCCTGTCCCCATGCAGTGCTCAGGGAAGCTCTGGCACGGTTGAAACAGGTATTTGGCTGATTTGGTTAAAGGAGGAGACAGGTGAGCTGGCAGAAAAGTGCGCTGGAAAGGCTGTTTAAATACGTACAGATCGAGAGCGAGACGGGAAATGAGAAGGCTGTGGGAGAAGCCGTAAAGGCAGATTTAAAGGCCATGGGACTTCTGCCGCAGGAGGATCATGCCGGCTGCCTGTGCGGTTCCACAGGCAACAACATTTACTGTCATATAGACGGAGAGCCGGGAGCGGAGCCTCTCATGCTGGAGGCTCACCTGGATACGGTTTCTCCCGGAGCAGGGATTGAGCCCTATGTGGACGGAGAATGGGTGAAAAGCCGGGGAAATACGATCCTGGGGGCGGATGACAAAGCAGGTGTCGCCGTTATTCTGGAGGCAGTTTCCAGAATTCTGGGTCAGGGACTTAAGCACCGGCCCCTGGATCTGGTGTTTTCCATCTGCGAGGAGGCGGGACGCAGCGGTGCCCGCCATATTGACCCTAAGCGGATCCGGGCCAGGAAGGCGGTGGTCTTAGACGGAGGAGAGAATATTGGGCGGATCATTGCCCAGGCTCCCGGAATGAACACCATCACGGCAGAGATCCGCGGCCAGGCAGCCCACGCCTGGGTGGAGCCGGAGAAGGGAGTAAGCGCCATCGCGGCTGCGGCCAGAGCGGTGGCAGAGATGGAGCTGTTCCGCATTGACCCGGAGACGACAGCCAATGTGGGAAGCTTTGAGGCGTTCGGACAGACCAGCGTGATATGCGACCGAGCGAAGCTGACTTTTGAGGTGAGGAGCCGAAGCAGAGAAAAGCTGGCGGAACACACCGGGCGGATCCTTAGCTGTCTGCAGAGGGCAGCGGACGAGGCCGGGGCAGAGCTGGTCTATAAGCTCCACAACGACTGCCCGGCATTCTGCCTGCCCCAGGACAGGGGGACTGCCAAAATGGTGGAGGACATGTGCATCCGCCATGGACTGGCCCACTGCTTTACGAAAGAGGGCGGGGCCAGCAACGCCAACATCTACAATGAGATGGGAATTGAGACGGTCAGTGTGGGGATTGGAATGGAGCGGGTTCACACTCCGCAGGAGCGCCTGAAACTGGAGTGGTTCTACGAGTGCATCCAGGGCATTGTGTGGCTGGCGACGGAGGAGCTGGAGGATATTGACTCCGGCTGTCTGCCGAAATAAAAAATTTTCCTTGTCTCCTGCCCCTATCCTGTTATAATGGAAGAAAAATGACGACAGGAGGGACAGCTTATGGGCACAGGATATATGGAGTTTGTTCGTGTAAAGGCGGAGGACTGCGGGCTGATCGCAAGTCTCTCCGCCTTTGCGTCTGAGATCGTAAAGAAACATTTTGACCCGATCATAGGGCCGGCGCAGAACGACTATATGATCGCCAGGTTTCAGTCGGTGCCGGCCATCACGGACCAGATCCGCTCCGGATACCGGTATTACGTGGTGGAAAATGAGTCGGGAGAGATGGAGGGATTTCTGGCCTTCTACCCCAGGGACGGAAAAATGTATCTGAGCAAATTTTACGTTCACAGCGCGGCCAGAGGCCGGGGGATTGCCAGGAAAATGTTTGAATTTGCGGCGGAAGAGACGAGAAAAGAAGGTCTGCCGTCCATTTTTCTCAATGTGAACCGGGACAATGAGACAGTGATCAGCATTTACGAGCACCTGGGATTTCGGAAGGTGAGAGAAGAGAAAAATGACATCGGAAACGGATTTTACATGGACGACTGGGTTCTGGAGTGCCCGGTGAGCCAGGAAAAAACAGAGGAGGAAAAAGGATGATCGTCACAACAACCCATTCTGTGGAGGGAAAACGGATCGTGGAGTACAAGGGGATCGTGTTCGGCGAGGTAGTTTCAGGAGTAAACTTTCTGAAGGATTTTGCCGCTGGCATGAGAAACTTTTTCGGCGGCCGCTCCGGATCCTACGAGGAGGAGCTTCTGGCTGCCAGAACCCAGGCCCTTGAGGAGATGGAAAAACGGGCGGCTGCCATGGGAGCCAACGCGGTGGTAGGCGTGGATGTGGATTATGAGGTGCTGGGAGCGGACAACGGCATGCTGATGGTGTCTGTCAGCGGCACGGCGGTAATCTGCGAGTAGCTGGAAAAGGAGGTTTCCGTATGGTTCGCAATCTGACAGACGCGGTCATGGGCAGGCGGCCCTATGACCGGATTATAAAAAATGTCCGCATAGTCAATGTATTCACAGAGGAGATTATTCCGGGAAACATCGGCATTGCGGATGGGATGATCGCTTGCGCGGGGGATCTGGGAGAGGGTGCTGAGGCGCTGGAGACTGTGGATGGAAAAGGACGTTTTGCCGTGCCTGGTTTCATTGACTCCCATATGCACCTGGAGAGCAGCATGATGACGCCGGCCCACTTTGCGGAGGCGGTGGTGCCCATGGGAACGGTGGCTGTGGCGGCAGACCCCCACGAGATCGCCAATGTCATGGGAAAGAGGGGAGTGGAGATCCTCTGTGAAATGACAAGGGATCTGCCCCTTCATGTAAGTATTATGGCTCCGTCCACCGTTCCCTCCGCTCCAGGTTTTGAGACGGCGGGAGCATCTCTGGGGGCGGAGGATGTGAGAGAAATGCTCTCCTACGATGGAGTTCTGGGACTGGGAGAGGTGATGGATTTCAACGGGGTGGTGGACTCGGATGAGAAGATGACGGCCATCATCGACGAGGCTCAGAAGACGGGATGCCTGATGGATGGCCATGTGCCCCTGTTAAAAGGGAGGAGCCTGCAGGCATTTGTGTCAGCGGGGCTGGACTGCGACCACACCTACATGGACGCGGACAGCGTGGCGGAAAAGCTGCGCTGCGGCATGTGGGTGCAGATTCAGGAGCGGTATTTCACTCCGGAGCTGATGGCCTATTTAAATGACAGTCCGGCTCAGGGGAGGATTCTCCTGGCCACGGACGATGTGCCCATCAGCCGGCTGGCGGAGCACGGTCATGTGGATCATCTGGTCCGGAAAGCCATTTCCATGGGATTAAAGCCCATGAACGCCTACCGATATGTGACCATCAATGCGGCGGACCGGCTGCGCATGTACCGGTCCGGGGCTGTCGCTCCTGGAAAATGGGCAGATATTCTGCTTTTGGATTCCCTGGAGCAGGCGGATGTCTCCGCCGTGTTCTGCAAAGGTGTGCTGACGGCGGAAAATGGAAAAATGACGGTTCCCGTGCCGGAAAAGCCCTTCCCGGCAGATGCCTGCGCCACCATGTCCATAGAGCCGCTGGCGCCGGAGGATTTCCGGCTGAAGGCAGACGGAAGCCGGGCCCTCGTTCAGGTGATAGTCCAGGACGGAAAAACGGCGAAAACCTCCCCCAGGAAAGCCTGGTGCGCCGTAGCGGGAGGCTGTGTGGAGCGGGAAGGAGTCTGGGCCGATGGGGATAAAGTTCCCTGCAGTCTGGTGAAAATGGCGGTGTTTAACCGGTATCCGGACAATGACCGCCGTTCCATCGGTTTTCTGGGAAATCTGGACCAGTTCCGGGGAGCCATCGCCACCACCTACGCCCACGACTGCCACAATCTGACGGTTTACGGCAGCAGCGATGAGGATATGGCGGCAGCGGCGAACCTGGTGATCCGTTCCGGCGGAGGCGTGGCCGCCGTGAAGGACGGCCGGGTGCTGGCCCATATCGCCCTGCCCATCGCCGGCCTTCTCTGTGAGGACCGGATGGAGGTGCTGGCAAAGAAGTTTGAAAATCTCACCCGGGCGGCGGAGGAGATGAAGCTGAACCACGAGGAGGTGTTATCCTTCATCACTCTCATGGCCCTGGCCGTCTCCCCGGAGATCAAGCTGACGGATCTGGGGCTGGTGGATGTGGTTCACAAATGCTTTGTGCCCTGCGTGGAGAAAACAGAAGAGTGAAGGAAGGAGAAAAAATCATGGTGTTGTTTATCGAGTATCCCAAATGTTCCACCTGCCAGAAAGCGGGAAAATGGCTGAGAGAGCATTCGGTAGAGTATAAGGACCGTCACATTGTGGAGGAAAATCCCACGGCGGAGGAGCTTGAGGAGTGGATCCGGACAAGCGGACTTCCGGCAAAGAAGTTTTTCAATACCAGCGGGAAAAAATATAAGGAACTGGGGCTGAAGGACCGTCTGCCGTCCATGAGCGACGGGGAGCAGATCGCACTTCTGGCCACAGACGGGATGCTGGTGAAGCGCCCGCTTCTGGTGGGAGACGGATTTGTGATCCCGGGCTTTAAAGAGAAAGAATGGACGGAAAAGCTGGGATTATGAGACGGACACTGGAAAAAGGGGCAATTTTATCCCTCTCCCTGCTGCTGACGTCCACCTACTCGGTGTCCACGGTGATTCCCCGCATGATGAATGATTACCAGGGATATGACAGAAGCCAGGTGGAGCAGCTGATCTCCATCACGTCCATAGCGATCATGGTGATCATCCTGTTGAATCCCTGGATTTCGAAATGGATCCGGGAGAAGGTCAGCATCGTCGCCGGCCTTCTTCTGCTGGCTGCCGGCGGGATCGTGCCGGTGTTTGTCCAGGGATACTGGGCTGTGTTTGCGGGAAGACTGGTGCTGGGCGCCGGCATCGGCCTGGTCAATGTCTATGCCATCGACATTATCAACAGCCGGTTTGAGGGGGATGAGCGCTCGGCACTTTTGGGCTACCGCGGTTCGGCGGAAATCGTGGGAAACACGGCTCTGACCCTGGTTGTGGGGCAGATCCTGGGGGCGGGTCTGGACTGGAAATACTGTTTCCTGATCTATCTGGCCGCAGTCCCTGTGCTGATCTGCTACCTGCTATTTGTGCCGGAAAGCGGTTCGCCCGGAACGAAAAAACAGGAGAAGAAAGCGTCCGCAGACCGCAGCGGGATAAAGGGAATGGCGAAGGATCTCATCCTGAACGGCTGCTACGGCGCTCTTTTTATCGGCATCAATTCCTGCACCACTATGAGGATCCCCAGCCTTGTGCTGGAAAAAGGCATCGGAACGGAGGTCCAGGCCAGCCTGATCACGAGCCTGATGATGGGAGCGGGCATCGTGGCAGGAATCATCTTCGGCAGTCTGGCAAAAGCGCTGAAGGGAAGGCTGCAGAAAACGGGGCTGATCGTATTTGGAGCCGGAATGGCGGTGATGGCCGCGGCGGGAAACCTGTGGCTTCTGGGCTTCGGCGCGGTGGTGACGGGACTGGCTTTCAGCGTCCTGATCGTGACGGTGTTTGAGAGGATTCCGAAAAAATTCCCGGCCGGCGCCACGACGTTAGCCACCACCTGCACACTGGTGGGCTGCAACCTGGGAGCGGGGATTTCTCCCCGCGTGCTGAAGATCATTGACCTGGTAAATGATCGCATGTATATGTCTTTTGCGGTGTTTGCCGTTATTGTTGCGGTGATCGGCATCCTGCAGAGGGAAGAACCATAATCAGACCGGACGGGGTTATCTCCGTCCGGTCTGATTATCTCCGGCGGCTGTTTGCTTTCTCATAAATTTTACAGACATTTTTGAAGATTTCCTTCCGGCCCTGTCGTTATAGTAGACAGCGGATAGGATCAACAGCCGGTTCCATGCCGGAGAAGAAAAGCTGGAGGATATTATGACAGAGACAGAGCGCAGAGAAGAAGAATTTGACGCCCAGGTGGCGGAGCTGATGAAGCCGGACGAGCCGGGCGGAAAGAAAAAGAAAGTACATAAAAAATGGAGCAGGAAACGAAAGATTATCACAGCTGCCGCGGCCGCCCTGGTCGTGCTGGCCGGATTTCGGGCTTGCGGCGGAAAAGAGGGGGCCATGGCGGTGTCCACCACGCCCCTGACAAAAGGTGATGTGAAGGAGGTGCTGTCCCTCACCGGGCCCATCTCCGGCACAGACAGCGTGGATGTGTTCTCCAATCTCCACTCGGAGGTCCAGGCTCTCTACGTGAAAGAGGGCGACCATGTGGAGCAAGGCCAGGTGCTGGCGGAGTTAAACACGGCCGACGCTCAACGGGAAGTGGATGTGGCAAAGAACGCCTATGATCTGGCGGTGGCAGAGTTTGACGAGCAGGCAGTTTCAGCCGCAAACGGCTATGCCAAGGCGGTCCAGGACTACAATACCGCCAAGGGAAATTATGACAGAAGCGTGGTGCTGGCTCAGGCGGGGAACATTTCCCAGGTGGATCTGGAGACTGCCAGGAATACTATGGAGGACGCGGCCAGGGAGGTGGCGTCCTACCGGGTGGAGAACGGCCAGCCCCTGCCGGCCAAGTCCTATGAGCTGAGAATTAAGGAAGCTCAGTATGAGCTGGAGACAAAGCAGGAGGCACTGGAAGACACGAAGATCACCAGCCCCATCACCGGAACGGTGGTTCGGGTCAACACAAAGGTGGGCCGTTTTGCCGACGAGACAGGGGATACGGCGGAGCCTTTGTTTGTCATCGAAAATCTGGATACCCTGGAGCTGGAGATCGACGTGAGCGAGTACTCCATCGGCAAGGTGGCTCTGGGACAGGCGGCAGTGATAACCGCTGATATTTTAAACGGAGATACGGTGTCCGGGGAAGTGACGGCCATTTCTCCCACAGGAGAAGAAAAGGGAGGCGGATCCACGGAGCGGGTTATTCCCACCACCATCCGGATCAACGACAAGGATTCCCGGCTGATCGCCGGCATCACTGCCAGAGCGGAGCTGACTTTAAATGAAGCTCATGATACCTGGGTGGTGCCCGGATCGGCGGTGATAGACCAGGCGGACGGCTCCTACATCGCGGCGGTAAACGGCGGGACCGTGGAGCTGATCCCCGTGGACCGTGGAGTGGAGAGCGATATCCAGACGGAGGTAAAGGCAAGAGGTGAGATCCCCCTGGAGGAAGGAATGGAGATCATCACCAGCCCGGATGCCGGCCTGACAGACGGCATGGCCGTGACGGCCGTGCCCGCAGCGTGAGAGGAGAGGCTATGAAAAAACGGGAATATCTGAAGCAGCTGTTTAAGCGGCCGTCTCTTCCTCCTTCCAGCGGGACGGACGAGCTGATCCGCCTGGAAAATCTGGTAAAGATCTATGACACAGGAGCTCTCAAGGTGATGGGACTGAAAAAGATCAATCTCACCATCCGCCGGGGAGAGTTTGTGGCGATCATGGGCCAGTCAGGTTCAGGAAAATCGACTCTGATGAACATTTTAGGCTGTCTGGACCGGCCCACCCTGGGACATTACTATCTGGATGGGCAGGACACAGCGGAATTGTCCTCCGAGGAGCTCTCCGCAATCAGGAATCAGAAGATCGGCTTCGTATTTCAGTCGTTCAACCTGATCTCCAGGACTTCGGCCTTAAAAAATGTGGAGCTGCCTATGACTTACGCCAGAAGGCCGAAGAAGGAGAGAAGGGAGAGGGCCATGGAGCTGCTCACCCGTGTGGGACTGGGCGCCAGGTACAGCCATATGCCCAACGAACTCTCCGGCGGCCAGCGGCAGCGGGTGGCCATCGCCAGAGCCCTGGCCAATGAGCCTCCGCTCATTCTGGCGGATGAGCCCACGGGAAATCTGGACACGGCGGCTTCTGAGGAGATCATGGAACTTTTTGCCTCCCTTCACGACGAGGGAGCTACTGTGGTGGTAGTGACCCACGAGGAGGATATCGCTGCCTTTACCGGAAGAATTATCCGTTTCCGGGACGGCCAGATCATCAGCGACCAGGCCAATCCTCACCCGAGGAGACTGAAAAAGGAGGGGAGCGTATGCTGATCGAAAATATGCAGATGGCGTTTCACGCCATCCGGGCGAACAAGATGCGCTCTTTTCTCACCATGCTGGGAATCATCATCGGCATCGGTTCGGTGATCGCCATCGTGTCTATCGGAGACACCATGCGGTCCCTGTTTGCCGACCTTTACGCCAGCGTGGGCCTGACCCAGACCTATGTGAGTATCGGCTACTGGGTGGACGATGTGCGGGAGAGCGATTATTTTACCATGGATGATCTGGAACGGATCCGGGAGGTATTCGGGGACAAGATCACCTACATAGACAGTTCCGCCTACTTAAGCGGTGACGCCAGAGTGGGCGAAAAGAGCATGAAATTTGAATTCACCGGCGTGGATTACAATTATCAGGACGTGCAGCCGGTAAAAATCCTCTACGGGCGATACCTCAATGAGGGGGATACCCTGGGACGGAGGCCCAGCGCCGTGATCGAGGCCGGGAGCGCAAAGCGGCTGTTCGGCACGGAGAATGCCGTGGGAAAAACCTTCCGCACAGACGTCTACGGCACCATGACGGAGTTTACGGTGGTGGGCGTCTATGAGGTGGAGCTGAACGCATTCCAGAAGCTGATGATGGGCAGCAGCGATGACACAGGCAGCGCCTTCATCCCCTGGACCATCCTCACCTGGCCCAACGACCGGTTCTACCAGTGCCATCTCTTTGCGAATGAGTCCATGACGACGGCGGAGCTGGACCGCTTCTATGATGACCTGACTTTTTATACGGCGAAGCTGAAGAACAGGAATCCGGAGGACATGTACGTGTACACGGCCATCCAGGAGATGAACCAGATGGACAGCATCATGGGCGGCCTGTCCGCGGCCGTGGGCGGGATCGCCGCCATTTCCCTGCTGGTGGGCGGAATCGGCATCATGAACATCATGCTGGTGTCTGTCACGGAGCGGACCAGGGAGATCGGAATCCGGAAAGCTCTGGGGGCAACCACCAGGGATGTGATGGTCCAGTTCCTGACAGAATCGGCCATTCTCTCCGCCTGCGGCGGCGCCGTCGGAATCCTTCTGGGAGCGGGCGTGGTATTTTTAGGCGGAACGGCTCTGGGCCTTGACGTGGTGGTGAAGCCGTCGGTGGTGGCTCTGGCGGTATCTTTTTCCGCCCTGGTAGGAATCTTTTTCGGAATGTATCCTGCCTCCAAGGCGGCGAAGGCAGACCCCATAGAGGCTCTGAGGTATGAATAAACGGCGTCTCCCCATATGTGCCGGCGGACGGCATATGTGGGGAGACGTTTTTCCTTGCTTTTTCCCGGCAGATGTGGTAAGGTAAGTCACATATTGATAAGGTTCTTATCTGGCATATATGGCTTGCAGAAGCCAGTCTGTATTTTCCGGCCCGGTTCGGGCAGATTTCCAGAACAAACGGATAAAAAAGAAGATAAGGAAAGAAAGGGGAGAAGCCTATGGAGTACCGGCGGGGAGGCAGTCTGTTTTCCCTGGCATTTCGGAAGCGGGAGGACGGAGCAGAGCTCTACAGAGTTTTAAGCGGCAGCGGGATCCGCCCGGAAAAACTTCGGATCTCGACGGCCGGAGACGAGCTCTGGCTGGAGGCGGAGGGACGGCCCACTCTGGTGGCAGGACACTATATGAATCTGTGTGGGGAGGAGCCTGGACTGCCTCTCAGCTGGATGTTTCGCTTCGGCCGCGGGGTCCCCGGAAGGAGAGCGGGGAGAGCGGCAGGCGGCCGCGGAGTCCCGGGAGGCTGCGGAGTCTCAGGCGGCCGCGGGGGCCCGGGTGCCTGCGGAGTCTCGGGCGGCCGCGGGGGCCCGGGTGCCTGCGGAAACTTAGATGCCTGCGAAGTCCCAGGTGTCTGCGGCGAAGCTGGGGAGGAGGACGTGCGCTGCGCCGTGCTTTACAGCGGAAATACTGGTGAGCCGGACCGCGTGGAGCTGACGGGAGCCGGATTTTTTAAGGAAGTTGCGGCCTACAATGTGGGAAGAGGATGCGGCCTTAAGCTGACGGCGGGCTGCCGGAGGCTGGGAGAGTACGCGGCGTTTGTGGACCAGGTGAAGGCGGGGATCGGTCTGGGCTTAGGGCCGGAGAAAGCGGTCAGCCTGGCGGCTGCCCGCGGGCGGAAGGACCATATTCTGGAAGACCTTTTGGAGGAAAAAGGGCGGGAGGTGCGGGATCTGATTCTTATGGAGTATGAGGCAGAAACCTCCCTCGTGCGGGAGAAAAAGCTGAGCTACGCGGCGGGGATGACGGCCGGCATGCTCCGGGGAGAGGCAAACGGGATGGTCGGGCTGCTGGCGGAGATCCTGAGAGGCTTTGGCCCCCTTCCTCCCTGGCTTGAGGAGACGGTGGCGGCGGAGACATGCTGTGGGACATTGAAGAAATGGGGACTGGCCGCGTCCCGCTCCGTCAGTCTGGAGGAGTTTCTGATCCGCTCCGGGCTGGAGAAGCGCCGGCCGGAATGAGCCGTCTGCCGGAGAAGCGCCGGCCGGGATGAGTCACTGGCCCGGGAGAAAGATCAGCCGGAGTGAGCCCCCCGGAACCGTGAAAAAAATTTCACACTTTTTCCCTTGACCCTCCCGCTGTGAAAAAACTATAATAATTCTGAACGGCTGTCAGGCAGAAAGGCCGCGCGGCTTTCTTTTCACACCCCCGAAGGGTGTGTGAAAAGAAATTACGTTTTATTTAATTTTGGCGCATCCTATCGCCAATGAAGCACTTTTATGGTATACTGAATTGATAATTTATGTGCAGGCGAGGTTTTTATGCTGAATGAAGATAAAATTGAACTGATGACCGGCATTGCCATGTTTGAGAAGCGGGAGGAGAAGCGGATCGCTGCTGCGGGCAGGATGTTTAAGAGTGATTTTGTGGGGCGCCACATGCTCCACGCCTTCCTGCGGTTTACGGCTGCCTACGTGCTGATTTTGGGCGTCTGGGCCATGTATTCGGTGGACCGGCTTTTATCGGCCGCGACGTTAGATGAGCTGATGAAGCTGGGCGCCACGGCGGGCGTATGGTACGCGGCAGGGCTGGCCCTCTATCTCCTGATCACCAGAAGCATCTATTCCAGGCGGTACGACGAGGACAGCCGGGCGCTGCGGGCCTATATGGCGAAGCTCAGACGGCTGAAAAAGCGGTATGAGTTTCAGAACAAAAAGAGAGAGCTGACAAAGGAGGGCAGACGTCATGATGGCGCTTCTCGTGTTTAAGGAACGGATGCGGGTATGGTATGGGAAGTACGCCGCATATATTGATACAGCGGTGCGTTTTTTCCTGTGCTTTGCGGCCCTGATGGCCATTAATAAAAACGTGGGCTTTATGACCAGGATAAACGGAGCGGTTCCGGCGCTGGTGCTGGCGCTCATCTGCGCGTTTGTGCCGTACGGACTGGCGGCTGTGCTGGTGGGCGTTTTCATGCTGGCCCATGTGAGCGTGGTCTCCCTGGAGATCGCCGTGCTGCTGGCAGTGGTGATGCTTTTGATCATGCTGCTCTATTACGGCTTTCAGCCGGGAGACAGCTGGCTGCTGTTGGCAACTCCCCTGGCATTTTTCTTAAATGTGCCCTATGTGGTCCCCCTGGTGGTGGGCTTATCCTGCAGCCTGGTTTCTGTAATTCCTGTCTGCAGCGGGGTTCTGATCTACTACATCCTGCTCTATGTCAGGCAGAATGCGGGAATTCTCACCGGTGGGGCGGCGGTGGACATCACGGAGAAATACAGCAATATCCTGGGCGGAGTCGTTTCCAATGAAACGATGCTGTTTATGGCGCTGGCGTTTGCCGTGGGCATTCTGGTGGTTTATATGGTGAAGAACCTTTCCATCGACTATGCCTGGTATATCGCCGTTGCGGCCGGGACTGTGGCCCAGGCGGCCATTGTGTTTGTGGGAGTTTTTATGTTTAACGTATCCTTTTCTGTGGTTTCCTTCCTGGTGGGGATGGCGGTCAGTGCGGCTGCCGCGGCGGCCTACACATTTTTTGTGTTTGCCGTGGACTATACCAGGACGGAATACCTGCAGTATGAGGACGATGACTATTATTACTATGTGAAGGCGGTGCCGAAAATTGCTGTTTCGGCTCCTGACGTCAAGGTACAGAAGATCAACGCCAGAAAAAACAGCAAGAAGCACGTCAGACCAAGCGAAAGATAGAATGGGAGGTGTCAGGCAGGCATGACGAATTTAGTGGAAACTCTTTATTCCTGGCTGTCTTTTGTGCGTCATATCAGCATAAGAAATCTGCTGGAGATCGTGATCATCGCGTTTCTGGTCTATGAGATCCTTCTGTGGATCAAGAATACGAGAGCCTGGACCCTGTTAAAGGGGATCGTGGTGATCCTGGGCTTTACTGTGCTGGTGTATGTGCTGCGGCTGAACACGATCTTCTGGATCGTGAGCCGGCTGGCATTTGTGGCGACGACAGCCCTGGTGATTATTTTTCAGCCGGAGCTGCGCAAGGCGCTGGAGGAGCTGGGAAGCCAGAATCTGATTTCCGGACTGCTGTCCTTTGACGACGGGAAGGAGAATCAATCGTTTACCGACCGTTCGGTGAACGAGATCGTGAGGGCTACCTTTGAGATGGCAAAGGTAAAGACCGGAGCTCTGATGGTGATCGAGAGGAGCACTTCTCTCAGCGAGATCGAGCGGACGGGCATTGAGATCGACGGACTGATCAGCAGTCAGCTGCTTATCAATATTTTTGAACATAATACCCCTCTCCATGACGGAGCGGTGGTGCTCAGCGGCAACAAGGTGGTGGCCGCTACCTGCTACCTTCCTCTGTCGGACAACATGGATATCAGCAAGGCGCTGGGGACCAGGCACCGGGCGGCTGTCGGCATCAGCGAGGTGTCGGACAGTTTGACGGTGGTCGTGTCGGAGGAGACCGGAAGAGTGTCCGTGGCGGAAAACGGGAGCCTGCGCCATATCAAGGACAGCGATGAGCTGAAAAAAGAGCTGTCCCGGCTGACGGAGCAGAAGGAGACAGGAGGAAAGAGATTTAAAATCTGGAAGGGAAGGATCAGAAATGAAAGAAAGATTGCTAAATAATTTCAGTCTGAAGCTGCTGTCCCTCCTGCTGGCCTTTTTCCTCTGGCTTTTAGTGGTCAACGTCTCCAACCCCATGATTGAGGGGAGCAAGGAAGTGCAGCTGGAAATTGAAAATGAGGACATTCTGGAAAACGCCGGACTGACCTACGAGATCGTGGGAAAGTCCACGGTGACAGTGAGATACAAGGTGGCGACTCTGGATGCCTACCGGATCCAGGCGTCAGATTTCCGGGCCTATATTGACCTGGACGATCTGTACGACGTGACGGGGGCGGTGCCGGTCAACCTGGAGGTGGTGAACAACCAGGGACTGATCAGCTCTCCCCAGGTGACTCCGGAGGTTGCTCATGTGGAGACGGAGGAGCTCCAGCGGAAGCGGTTTGATCTGCAGGTGAAGACGGAGGGCGAGCCGGAGGAAGGCTACGCGCTGGGAGAGGTGACTCTCAATCCGGAATACCTCTACATCAGCGGACCGGTGTCCCAGGTGGGACAGATCAGCTCTGTGGGAGTGGAGATCGACGTGAGCGGCGTGAATGCCAACATGTCCGGCAGTACGGGCCTGGTGTTCTATGACGCCAACGGAAACCGTCTGACGGTGAGCGACCAGATCACCTGCGATGTGTCTCAGATCGGATACGAGGTGGAGATCCTGAGGGTGAGATCCCTTCCCCTGGACTTTGAAGTATCGGGAACCGTGGCAGACGGCTATGTGTTTGCGGGAGTGACCAGCGATGTCCAGTCTCTGACGGTTGCGGGATTAAAAACTAACCTCTCCAACCTCTCTACGATCACTGTGGATGATCCCCAGCTGAACATCCAGGGGGCCACCCAGAGCAAAACCGTGGTGATCGACCTGACACAGTATGTGCCGGACAACGTGTCCATCGTGGGAGGAACCACGGAGGCGACGGTGACGATGGAAGTGGAGCAGCTGGAGACGAGAGTGTTCCAGCTCAATCTCCAGGACGTGACGCAGACAGGAGCCTCGGAAGATTATGACTACAGCTTCAGCCCGGAGTCTGTGGAAGTGACGGTGCAGGGCCTGCGGGACGATCTGGATGCCATGTCGGAGGAGGATCTGGGAGCAGTCCTGAACCTGTCCGGAATGACGGCAGGCACCAGAGAAGGAGCTCTGACCTTCCATGTGGCAGAGGGCCTGGAGGTGCTGAGCTGTTCGCCGTTTGAGGTGACTGTGACAGATGCGGGGCAGGAGGCTGCCGCCGCAGAAGAAGGGACAGAGACGGAGGCAGACGAGACAGAGTCTGCTTCCGGGAGTACAGATCATGAATAAGTGAGGGAATGAATATGGTAAGTGCAAAAGTGACAGTAAAAAACCCAACTGGTCTTCATCTTCGGCCGGCAGGGATGCTCTGCAAGGAATCCCTGCAGTTTAAATCATCCATTCATTTTAAGTACAAGGACAGCACGGCGAACGCGAAGAGCGTGCTGAGCGTGCTGGGAGCCTGTGTCAAGAGCGGAGATGAGATCGAGTTCATCTGCGAGGGAAAAGATGAGGAGGCGGCTCTGGCGGCTGTAGTAAAGCTGGTAGAGGACGGCCTGGGAGAATAAGCCATGGATATGGCGGTGTATACGGTCTGCTATCTGGCGGCGTATCTGCTGGACAGGGGAGAACATCACTGGGCGGCCGGCCTCTTCCTTATGGGAGCGGCGGTGTGGCTGTATGTGAGAGAGTATAAGAGGACCGGGAATCTGGTCCACCTGCGGGGGATTTTTTCCCTTTTCTGGACGGCGGGCCAGGGAGTGGCCTGCTTAAAGCTCAGCCGCCTTCAGGTTCCCTGGAGCGCGGTGACATGGATCTGCTTTTACCTGGCTTTCGCCGGATTTTATCTGACCTTTGAGCTCCTGTCCAGATGGGCGGGAGAGCAGAAGCAGGTCCGGGGCCAGGGAGGTCAGAGCCTCCAGCCTTTGGGCGGGATCTCCGGGGCGGGCCTGTTTGAGAGCGTGCTGGGAGTGACGGCGGTCTCTCTGGCGGCCTTCTGCTTTGAAGCCTGGCAGTTGGGGTACATTCCCTTTCTGGTGAGGGGAGTGCCCCACGCTTACTCCTATTTTCATGTGACAGGAGTCCACTATTTTACCGTGTCCTGTGTGCTGGTGCCGGCTCTGGGGGTGCTGTACATCCTGACAGACCGGGGGCGCTCCGGAAACGGAAAGAAGGCGGCAGCCGCGGCTGCGGTGCTGATCTCCCTGGCCATTCCTGTCCTGTGCGTATCCCGGTTCCAGCTGATTCTGGCAGTGGCCCTGGCGGTGTTTGTCTACATCCTGTGGGAGGGATATTTTCCAATCTCATGGGGAGTTGGGATCTTTGTGCTGCTGGGAGCGGCGTATGTGGTGCTGACCATAGCCAGGAGCCATGACGTGGCCTATCTGAACGGGATTTTTGAGATGAAGAACAGCGGTACGCCGATCTTTATCACCCAGCCCTATATGTACATTGCCAATAATTATGAAAATTTCAATTACCTGGTGGAGCATCTGGAGCACTTCGCATTTGGAATGCGCTCCCTGTTCCCGCTTTGGGCGCTGACAGGACTGAAGTTCATCATGCCGTCCCTGGCAGACTACCCGATCCTGGTGAACAAGGAGGAGCTGACCACCGTCACTCTGTTTTACGATTCCTACTACGATTTCGGGATCCCCGGAGTGCTGATTTTTTCCTGCGTTCTGGGAGCGGTGAGCTGGCTGCTGGTCCGGAAGCTGAGGAGGATGAACAGTCCGGTGGGATATCTGCTCTATGCCCAGATCGGAGTGTATCTCATGCTTTCCTTTTTTACCACCTGGTTTTCTAATCCGACTACCTGGTTCTATCTGGCGGCTACAGCAGCGGTCTGGCTGTTCTGCGGGCTGATGGGGAGGATCAGGGGAAGATAATGCGATAGCGGGAGGACATGCTCAGATGATTTCAGAAAAGATGAAGCCCATGATGGAAAACAGCTCGGTGATCCGGGCCATGTTTGAGGAAGGCGTGAAAATGGCTGCCGTGTACGGAAAGGAAAACGTCTACGATTTCAGCCTGGGAAACCCCAACGTGCCGGCGCCGGACTGCGTAAAGCAGGCGATTCTGGATATTATAAATGAGGAGGACCCGGTGATGGTCCACGGCTACATGCCGAATGCCGGTTACGTGGATGTGCGAACCGCTGTGGCGGAGTCCTTAAACCGCCGGTTCGGCATGGACTACGGCCCGGAGAATATCCTCATGACCGTGGGGGCGGCCAGCGGCCTGAACGACATTTTAAAGACCATTTTAAATCCGGCAGACCAGGTGATCACCTTCGCCCCGTTTTTTGTGGAGTACGCCTCCTACGTGAAGAATTATGACGGGGAGCTGGTGGTGGTGCCTCCGGACACTGCCACGTTCCAGCCGGATCTGGCAGAGTTTGAGAAGCGGATCTGCGAAAAGACGAAGGCAGTGATCGTAAACAATCCCAACAATCCCACGGGAGTGGTGTACTCGGAGGAGACGATCCGGGGAATGGCGGACGTCCTGGAGAGAAAGAGCCGGGAGATCGGACATCCTATTGTGCTGATTTCCGATGAGCCTTACCGGGAGCTTGTTTACGACGGTGTGAAGGTCCCCTACATCCCGAAATTTTACAAGGATACGGTTGTGGTGTATTCCTACAGCAAGTCCCTTTCCCTGCCGGGAGAGCGGATTGGCTATCTGGCCATCTCCAAAGAGATGACGGACTGGGAAGAGGTGATGGGGGCGGCAGTCATCGCCCACCGGATCTTAGGCAGCGTCAACGCTCCGTCTCTGATGCAGAGGGTGATCATGCGGTGCGTGGATGCGACCTCTGACATCAGCGTCTACGATCAGAACAGGACTCTGCTCTATGAGAGCCTGAAAAAATACGGATTTCAGTGCATGAAGCCGGAGGGAGCGTTCTACCTTTTTGTGAAGTCTCCGGTGGAAGATGAAAATGAATTCTGCCAGGTGTGCAAGAAGCACCGCATTCTGGTGGTGCCCGGAAGTTCTTTCTTCTGTCCCGGATACGTGAGAATTTCCTACTGCGTATCCCGTGACCAGATTGAGCGCTCACTGCCGGCCTTTGAGGCGGTGGCCCGGGAATATCATCTGATCTGAGAAAAAGTCCGGTGCCGGGACAGGAGACTGCGGGGACGCTGCCGCCCGGTGCTGTATGAGAAAAAGAGCTGCCGGCTCCCCGGACGGGAGCCGGCAGCTCTTTTTCCAGCGGAGGTGAAAAGACAGAATGGAATCGGTAAAAAAATATGTCAGAATGCTGCTGAACATTATTATTCCGGTGGCCGGGATACTGCTGGTGCTGTATCTGGGGCCGAAGCTGCTGCGCTTTTTCCTGCCCTTTGTGATCGGCTGGATCCTGGCGATGATCGCCAATCCTCTGGTCCGCTTTCTGGAGCGGAGAGTGAAGCTGGTGAGAAAGCACAGTTCCATGATCATTGTGATCGCGGTGCTGGCCGGGCTGATCGGCCTGATCTATCTGATCGGATCTAAGCTGATCCTGGAAGGGGCGGCGTTTGCGAAAGACCTTCCCGCCATTATTGAGTCTGCCGCGGAGGAAGTGCGCCAGGCGATGGGGCGGTTTGAAGGAGTGTTCCTGCGCTTTCCGGAGGAGATCAGGACCACCATCTATCAGGTGACGGAAAATGTGGACGACTATGTGGGGATGATCATCCAGAAGCTGACGCCCACCACCGTCTCCGCGGCGGGAAGCGTGGCAAAGAGCATTCCCAATATCCTGGTATACTCTGTGGTGGTGGTGCTGTCCTCCTACTTTTTCATCGTGGAGCGGGACGGGATCCTGCGCTTCTGGATGAAATACATGCCGGAAGGAGCGGTCCGCTATTATGATTTTCTGAAGAAAGATGTGAAGAAGCTGATCGGCGGATATTTTCTGGCCCAGTTTCGGATCATGTTTGTGGTGGCCCTGATCCTGGCCGCCGGCCTGTTTGTGCTGCAGGTGAAGTACAGCCTGCTGTGGGCGGTGCTCATCGCCATTCTGGATTTTCTTCCGGTGTTCGGCACCGGCACGGTGCTGATTCCCTGGGCGGTGATCAAGGTGATCTCCGGAGAGTATGCCTTTGCCGCCGGCCTGGCGCTGATCTACGTGCTCACCCAGGTGGTCCGCCAGATCATCCAGCCGAAGATTGTGGGGGATACCATCGGCCTCTCGCCTCTCACCACGCTCCTGTTCCTGTATCTGGGATACCGGTGGGCCGGCCTGGGCGGCATGATCCTGGCGGTTCCCATCGGAATGTTCGTGCTCAACCTGTACGAGTTCGGAATGTTCGATTCTCTTATTGACAATCTGAAACTTTTCGTGCATGATGTGAATGAATTCAGAAAGAAAAAGGAGTAGATGAGGGGATTATGAGTACGGCAAATCCATTGGATACAGATAATATGAGAGGGCTGGTGTGGAGGCTGGCGATTCCTTCCATGCTGGCCCAATTTGTCAGCGTGCTTTACAGCA
Organism: Candidatus Lachnoclostridium pullistercoris; assembly: GCA_019119775.1. Lineage (GTDB taxonomy): Bacteria > Bacillota > Clostridia > Lachnospirales > Lachnospiraceae > Lachnoclostridium_A > Lachnoclostridium_A pullistercoris. Next base: position 5,880 of record DWWL01000027.1, on the reverse strand, counting down.
TCGTGGACCGGATGTACATAGGAAATATTCCGGAGATCGGGGAGGTGGCTCTTGCGGGAGTGGGCGTCTGCGGCCCCATTGTGACCCTGGTGTCATCGGCGGCATTTCTGGTGGGGATCGGCGGAGCGCCTTTAGTCAGCATCCGCATGGGACAGAAAAACTACCGGGCGGCGGGGGCGATCCTGGCCAACTGCTTTCTCATGCTGACGGTGATCTCCCTGGGGCTGACCGGATTCTCCCTGCTGGTGAAAAATCATCTTCTCATGTGGTTCGGAGCCAGTGAGACCACTTTTGTCTATGCAGACCAGTACATCACCGTGTATCTGCTGGGGACATTTTTTGCCCTGATGTCCACCGGCATGAACCAGTTTATCATCTGTCAGGGCTTTGCCAAAACCGGCATGGCCTCGGTGGTCTTAGGAGCGGTCTGCAACATTGTGCTGGACCCGGTGTTTATCTTCGGCTTTGGAATGGGCGTGCCGGGAGCGGCCATCGCCACGGTGATCTCCCAGATGGCGTCCTGCCTGTTCGTGCTGGCTTTTCTGTTCAGCCGGAAACCGCTGATCCGGATCACCTTCGGCAATTACCACTGGTTTATCATGAAGCGGGTCCTGACGGTGGGATTTACCCCCTTTATCATAGTGGCTTTTGACAACATTCTGATCATATCCTTGAATTCCGTGATTCAGAGATACGGCGGGGCGGGGCAGGGAGATATGCTTCTGACCTGCGCCACCATTGTCCAGAGCTTTATGCTCATCGTCACCATGCCTTTAAGCGGCATTACCACCGGAACCCAGACGATCCTGGGGTATAATTTCGGCGCCAGGAGGCCGGACCGGATCGTGCGGGCGGAGAAAAATATCTTTCTCTTGTGCCTGGTGTTTACCTCCATCATGTTTGTGATCTCCCACACCATACCGGAGTATTTTGTGCGGATCTTCACCAGGGATGAGGCTTATGTGCGGGTGACGGTGGACGCGATCAAGGTCTACACCCTGGGAGTGATCCCGCTGGCCGCCCAGTACACCATTGTGGACGGCTTTACAGGAATGGGTCTGTCTCTGGCCGCGGTGTCCCTGTCCACCTTCCGCAAAGCAATCTTTTTCCTGTGCGTGTTCTGCATCCCGCCCTTTTTCGGCGTGGAAAACGTGTTTTACACCGAACCGGTGTCGGACATTGTGAGCGTGGTCTTTTCCATCGCCGTCTTCGCCCTCTGCTTTAAAAAGCTGATCGGGCTGAAAAAAGGGTGAGGGAAAACGGTCACAGCAGGCTGTTTTCTCCGTTGGCACGGCAGAAATCTTCCAGGAGGCGGATAAGGTACAGAACCTCATCCGGCGGCTCGTAATCAGAGCGGTATGCCATGACCAGGGGGTTGGTGAGCGGCGCCTTTAAGTGGAAATGGAGAAGCTCCGGATTCTGATAATCGGCCAGGGAGGAGGGAATGAGGGAGATTCCCACCTGGTCCGCGGCCATGGCCTGCGCTGCCTGAAAATTGGCGGTCTCACACACGATGTAAGGGATTACGCCCTGGCTTTTCAGATAAGTGTCGGTCAGGCGGCGGGAGTGGGAGCCGGAGAAGCTGACGATAAAGGGGAGATGGGACAGTTCCCGGATATCCACGGAGGGAAGTTTCCACGGCAGTTTTTCTTTGGTGGGAAAGCCCTCACGCCCGGCGGTCCTGCGGTCAATGGCCAGGAGGATATTTTCCCGACAGAGGAGCCTCGAGACAAGCTCAGGGTTGGAGGGCTGAAATTCATTGTAGTAGATCAGATCCACGGCCTTCTGGGCCAGCAGCTTTTTGGCGCTGTTGGTGGAGGCGGTGATGATGTGGACCATCAGATGGGGATAGCGCTGGTGGAAGCGGGCGAATATCTTTCCCATGAGCAGGGAACCAGTCTGGATATTTACCGCCACTGACAGATGGCCGGATGAGGAAATGTCCGGCAGAGAGATGGAATTGGTCATCTGGAGGCGGGCCTGGTCGATCTCCTTTGCCGCTTCCAGGACGATCTGCCCCAGGGGTGTGAGGTGCAGGGAGCGTTTTTGATAAGTGAAGAGCGGGCCGCCGAAGGCCTGCTCCATTTTTTTTAATGCCTGGGTGAGGGCGGACTGGGTGATGAACAGGTGCTCGGAGGCAGTGGAAAGGCTTCCGCTTTCCGCGATCTCAGTGAGATAATGGTAAAAATTCAGATTCATGGCAGTACCTCGTCTTCCAAATAGGCAGAAAGTTCCGGACAGCTGTCCGTTTGGGCCGCTGCGTGCCGGGTCAGCAGGCGGATCATCAGTTTTAACTCCTCCGGAACCGGCGGCTGATCCGCAAAGATCAGGGTGAGAGGGAGAAAACAGGGCGGCGAGAGGGGGACAACGGAAAGCTCCTCGGCCAGATTTTTAAACATTTCCGGGATCAGCGTGTATCCCAGGCCGGCTCTGACAGCCGACAGGCGGCAGTCCGGGCTTGAGCTCTCAAAGAGAACTTCCGGCAGAAAGCACAGCTGCTGAAAATAGGAGCTCAGATAAGAGGCAAACACAGACCCTTTATCCGGCAGCGCAAACGGCAGCTGGGGGAGGCGGTGGAGTTTGACAGCGGAACAGGAGTCCGCTGTTTTTTTCTGCCCTTTTTCAGGGGGAACGGCCGAAGATCCGGGAGATGCGGGCAGGAATCCAGGAGGAGCGGCCAGAAAAATCTCCTGTTTTCCCATGGGAAGGCAGCGAAAGCCGGCGCTGGCGGAGGTTTCCCCCACAGTCACAGCCAGACTGACGGTTTTGTTCCTCAGCATGGGATAAAAGCCGGAGTCAGAATACTCTACCGGCCGGATGGCACAGTCCGGGCACAGCCGGTGAAATTCAGCCAGAACTGAGGAAAAAGAGCGGTAATTCCAATGGGATGGGAAGGCGACAGAGAGGGTGCGGCCTGCGCCGGAGCGAAGGGAGTGGATCCGCTTTGCCGTCTGCTCCTGCAGGCTGCAGACTTTCCGGGCCATGTCCAGCACGGCATAGCCCTGGCGGGTGGGAATCATTTTTCCCCGGATGCGGATAAAAAGAGAAACCCCCAGTTCTTTTTCCAGAGACTGAAGGGATTTGCTCATGGTGGACTGGGAAAGCCCCAGACTTCGCGCGGCGGCGCTTAAGCTGCCTTCATGGAAAACAGCCTGCAGATACTGCATCTGTTCTGTGGTCATAGAAAAACCTCCCAGGTATGAACAATACTAATACTTAAACCGAAAAAAACCAATTAGAATTTCAAAATATACAATGGTATAATTTTTATCAGACAAAAAATTGTCAAAAATCACAGTTTTTCTCGAATTATACCATGGTAACAGGAGAAAATCAATTATCAAAAGTAAGGATAGGAAAGGGAACAGTATGAAAACGGTGATAAATCACGCCCGGATCATTACCGGGATGGATCAGGTCATTGAGGACGGCAGCCTTCAATTTGAAGACGGACGGATCACCGGCATCAACGAGGAAGAGCTGGACGGTGATCAGGTCGTGGACGGTTCCGGAAAAACAATCATTCCCGGTCTGATTGACTGCCATGTCCACCTGGGAATGGAGATGCCCGGGAGAGGATTTGCCATGAAAGCGGCAAATGATACGGAACTGGGAGCACGCATTATGGAGCAGTGTCTGGAATTTCCCAGATACGGAGTGACCTGCGTGAGGAACGCGGGCACGGACGGAGACGGGGATCTGTATGCCAGAAATATGTTTAGCCGGGAACAGTTTCCGGGGATCCGGATCCTGGCCTGCGGCACACCGATCTCCATCACTGGCGGCCATGGAAATTATGCGGAAGGCTTTGACACGGCGGATGAGGTTTTAAAGGAAACGAGAAAAAAGATCAAGCAGGGAATGGATGTGATCAAGTTTGTGGTGACGGGAGGCATGGGCACCAGATTCTCCAATCCGGCGGCGGTACAGTACACGAAAGAAGAGCTGGAGCCGGCGGTGCGGGAGGCGAAAATATGCGGGAAGATCACCATGGCCCACTGCACCAGCCTGCCGGGGGCGAAAAATGCCATTCTGGCGGGAATGCGGTCCATCGAACACGCCCAGCTGGATGAGGAGACGGTGGAGCTGATGAAAAAACGGTGGGCAGACGGCGATGAGGTCTATTACTGTCCGACCATGATCACGCGCTACTCCATTCTCCACAACGAGGATCCGGAGTTTCTCTGGATGAGAAAGAAGGCGGATCCCGGAGATATGGATCGGAAGAAAAAAGCGGTCCGTCTCTGCCATGAAGCGGGAATTCCGGTGTGCGCCTCCACCGATGCCAACACTCCCTTCGTGCGGCCGGGAGATGTGCTGAAGGAGATCGCCCTCTACACAGAGTGCGGCCTCACCAATCTGGAGGCAATTCAGACGGCGACCAGGGATGCGGCGAGGCTGTGCATGATCGAAAAAGATACGGGAACGCTGGAACTGGGAAAAAGCGCGGATTTCGTCATTCTTTCCGGAAATCCGCTGGAAGATATCCATATGCTGGAGCAGGTGGATTCCACCTGGCGCGGCGGGATCTGTCTTTATAAGGGGGTGAAGGGATGAAACGAGCCATTGTTCACGCGCGGATTTTAAAAGAGACAGGACAGGTGACGGAAAATGGCTACATCGTGTTCGATGAGAGCGGGATTCTGGAGCTTGGCGAGGGCGAGTACAGAGGAGCGGCTCCGGACGAGCTGATCGACGGAGAGAGAAAAACCCTGATGCCGGGCCTGATCGACTGCCATGTCCATCTGGGCTATGGGGGAATGTCCCCGGATACGCCGGAGATTGAACAGGGAATTTCCATCGCCCTGCAGGCGAAGGAGTTTTTAAAATATGGAATCACGACGGTCCGCAGCATGGGGACGAAGGATGACGGCGACATTAAGATGAGAAATCTGATCGCTTCCGGATATCTGGACGGTCCCAGGATCATTGCCAGCGGCCGGGGAATCAGTATCACAGGCGGCCACGGCTGGCCGATGAACTATGAGTGCGATACGCCGGATGAGGCGAAAAAGGCGGCCAGGAAGGCAATTCACGCGGGAGCCGATATTTTAAAAATGTTCGCCACAGGCGGAATGGCCACGAAAGGTTCGATTCCCAACGCGCCCCAGCTGAGCGAGGAGCAGATGAGGGCGGTTTGTCAGGAGGCGGAGCGGACCGGGCTTCTGACGGGGGCCCACTGCACCGGAATTGAAGGGGCGCAGAGAGCCATACGGGCAGGGGTGCGTTCCATCGAGCACATTCCCATGGATGAGGAGACAGCTCAGATGATGAAGGAGCACGGCTGCTATTACTGCCCTACCATTGTGACCAGATACAACATCATCCACAGCACGGAGCCGGAGTATGAGCACATGAGGAAAAAAGCCAGTCCTCAGGATCTGGAAAAGAAAAAACGCGCCATCGAGCTGTGTCTGAAATACCAGATTCCCATCTGCGCGTCCACAGACGCGGTGGGAAGTTTAAAAAACAACGGGCTTACAAAGATGGGAGAGAGCCTGATCACGGAGCTGAAAATCTATCACGAGTACGGTCTGACCAATCTCCAGGCCATCCAGTCCGCCACCTCCACGGCGGCAGAGATGCTGAGGCTGGATCAGGAGACGGGAAGGCTGCAGGAGGGACTGCAGGCGGACCTGATTCTGGTGGACGGAAAGCCGGATGAGAACTTAGACGCCCTGAAAAACGTTTCCATGACGATACGGGGTGGAAGGATTTTATACAAAGCATAAAAGGAAAGGAAACAGTTATGGAAAATATGCAGTTATACATCGTACTGGCCATCACCGCCTTTATGATCATTTCATTTGTTGTGGGAAAGATTCCTTACGGCGTCACCACCATGACCTGCTGCGCTCTGCTGGCGATCACCGGTTACTA
>DWWL01000026.1 GCA_019119775.1 Candidatus Lachnoclostridium pullistercoris | reverse complement strand
GTCGGAGGCAGAACTGGGCGAGTACATGCTTGGCCTTAAAACTATGACTGCCGAGGAAATGGAGGGGCTGTTATGAACAAAACGAGAAAAATCGAAATGACGGTTGAGCTGATCCGTATTCTGGTTGCGGTGGGTATCGCCTACCTGATCGCCCTGGTGACCCTGTTCCTGATCAGTGATGATCCGATTTATATTATTGAACAGTTCGTGCTGGGACCGTTTTCATCCGTAAGACGTGTGGGAAGTATTATTAACCTGGCAATTCCCTTTACATTTACTGGACTCTGCTTCTGTTTTATGTACGCGGTAAACAAGTTCAATCTTTCCGGAGAGGGAATCTTCATGTTCTCAGGCTGTATGGCTACTCTGGCAGCCATCAATATCGGCGAGGGCCTTCCCTTCCCGGTGATGCTTCTGGTTCTGCTGGTGGTGGGAGCTGTGACCGGCATCGTGATCACGGCCATCCCGGCTCTTCTGGACGCGAAGTTCAAAGCAAATATCGTTGTAGTGTCCCTGATGCTCAACAGTATTCTGGTGTTCCTGTCCATTTGGGTATTAAAGTACCTCATGCGTGACCCCACCATCGGTTCCATGGGTTCTTATCCCCTTCCTGACAACGCGGTTCTTCCCAATGTATTTGGAAAATTCCGTATTCAGTCCGGCATTTTTATCGCGGTGATCGCGGTGATTGCAGTGGCCATTCTGTTCTACAAGATGGTATTTGGATACAAGATGAGAGTTGTGGGAAGCAACCCGCACTTTGCAAGAGCCTGCGGAATCAACATGGTGGGAACCATCGTTGTGGCTCAGCTCATCGGCGGCGCTCTGGCAGGATTGGGCGGAACCTGTGAGATCCTTGGAAACTATGACCGTTTCAAATGGACGGCCAGCACCCAGCACGGCTTTGACGGCCTGATGGTGGCCGTTCTGGCAAGAAGAAATCCCATTCTGGTGCCGGTGGCAGCTCTTCTGCTGGCATACATCCGTATCGGAGCCGACGTGGTAAACTCCAGAGGAGATATTCCGATCGAGTTCATCACCGTTATCCAGGGTATCGTAATCCTTCTGGTAGCGGCTGAGGAGTTCATGGGAAGATTCAAGAAGAAGATGATCTACAAGGCTGCAGAAGAAGGTCTTGCCGCGGACAAGAAGGAAGAAGTGGCAGAGATCATGTCCGAAGACGACGGCAAGGGAAAGGAGCAATAATATGTTTACGTTAGATTGGTTTGCAAATTTTGGATTTTCAACGTTACGTTTGTCTACGCCCCTGATCTTTGCTGCTCTGGCGGCTGTTATCAGCCAGAAGGCCGGAATGCTCAACATGGCTCTGGAAGGTATGATGCTTTCCGCTGCTTTGGGAGGCGTAGTGTTTGCTGGAATGACAGGAAATGTGTGGATCGGCCTGCTGGGAGCGATCGTTGTCAGCGTGATTGTGGGCTGGGTCATCGCATTCGCCAATCTTTCCGGAAAGACAGACCTGTATCTGACCTGTATCGCTGTCAACCTGGCGGCGACCGGCGGCACGGTGTTTGCCATGTATCTGATCACCGGCGAGAAGGCTACTACCTCCGCTGCAATCAGAGCTTACACGCTGCCGTCCATCACCATCCCGCTGATCGACAAGATTCCGCTGATCGGACCGATGATCTCCGGGCACAATATACTGACCTATTTTGCGTTTATCAGCGTGTTCCTGGTGTGGTTCTTCCTCTATAAGACCAGACTGGGACTGAGAATGAGAGCTGTAGGTGAGAATCCTCAGGCAGCTTCTTCTGTTGGAATCAATGTAAAGAAGATTGGATACATTTCATTCCTGTATGCAGGCGTGCTGTGCGGTTTCGGCGGCGCTTTCATGTCCATGGGCTGGGTCAGCTTCTTCATGAAGAACATGGTAAACGGACGCGGCTACATCGGACTTTCCGCTATGAACATTGCTGAGGGCAATCCGATCGGATCAGCGATCGCGGCTGTATTCTTCGGATTCTCTGACGCTCTTGCGACCACTCTGAAAGGACAGGGAGGCACCTTCCCCACAGAGTTCCTGGATATGATCCCCTACGCGGCGACCATCATCGCTCTGGTAGTGATCAGCTCCATCCGCATGAGCCATCTGAGAAAGATTCAGCAGGGCGGCAAATAACTGGCATTTGGAGGTACGAATAGATGAGTGACAAACGGAAGGTAGTCATTGACTGTGATCCGGGAATTGACGACTGCTTCGCGCTGATGCTCTGCATCAAACACCTGGACGTGGTGGGAATCGTGGCGGTAGGCGGCAATACCGGTCTGAAATACACGGAGAGGAACGCCAGATACATGACGGAACTCACCGGCCGGCCGGACATTCCCGTATATGCGGGATATGACATGCCGATCTTAAATAAGCTGGTGCGTGCCACGGAAGTGCACGGCAGCGGCGGCCTTGGAACAGTAGTGATTGAGGAGCCGAAGAAGCAGCTGGAGAAGCAGCACGGAGTGGACTACCTGATCGACACCTTTATGAATCACGATGACATTACTCTGATCACCCTCGGGCCGCTGACCAATGTGGCCCAGGCGATCTTAAAGGAGCCGGAATTAAAGAAACGGATTCCGGAGATCGTCTGCATGGGCGGTTCTGCTTTTGCGGGCAATACCACGCCTGCGGCGGAATTTAATATTTACGTTGATCCGGAAGCGGCAAAGATCGTGTTTGAGTCCGGCATTCCCATCCGCATGGTGGGACTGAACGTGACCAGGCAGAACCGCATGACTCCGGATGATGTGGAGATCATGAAGAAGATCGGCAATCCGGTGGCGGATTTCGCAGCGGAGATCCTCTCCTTCACGGCTGGAATGAACGGGCGTACAGGGCTCTGCGATGCCTGCGCCGTTTCCTGGCTGGTAGATCCGGACATTATCACAAAGAGCGCGATGGTCCATGTGGATGTGGAGACAAAGGGCGAGTTCACCAGAGGAATGACCGTGTGCGACTGGAGAGAGTACATGGGCAAGGATCCGAGGGAAGATATCGCTCACGAGAAGCAGTTTGTACAGTGGAATCCGGTTCCCAATGTGGATGTGGCTCTGGAGTTCAATGAGGAGCGGTTCCGCCAGGTGCTGTTTGAGACGCTTGAATCCTACGGAAGCAGATAACAGCTGCCTGGGTGCGGCAGAAGGCAGGACTTGGAGGTAAGACTTATGTTTACACAAATTTATTCCATACAGACAGTGGAGGAAGCTTTGGGCTGCGTGGAGGCGGGAGCGGACCGGATCGGCGTTCTGGTGGGAACGCCGGGCGGAAAATTCCCCTGCGCCATTCACGAGGACGAGGCGGACCGGATCTTTAAGGCACTGAAAGGAAAAGCGGTGCGGGTTCTGATCTCTGTGGCGGACAACGAGAGAGATATTCTGGACCAGACGAAACGGCTTCATCCGGATGTGCTCCACCTGTGCGCAAACTTTACCGGAAGCCCGGAGTTCCGTGAGAAGATGAGGGAGGAGATCCCGGATGTGCTTCTCATGGAGGCAGTGGGAATCGTGGATGAGAGCGCGGTGGAAGACGCGAAGGCAAAGGCGGCCTATGCGGATCTGCTGATCTTAGACAGCGTGTCCAAGACGGTGCCGGGCGTGGGCGCCGCGGGAGAGACTCACGACTGGAGCATTGACCGTGCCATTGTGGAGGCGGTGGACATTCCGGTGATCCTGGCCGGGGGACTGGGACCGGACAATGTGGAGGACGCCATCCGCGCCGTGCATCCCGCCGGAGTGGATTCTCTGACAAAGACCAGCATAAAGGAGAACGGCGTGCTGGTGAGAAAAGATCTGGAGAAGGTAAAGGAGTTCTGTACCAGGGCGAAAGCCGTGGAGATGTAGAATATGAGACGGATTTTGTGCATAGGAGATTTATGTGCGGATCTGATCATTCCCTATGGGGAGGCAAAGAGAAATCTGGCCCTGATCCGTCAGGGGATCATCGGCAGCAGCCAGGTAGAGCTCAGGTCCGGGGGTACGGCGGGCAATACGGCGGCTGTCCTGGGAAAACTGGGAGAATATCCTGTTTTTGTGACGGATCTGTGCAGGGACCAGCTGGGAATGTTCCTGAGGGGAGAGATGGAACGGTACGGCGTGGATATGTCTTTTTCTCCTGTGGGGGACAAGGGAGCCATGGTCTGCATCGCTGTGGTGGAGGAAAACGGCGACAGGACCATGTTCTCCTGGATTCCTCCGGGAGCGGGATATCCCATGTTTTCGGACAGCAGCTTCTGCCCGGAGCTGTTTGAAACCGATTCGCTGATATTTACCGGCGGGATGTCTTTAAATAATGACGGAGGCAGCATGAAGGCAGTCCGGGATTTTGTGGCCCGGATGAAGGAGAGGACCAATTCTTTATTCGTGTTTGACCTGAATACAAGAATTGAAACCTACGGCCTGAACGAGGAGCGCAGGCGGTATTATGGGGAGATGATCCGCCTGGCTGATGTGGTGCTGGGTTCCGGGATTGAAGAATTCGGCCCTCTGACAGGAAAGAGCACGCTGAGAGAGGCGGCGGCCTTTCTCGCGGCGGACGGCCGCTGTGTGATTGCCAGAGACGGAAAAAATCCGGTTCTGATCGCTGCGAACGGAACCATGGAAGCTGTGGAGACAGAGCCGGTTTCCGTGGTGAGCACAGTGGGAGCGGGAGATACGTTCAACGGCGCGTTCCTGAGCGCGTACAACCGGGGATTTTCTCTGAAGACCTGTGTGGAGTTTGCCAATGAGACAGCCGGGTATATGATCAGCCACAGCGGTCATCTGGAAGTGCCGGACGACGCGGCAGAACGTTTGAAAAAGGTTTAAAAAGGGGAGCTGAAATGTATGGAGATGCGGACGGAAGAGCTGGAAAAGCGCCGGGAAATGGCGCAGAAGATTGCAGGCAGCCTAAAAAAAAGGAACATAGAAGGCTTCTACTGCCGTGATAAGGAGGAGGCTCTGAAACTGGTGCTGAGCATGGTCCCGGACGGGGCGAAAGTCGGATGGGGCGGGTCTGTGACTCTGGACCAGATCGGACTGTTTGATGGCCTGAGGGAAAAAAACTGTGTGATGCTGGACCTGAAGGAAGGCGGAAAGGATCCGGAGGAGACGGAACGGATCTACAGAGAATCTGTGGGAGCTGACTTCTTTTTCATGAGCACCAACGGGATCACAGAGAACGGAGAGCTGGTCAATATCGACGGCGCGGGGACCAGGCTGGGGAGGATGATCTACGGACCGAAACACGTGATCATCATCGCCGGAATCAATAAGATTTCCAAGGATATCGAGTCGGCTGTTGACCGGATCCAGAATGAGGTCTGCCCCATTCTGGCAGTCAGAAGCGGAAGAAACACGGCCTGCGGCAACCTAGGACGGTGCGGCAATTGTTTTACACCGGATTCCATGTGCTGCGAGATCGTGATCACCAGAAAATCCAGGCAGAATGGCCGGATGAAACTGGTTTTAGTGGGGGAAGAACTGGGTTATTAAATAAAATGTACGTGAAGGAAAGAGTTCCGCTTGCGGGGCTCTTTTTTTCGTGCTAGTATCGTAGAGGAATTCTATCAAACCAGAATATAAACAGGGAGGAGTAAAACGGTGTTTGATATTATTGTGAAGGCGGCCGGCTTTGTGGTCATCATTCTGCTGGGAATGTTCAGCAGGAAGAGCGGGCTGCTGAAGAAGGAGGACAGCTTTATCCTTTCCAGGATCATTGTAACTTTTACGCTGCCCTGCGCGCTGATCGCAGGCTTCGGCGGGATCACATTCAGCCTGCTGACGTTCATTACGCTGCTTCTGGGCTTTTTGTGCAACGCATTTCTGCTCACAGTGGGAAAGTTTCTGGCCAGGAAACAGACGCCTCTGGAGAAGGCCAACGCTATGATCTGCACCAGCGGATACAATATTGGAGCGTTTGCGGTCCCATTCTGCCAGAGCTTTTTCTCTCCGGAGATTCTCAGCTACATCATTATGTTTGACATTGGAAACTGCATCATGTGTCTGGGCGGCTCCAGTGCCATTGCCAGATTTGAGATCGATGAGAACAGCCATTTTTCTGTCATGGCGATCGTAAAGAAACTGGCCAGGAGCGTGAGTTTTGACGTTTACATGTTCCTGATCCTGATCTCTCTGCTGAACGTGAAGATTCCGGATTCTCTCATGACGATTATTTCCATGATCGGAAATGCCAATGTATTTCTCATCATGTTCATGATCGGAATGCAGATCGAGCTGTCTTTTTCTCTGCGTTCCATTTCTTCTATTTCAAAGATCATCTTTGTCCGCTATGGATTTGCGCTCCTGTTTGCGGCGGTGATCCAGATGCTGCCCATCGATATAGCCTGCAAAACAGCGCTGACGGTGGTGGTGTTTGCGCCGCTTTCTTCCGTTACTACGATCTTCAGCCAGGAACTGGGCTGTGACACGAGCGTGGCGGCCTTAGCCGGTTCCCTTTCCATGCCGATTTCCGTCTGCGCATTTGTGGTGCTGCTGATATTTTTGGCGTGAGGAGGGGAAAATTCTTGTGAGAAACTGCCGGGTGGAGTCCGGCAGTTTTTTTGTGGGATCAGGGGGTGTAAAGAGAAGAGAATTTATGGAATTCCATGAATAAAAAGAGAGGGAATTCGGAGGATTTTTCTTTTCCATCATAAGTCGGTGGTTCATCTATAGAGACAAGCTGCAGGCCGCAGGAAATAGCTTTATTGATATAGATAGAAAGTGGACGGTGATAATGCTTGGTTTCTCCCCAAAAGAAATTGCTGAAGCTGTATTCAGAGAGATAACGCTCCAGCTTTTTATAACGGAGAAAACCGTGTTCATCAGCCATCCAGGGAGCATCGTAAAATGCAGGATGGACAATGGACATATAGAAAAGACCATTGTTTTTCAGAACTCGGGAAATTTCTGAAAGAGTTTGTGAAAGATGCTCGACGTCCATTAGAACTTGATTACAGAAAACCATATCGAAAATGGCGTCTTCATAGGGAAAAGGTTCGCCCAAAATAGACAGATCAAAATGACAGAGAGGATAAGTACTTCGAGCTTTTTCAACCATAGTTTCCGAACCGTCACATCCAATGACAAAAGCACCATGGGAGCGAAAATATTCTGTGTACCAACCGGGACCGCAGCCAAGATCAAGGACTGCTTCGCCGTGGAATTGGGGAAAACGGTTTGCAACTATAAGTTGATTAACTTTTGCAAAATCAGAAATTTTTTGAGAAGATATGTAGTTTTCAGCAGATTTGTTCCAGAGAAATAGATCGGCGCAGCTTTTTTTCATCGACAAGATACCTCCCTTAAGATGATTAATTATTATAGTAAAATTTTTGAACTTAAGCAACAAATACCGATCTGAACTTAAGCAACAAATACCGATCCCTCTTGAAACAGCCAGCTCCATCTGTTATACTGAAGATACAAATCCTGGGATGAAAATCCATCTGTATTTTCAGTTCAAGGCGTTCTGCCGGGTAATTCCAGAGAAAAACAAATGAATACCGGAGCTGCCTGGCGGGGAGAAAAGTTTCTGAGAGGGCCTCCGGAGAAGGAGGGCTTATGAAGAGATGGGACCAGCTGACGATCAGGAGCAGTTTTATCTTCAGCAAGATTATGAGGGACCGGGAACTGTGCCGGGAGATGATGGAGGTCCTTTTAAACCGGCCGGTAAAGGGAGTAAGTTATCCGGAGGAGGAAAAAGTGATCGACATTACTCCCGATGGAAAGAGTGTTCGGCTGGATGTGTATGTGGTGGACGAAGAAGACCATATTTATGATATGGAAATGCAGGCTCAGGAAAAATGGGATCTTCCGGAGCGAAGCAGATATTATCAGGGGATGATCGATCTGAATTTGCTGGAAAAGGGAGAGAATTATAAGAGTCTGCCGGAGAGCAGCGTGATTTTTATCTGTACGTTTGATCCGTTCGGAGTAGGGAGGTATGTATATACATTTGAAAATGTCTGCTTGGAAGATTCCGGGATTCGTTTAAACGATGGAACAGAGAAAATCTTTTTCAATGCGGCGGGGAGAGAAGGGGAGGTGGGCAGCCGAAGAAAAGCCCTGCTGGAGTATATAGGAGAAGATGAACTGAGCGAGGATCCGCTGATCCTCCGCCTGGATGAGGCAGTGAGGAGAGCGAAAAACAATGAAGGATGGAGGCGGGAATATATGACATTTGGAATGTATCTGGAAGAAGAGCTGATGCGCGGCCGGGAGCAGGGACTTGAGGAAGGCCGTGCAGAGGGACTTGAGGAAGGTCGAGCAGAAGGCCGCAGAACTGGGGCGGCGAGCATTAATGCGCTGAACCGCCGTCTTTTAGCGGACGGAAGAACAGAAGAGCTGCTGAGGGCAGTCAATGATCAGGAGCTGCAGGCCAGGCTGCTGAAGGAATACGGACTGAGATAAAAAGGCCGGATCAGCTGTGTTCCATCTCTTTGATCTTGTCATACAGAAAATCATTGATGGGAGTGGAGATCCCGTGCTTTTTAGCGAGAGTGCGGATCGTTCCGGCAAACAGCTCCACTTCTGTTGGCCGTCCGGCCCGCAGGTCCCGGCGCATGGAGGAAATACTGATGCCGTCCAGCCCGTCGATGAACGTAAGCCAGTCGGAAATGGTGCGGCCGTCCAGGGAGATCCCTTCGGCCTGGCCGACCTGAACAGCCTCCTGCATGGCCTGTATCATGATCTGGCGCGGTTCGCCTTCCCGCTTGATCCCCTCATAATTTGTCTCATATACAGCCACGGCCTGACAGATCCCGGTATTGAAGACCAGGCGTTCCCAGAGACTCTTTTTCATATCTGTGGAAAAATGATAGGGAAATCCGGTACTGTCAAAGAAGGCAGTGAGAGCTTTTATGAAATCAGAAGGAAGGCCGTCCTGGGTGCCGATGTTTAACGTGCCCATGCCGGTGTAAGTGATGGTATTGCCGGTTCTGGAGACGTCGGATCCCTGAACGGTGCATAAAAGAACCCGGTCATTGCCGAAGACGCGGCTGAGCCGCTCCTGACTGGTTATGCCGTTGATCAGGGACAGGATCACCGTGTTCTTTCCCACCTGGCTTCCGATGCGGCGGATCACGTCATCCAGTTCGCCGAATCTCATGGCAAATATGACCAGATCGGCCGGATCGTCCGTCCCGAAGGGAATGAATGTGAAGCGGCAGGGAACGCCGTTGCAGGTGATGCTGGTTTTTTTACAGGTTTCGATCAGATTCTCGTCGGCAACGAAGCGGACACTGCCGGCGGGAAGGCGTTCGCCGAAGAAACGTCCGTACATGACGCCGAAGGTTCCAGTACCGACAATGGAAATTTTTCTTATATCCATAAGCCCCTCCCTCAGTTTCTGCTGTAAATGATATCCCATGAAAGCGGAAACGCATCACTCCTCAATGATGTGGATTTCCAGATAGTCGAAATCAATCTGTTCGATGAAATTGTCCTGATTGAATCGCGTCTTGTCATGGATCTGAAAATCATGGATGTTGGCATCCAGCCAGATCGGTTTTCCAAGGTCAAAGGTATAGCAGATTTCGTCGAGAGCCTGAAATACCATTTGGGTTCTGGTGAGAGAATAGTCGGAGATGCAGGCGACCGTATCCCTGACAAGACGGTTGTTTTTCCAGATTTTTCCCCACATGCGAAACATGATCTCAACTCCTTTGCGGATATTTTATTTCCGCGGACAGCGGGCCGGGCAGAAGCATATATGCCGGCGTGCCCGGCTGGCGCCGGCCGCGGGATTTTGCCGCCCCGATATCGCCATCAGGGTGCTTTGACTTCAAGTATACAGGAAAGCAGTTTTATTTGGCAAGGATAAATTTTTCAGGGCATGAAACCCCTTGTGAAAGCTTTTTTTTTGTAGTAATCTATTACTAAATGGCAGTACGAAGGAGGATCCGGTATGGGACAGCAGATGACAGACCAGATGGCGTTCCTGACGGAGGCCAGGACAGCTCTGGAAGAGCTGGGTGTGGCCAAAGACAGGGAAAAACAGCTGAAGATTGACGAAACTAAAGTGGGAAAAGCTCTGGACGCGGAAAAAAAGGCTCTGGAGGACAACGTAAATTCTACTGTCCGCAAGCGCCGGGAAGCCATTGCCTCCAGCTACGACGCCGAGATGGACAAGGCGGAGGATAAATTAAAAAAAGCCAGGGCAAAGCGGGAGAAGGCGAAAAACCAGGGCATGAAGGAGCGGATCGCGGAAGAGACGGCGGATCTGCGCAGTGAAAACCGCGATGTCCAGGGGCAGATCCGGACACTGTTCAAGAAAAAACATGTGCCGTCGTTCTGCAATTCCGGCTGGTATTATGCCCTGTTTCTGCCTGGAAGATTTGGAGAATACATGCTGTTTCTCATCACTGTGCTGATCTGTTTTCTGGCTGTGCCTTACGGCGCCTATCTTCTCATTCCGAAGAGACAGCCGCTTCATCTGGCAGCGATCTATTTTGCGGCGATCCTCATTTTTGGCGGAACGTACATTCTTCTGACCAACAAGACAAAAGCACGCTATCTGGATACGTTAAAAGAGGCGCGTGTCATGCGGGACCATATCCGCTCAAACCAGAAAAAGATCAAAGTGATCACAAAGAGTATCCAGCGGGATAAAAATGAAAAGATGTACAATCTGGAAAAGTACGACGATGAGATCTCTCAGCTGGAACAGGAGATCCAGAAGATCGGATCCCAGAAACAGGATGCTCTGAATTCTTTTGAGCAGGTGACAAAAACCATCATTTCCGATGAGATCATCACCGCCGCAAAGCCAAAGATGGATGAGCTGACTTCCCGCTACAGGGAGATCCGCCAGTCCATCGGGGAGACAGAGACGGAGATTAAACAGAAAAACCTGGAAATCACGGATAAATACGCCGGCTATCTGGGAAAAGAGTATATGGATCCCTTAAAGATCGGCGAGCTGATGGAGAGTATCCGCAGCGGCCGCGCGTCCACCATCAGCGAGGCGATGGAGGATATCCGCCAGGCCAAAAACCAGTGACCTGTCCTTCCCGTGCATAAAGAGAAATGTCCATGCCTATAATAAAGTATAAAATGAATTACAGGCGGGATGATATGAAATTGTTGGAACGGATTCGGCTGTGCGGGAGCCGCGAAATATATTATTACGACGGAAAAAAGGAGAGGGAGATCGAAAATTTTGCCCTTCAGCTGTACCGGATGATAAGCGGGGAGCTGGAGAGCGGAAGGTGGAAGGGAGTTTTGTTCCTCTGCATCGGAACCGACCGGTCCACCGGAGACAGTCTGGGACCCTTAATCGGCTATAAGCTGAGGGAAAAGCGGATGAAGAATGTGAAGGTTCTGGGAACTCTGGAGAAACCGGTCCACGCCATGAATCTGGAAGAGTATCTGAAGGTGGCGAAGTGGAAATATCCGGGATATCTGACAGTGGCTGTGGACGCTTCTGTGGGAAATGCGGAGCATGTAGGTTACATTACCCTGGGAAAAGGACCGTTAAAGCCGGGACTTGGAGTGAGCAAGGAGCTGCGGGAGGTGGGAGATCTGTTCATCACCGGCATTGTGGGAAGCTGCGGCAGTCATGATCCGCTCATGCTGCAGAGCATCCGCCTTTCGGTGGTGATGAGGCTGGCAGACCGCATCAGCGAGAGCATTTATTTTGTCGAAAAGTTATGGGACAGGACCGCGTCCGTTTGACAAGTTTTTTGTGAGAACTGTGCTATCCTTTTTAAGATAAAACGATAGCGGGGTGAATCACATGGGAGAACTTTATAATCCCTATCCGAAACTGCCCAAAAATGTGAGGCAGATCGGGGAGCGGGATCAGGTTGTAAAATTATATGTAGAAGATTATGTGAATACTTACTTAAGAAGGCTGTATCCGACAGGCGGCGAGGACCTGCGGTGCGGCCTTTTGCTTGGCAGTTCGGAAGAAGATAACGGCGCGCCGTACATTTTTATAGACGGGGCGCTGGAGATGGAAGGCGTGGCCTGCGGGGAAGAGCGGGTGGATTTAAACGATCAGGCGTGGAAACAGGCTTACCGGGACATGGAGGAAATGTTTCCCAAGAGAAATGTTCAGGGCTGGTTTCTGTGCGGTGCTCCCGGTTCACAGCTGAGCCCGTTAAATTACTGGAAACAGCACAGCAAATATTTTCCGGGAAAAAATATGATCATGTATCTGAATTCCGGGCTGGAAGGTGAGGAGGCCCTTTACATTGCGTCGGACGACGGCTTTTACAAGCTGAGGGGATACAGCATCTACTATGAGCGGAACCAGATGATGCAGGATTACATGATCGCGAGAAAGGATATAAAGCGGGTGGATGCCGGAGCGGACGATACGGTGATCCGGGATTTCCGCAGAAAGATGGAAGAGCGGAAGGAGGAGGCAGAGGAGAGAAGGAGCACGGTCAGCGTGCTTGGAGGCATCTGCGGGGCTCTTTCTGTCGCCGTGCTGGCCGGCGGCATTGTGATGTTTAACAATTACCACAAGATGAAAGATATGGAGAGCGTTTTAGTGTCAGTGCTCCCGGCCGGGTCTGAGATCTTGGAGGACTACGGGCTGGAAGAGCCGGAACTGGTGCTGGAGACGGGGACTACGGTTCTTCCGGAGACACTGGGGGCCGGCACGCCTGGTTCCGGGGACAGCGGCGGGGAGGAAAAAGACAGCCTGACGGCAGGAGAGAGGGGAGAAGAAGGAGAGTCCGGAGAGACGGACGGGGCCGGAGCAGAAGGGGGATCCGGCCGGGAAGAAGTGACCGGTGAAAAGGGAGACAAGTCTGAAACGGCAGCCGGCCCGGGAGCAGAGGGGGAAGAAAGCTCAGGGGAGCTGGACAGTGAGAAAGGGAACCAGTCCGGGAAAACGGCGTCCTCCGGAAAAGAGGACAGGCCGGAAGAAACGGAGGACAGGCTGGAAGGAATGACCGGGGATGAAGCAGAAGGCGCTTCCGATGGGACATCCGCGGCCGGCGCCCAAAAAGAGGAGAACGAAACGTCATCTGACCCGGTCCACATCCCGTCTTTGGAGGAGGCGGACGAGCAGATGGAGGCAGTGGGAGAAGCCCTGGAGACGGCCAGTACATACGTGGTGCAGCCGGGAGAAACGCTCTACGGCATCTGCCTGCGCAGATATCACGATTTGAGCCGGGTGGAAGAGATCTGCAGGCTGAACGGACTGGACGATGTGAACAAGATCAAGGCAGGCCAGAAATTGATTCTCCCATAGAAAAAGGTAATGCGTTTCCTGAAGAAATGTTGTATACTGTTGGTATGTAAAAGACAACCATTTTCAGGAGACAGCATGGTATGAGCGATATGAGTTCCATGAACAGGGAACGGAAAAAAAGAGAGCTGAAAAGGCAGGTCATTTCCGCGGGAGAGGAGCGCCGGGCGGTTCAGGAAGAAGCGGCTTCCGGGGAGGACGGCCGCAGAAAAAAAGGAAAACGCCGCCTGTGGATCCTTCTGCTTCTAGCCGCCGCCGTCGCCATGGCTTTCGGCTTTCGGTATTATCTGGCGCAGAGACTGTACACCGAGTACCAGGTAGTCTGGGAGACACCGGTGGAAGAGGGAGCGACAGCAAAATATGAGAATTTCGGCACCAATGTTCTGAAATATACAAGAGACGGAATGTCCTATGTGGATTCCAAGGGAAATACTGTCTGGATGACCAGTTATGAGATGAAGAATCCGGCGGCCTGCGTGAACGGAGACTACGCTGTGGTCGCGGACCTGCAGGGGAACAGCATTTACATATGTGATCTGACAGGAGTGCTGGGGCAGGCGTCCACCGTTCTTCCGGTGGTGAAGGCGGTGGTTTCCCAGACCGGCGTCACGGCGGCTGTGCTGGAAGATTCCGGCGCCAGCTACATTCAGTACTATAACCGGGACGGCAGCACGATCGACCTGACTGTGCGCTCCGCCATGTCGGGGGACGGCTATCCGGTGGATATCGCCCTTTCCCCGGACGGCAGCCAGACGATCGCGTCCTTTATGTATGTGGACGGGGGAGAATTAAAAAACAGGGTCGTATTTTATGATTTTTCGGAGATCGGACAGAATCAGAAGCATCTGGTAGGCGGTTTCGATGAAGAATTTGCTGATTCCATCGCAGCCAGGGTGATTTATCCTGACGAAACCCACGCCTGCGCGTTCACAGACCGGGGCATCAGCTTCTTTTCCTCCAGAAACCAGGCAGCGGTGGAGCTGACCAGCCAGGCGCAGCCGGAGGAAAGCATACAGACCGTATTTTATTCGGACCAGTACGCCGGGTTTATTGTGCGCACTTCCGGAGGAGAAAATCCGTACCGGCTGGAGCTGTACCGGGTAAGCGGAGAACCGGTATTTTCGGCCGAGTTTAATTTCCAGTATAAACATGTGGACATATCCAGAGACATGGTGATACTTTATAATGAGGAAGCATGCCAGATATACAGCACCGGCGGAAACTTAAGATATGCGGGAGAACTGGGAATGGAGATCCAGCAGATCAACCAGGGCCGCAGCGGCAGCTCGGTTATCGTCACGGGGCCGCAGGTGATGAAGGAGATCCGGCTGCAGTGATAATCAAAAGAAAAAGAGGGAGGCAGTTATGTCAAAGAAAATCTTTGGAATCGACATCGGCGGAACAACGGTGAAGATGGGGCTTTTTGAGGAGAACGGAGCGCTGGAGGAGAAGTGGGAGATTACCACGAGAAAAGAAAATGACGGCGCCTTTATTCTGGAAGATATCGCCGCTTCCATCAAGAAAAAAATGGCGGAGAAAAACCTGAAGGAAGAGGATGTGCTGGGAGCCGGAATGGGCCTTCCCGGACCGGTCCTGCCTAACGGATACGTGGAAACATGCGTGAATCTGGGCTGGCGCGACAAGAACCCGGAGAAGGAGCTGAGTGCCCTTTTAAACGGCATGAAAGTTAAGAGCGGAAATGATGCCAATGTGGCGGCCCTGGGAGAAATGTGGCAGGGCGGCGGAAAAGGCTACCATGACATCGTGATGGTGACTTTAGGCACCGGAGTCGGCGGCGGGGTGATCCTGGACGGAAAAATCGTGGCGGGACGCCACGGCCTGGGCGGAGAGATCGGCCATTTCCACGTGAGAGACGAGGAGAAGGAGCACTGCAACTGCGGCGGACAGGGATGTCTGGAGCAGGTGGCTTCCGCCACCGGCATTGCCAGAGAGGCGAGAAGAGCCATGGCAGCTTCCGACAGACCGTCTGCAATGAGAAAATTTGGAGACAGAGTTTCGGCGAAAAACGTGCTGGATGCGGCGAAAGCCGGAGATGAGATGGCGGCTGAGGTGGCTGAGACGGCAGCCCGCTACCTTGGACTGGTGTTTTCCCATGTGGCGCTGACCGTGGATCCGGAGTGCTTTGTAGTGGGCGGAGGCGTGTCCAGAGCAGGAACTTATCTGACGGACCTGATCGACAAATATTATAAATATTATTCTCCCATTTCCGACAACAAGGGAATCATCAGCCTGGCGAAGCTGGGAAATGACGCCGGCATCTACGGAGCCGCAAAGCTGATCCTGGACTGATCTGCAGGGCAGAATGAGAGATTCGGGCCGGCCTGCGGCCGGCCCGGGAGTGGAAAAGAGCAAAAGCAGGGCGAACCCGAAAGGGGAACCAGGAAAACCGGAAAAACAGGGGAAACATGAGGAGACCCCGGTGTCAGAGACAACCGGGGCAATTATGAAAAATCTATGTGCAATTTGTCTATATTCGGAAATGGAAAACTTTTCTTTCTATGCACTTAGTATAAAAAACAAATGTGAATAAGATATGAACTCCATGTTAATAGATTGTGAAGCGTGGAGGTGCAGGAGGTACGAAATGGATCAGAAGGAGAGAAGGACCATAGTGATTGGCCACAAGAATCCGGATACGGATTCTATCTGTTCGGCCATCAGCTATGCGAGCCTGAAGCGGGCAGTCACCGGCGGAAAATATGTGCCCGGCCGGGCTGGAAATATCAGCCGGGAGACGAAATTTGTGCTGGATTATTTCGGAGTGGAGGAGCCGGAGCTCATCCGGGATGTGAGGACCCAGGTGAAGGATATAGAGATCCGCAAGACAGCCGGCGTCAACAGGAATATTTCCCTGAAAAAGGCGTGGAATCTGATGCAGGAGGCAGGGGCGGTGACGCTGCCGGTGCTGAAGGACAACGGCACGCTGGAGGGCCTGATCACTGTGGGAGATATCACAAAATCCTACATGAACGTGTATGACAGCAGCATTATGTCCAAGGCCAATACTCAGTATTCCAATATTGTGGAGACGCTGGAAGGTCTGATTATCATCGGAGATGAGGACGCTTATTTTAACCAGGGCAAGGTGCTGATCGCGGCGGCCAATCCGGATATGATGGAGTATTACATCCAGCCCCACGACCTGGTGATTTTGGGCAACCGGTACGAGTCCCAGCTGTGCGCCATTGAGATGGAGGCGGACTGCATCATCGTCTGCGAGGGCGCGGCGGTGTCCATGACCATCCGCAAGCTGGCTCAGGAGAGAGGCTGCACGGTGATGACGACCCCCTACGACGCATTTACGGCAGCCAGACTGATCAACCAGAGTATGCCCATCAGCTATTTTATGAAGACGGAAAATCTGGTGACATTTGAGAGAGACGACTATATCGAGGATATCCGGGATGTGATGGCCAGCAAGCGCTACAGAGATTTCCCCATTCTGGACAAAGAAGGGAAATACTGGGGCATGATCTCCCGCCGGAACCTGCTGGGCGCCAGAGGAAAACAGGTGATCCTGGTAGACCATAATGAGAAGACTCAGGCAGTGGACGGTGTGGAGAGCGCCGAGATCCTGGAGATCATCGACCACCACAAGCTGGGAACCATCGAGACGATTTCTCCCGTATTTTTCCGCAACCAGCCCCTGGGCTGCACCGGCACGATCGTGTATCAGATGTACCGGGAGGCGGGGATCAAGCCGGAGCGGCAGATCGCCGGCCTGCTTTGCAGCGCTATTATCTCAGACACGCTTCTGTTCCGCTCCCCCACCTGCACAGAGGTGGACAAAAAGGCAGCTCTGGAGCTGGCGGAGATCGCCGGCATCCAGGTGGAAAAATATGCGGGAGAGATGTTTGCGGCAGCCAGCGATCTGAAAGGAAAGACAGAGAGCGAGATCTTCTATCAGGATTTCAAACGTTTCACGGCGGGCAAAAAGACCTTCGGCGTGGGACAGATCAGTTCTGTGAACGCAGATGAGCTGGAGGAACTGAAGGGCCGGCTGATCCCGTACGCGCAGAAAGAGCGGGAAGAAAAGGGCATGGATATGATGTTCTTTATGCTCACCAATATTCTGACGGAATCTACGGACCTGATCTGTGAAGGACAGGGCTCAGAACAGATGGTGGTTTCCGCTCTCCACGGAACGGTGGATGAAAATTACGGGACCGTGGTTCACCTGCCGGGAGTGGTTTCCAGAAAGAAACAGCTGATCCCCGCCATTATGATCGCGGTTCAGAACTGACGGCGGAGGAAAAATGCTCTGATCAGGAGATAAATCGAAGAGAAACAGAGAATGAGGGTGTACATCGCCCTCATTTTTTGTTATTCTATAGGAAAACCTTATGAAAGGAAGGATAGCTATGGCAAGGCAGACGTGGAAGCCGGGAAATATGGTCTATCCGGTGCCGGCGGCTATGGTCACGGCAGCGGATAAAAAAGGAAATACCAATATTATCACAATCGCGTGGACAGGGACGATCTGCTCTGATCCTCCGATGACCTATGTTTCTGTGAAGCCGGAACGGTATTCCTACCATATGCTGAAAGAGACAGGAGAGTTTGTGATCAATCTGACCACCAGAAAAACCGCCTTTGCGGCGGACTACTGCGGCGTGAGATCGGGCCGGGATGTGGACAAATGGAAGGAAACGGGACTGACTCCGGGGAAAGCGTCGAAGGTTTCCGCTCCCATCATCGAGGAGTGTCCGGTAAACATTGAGTGCCGGGTGACAGAGATCAAGCATCTGGGTTCCCACGATATGTTTATGGCGGAAGTTGTCGCTGTGGATGTGGACGAGAAATACATGAATGAAAAAGGAAAATTTGACTTGAACGGAACGGGGCTGATCGCCTATTCCCACGGAGAATACCGGGAACTGGGGAAGGCTGTGGGGAAATTCGGCTATTCCGTCCAGAAAAAGAGGCGGAAAGTATGAAGAAAAATGTGACGCTGATCGGAATGCCCGCATCCGGAAAGAGCACTCTGGGGGAGAAACTGGCAAAATTGCTGGGATTTTCATTTGTGGATGTGGACCGGATCATAGAGGCGGAGGAAAAAAGGCTTCTGAAGGAGATCATCGCCGATGAGGGAGACGATGGGTTTCTGAAGATTGAAAACAGGGTCAATGCCGGGCTGAAGATGGACGGCTGTGTGATCGCCCCGGGAGGAAGCGTGATCTACGGGAAAGAAGCGATGGAAAACTTAAAGGATATCAGCATTGTGGTGTACTTAAAGCTGAGCTTTGAGGAAATGTCCCGCCGGATCGGCAATCCGGTGGAGCGGGGCGTGGTGCTGAAAAACGGGATGACTCTCCGGAAACTGTACGACGAGAGAACCCCCTATTACGAACGATACGCGGATGTGACTTTTGACGAAATGGATCTGACGCCGGAGGAATCGGCGGGACATCTGGCAGAGATGATCAGACAGGAGATGGCAGCGAGGGAGAAATAAGGCATTTTCCGGGGAAAACGAAGGGAATGTAAAAAGTATGAGGGCAGTTATTGCTGATGATGAGGGATTAATTCGCAGATATGTCCGGGAAATATTAGAGAGCAACGGCTACGAGGTAGCCGGCGAGGCAGAGGACGGAATGGACGCGGTGACGGTCTGCAGAGACACCAGACCGGATTTTGTGATCATGGATATTCATATGCCGGTGATGACCGGTCTGGAGGCAGTCAGAGTGATCAATGAGGAGCAGCTGGCCGGCTTTGTCATTATCCTGACAGCCGACCGGAATAAGGAGACTGCCGAGAAGGCGGCGGAGCTGGATGTGATGGGCTACGTGGCAAAGCCGGCAGACGAGAACACTCTGATTCCGGCCATCAAGATCGCGGAGCATGAATACCGGCAGATAAAAGGCATGAAGCAGGAGATCGACAGGACGAGGGAGGCGCTGGAAGGCAGGAAGCACATTGAGCGGGCCAAGGGCCTGATCATGGAGAGGCAGAGCATGACTGAGAAAGAAGCCTTCCGATACATCCGGAAATTGTCCATGGATAAGGGAAAAACCATGGCCGAGGTGGCGAAAACGATGCTGAAAGCCTACGGAGAAGCTGTAAAATAGTTCCGGCCGCAAAATATCGCAACAGACGGGAAAACTTACTCACAAGCAAGCTTGATGTCAGTTTTCCCCTCTGTTTACCCGCCGTCTGAACTGTTATAAAATATCAGCCAAAGAGGGGATTGGGTGCTTGACAAAATATAAACAAAGAGGTATAATCCTGATTGTTAAAGAGATATCAATTTAACGTCATAATACCAACGGATATACAACGGAGTATATCAGGAGAGAGACATCGAGGTCCAGAAATCAGTAAGAGGATTTTTGGACCTTTTTTTGCGCAAAAAGCCCGGAAAAGAGCTTTTTCTGCGGAAAAATTGAAACATGAAAATGAAAAGAGGTTTTCGTGATGGACGAGAAACAAAACAAAAGCGGCGGTCTGAACAAGAGCCTGAAGCTGGTGTTTGTTTACACAGTGGCAACGGGTTCGATCTTTACCTTTGTAAACTACTGGGATTCCGTTTTCTACGGATACTGCGGCAGCGGCACATTCCTGGCGTTCGCCCTGATGACGGTGGCGATTCTTCCGGTGGCCCTGGTGTACAGCGAACTGGCATCCCTGTTCCACACTTCCGGCGGCGAGCTGATCTACAACACGGTGGGAATCAACAAGCACGTTGGATTTCTGGCTTCCTGGCTGATCATGGCGGCCTGGATCTCTGTTCCGCCGGCAGTAGTCATGGCAATCATGACGTGGGTCAATAAGACTCTGAACTTAAATATGGGAACCTGGACGATGGTGGCCTGCGCGGCGGTGCTTCTGTTCCTGTACTTCCTGATGAGCATCCAGAACGTTCAGTTTCTGGTTAAGGCTCAGGCGGGCATGCTGTTCTGCAACATTACAGTCACCATACTGACCGGATTTATTCTTCTGTTTTCCGGCCACTGGCATTTGTCCAACTTCGGAAATATTTTTACAACCACTCTGGACTCTGTTTACGGAATTCCCGGATGGGTCATCGGAATGGCACTGCTCATCACTCCGTATTTCGGATTTGAGACGGTTCCCCAGATGGTGGAGGAGGGAGACTTCCCCATCAAGAGTTCTAAAAAAGCTATCTGCGGTTCCATTCTGACCTGCGGCTGCATTTACGTATTTTACTACTTCTGCGTTGCCGGTCTGGACGGACTGAATGATATTTATAAGACGTACGCTCAGGATGGTTTCCTGACCATCGCCACCATGCAGAACGCTATGGGATGGACGTTCTGGCCCATTGTAGTGGGAATTCTTTCCTGCCTTCTCGGAATGGGAGCATCCCTTCTGGGATTCTGGATGTCTACCGTCCGGATGCTGTACTCCATGGCCAACAAGAATTTCCTGCCGAAGGTGTTTGCGAAGGTAAACAAGAATCAGCAGCCGCTGCTTCCCAACGTTTTCCTTCTGCTTCTGTCCCTGGTATTTATCGTACTGCAGAATTCTTCCGATTTCATGAGTGCGTTCTTCAATCTGATGAGCTTCGGCTGTGCCTGTGCCTATGCGCTGACCATGATTTCAGCCGTGTGCATCCATCACAAGCATCCGAACTGGAAGAGCTCCAACACGGTAAAAGGCGGAGATGCGTTCCGTATCCTGGCCATGCTGATCGCCGTGGCCATTGCCTTCTTCTGTACGCTGGGACAGGGAATTGATTCTTGGATCTGCTTCTTCATTTACCTGGGCGTTGGCGTTGTGATCTGGCTGTGGATGAACCTGGTGAACTGGAAGAAACATCCGGTGGAGATCGAGACGCCTGACGGACTTCAGCGTTTTTAAACGAACTGCATGGACATGCAGGCATGCCGGATCATCCGACAGCCTGCAGAAATAAAAATGGAAAACACATGCGCAGATACGCGTGGAATATAAAGAAAAAGGAGATATGAAAAATGGCTAAGTTAGATGGAAAGGTTGCATTAATCACAGGAGCTGCCGCAGGTCTTGGCGAGGGAATCTCCACAGTTTACGCAAAATACGGCGCAAAACTGATCATGGTAGATCTGTCTCCGTCTGTGGAGGAGACGGCTGAGAAACTGCGCAAAGAGTACAACGCGGACATTATCACCGTAGTGGCAAACGTGGCAGACCGCGCTCAGATGGATGAGGCGGCTAAGAAGGGCATTGAGAAATTCGGCGAGATCAACGTGGCATGCTGCAACGCCGGCGTATGCCGTCTGGCTCCGTTTGAGGAAATGGATGACGCCACCCGCGATTTCCACATTGACGTGAACATCAAAGGCGTGTGGAACACCTGTAAGGCTGTGATTCCCTACATGTTAAAGCAGGGCGGCGGCAACATCGTTATCGCTTCCTCCGTAACCGGCGACATTGTAGCTGACGCAGGCGAGGCTGCTTACGCTATGACAAAGGCTGCTCTGGTAGGTCTGACCAAGTGCCTGGCTGTAGAGTATGCCCAGAGAAATATCCGTGTAAACTGCTCTCAGTTAGGATATGCCCGCACTCCCATGGTGGAGAAGATGGCAGTGGAGTCCAATCCGGAAGATCCGGAGTCCGCAATTGCAGATATCGCTGTCGGCGTTCCTATGAAGCGTCTGGCAAAGCCCACCGAGGTCGGCGAACTGTTCGCGTTCCTGGGCAGCGACGAATCCAGCTATCTGACCGGTTCTCAGATCGTAATCGACGGCGGCAGCACACTGCCTGAGACGATGTCCATCGGAACCAACTGAAAAATATATGAGAATATGTGAAAAATAAAAACCTGCCGGAGAGCAGATCAGAATAGGATCTGCCGCTCCGGCAGGTTTTTTCAGGCGCATGAAAAAGTTTTTTCTTATAAATGAGAATGTTCTGCAGAGGCGCATCTGCGGAGGCAGAAGCGGAATGCCGGAATCAGGAAAATATCGGCGGCGATCCAGGCCATGGGGCTGGCAAAACATGCGGCCGGATAGCCGAAGATCGGAACCAGGCACATGCCGGCGAAGGTTCTGGCACACATTTCAAAAACGCCGGCCAGAATGGCAAATTTGCTGAAGCCCATGCCCTGGATGGCGAAGCGGACCACATTTACAAACACAAGAGGAATGTAGAACATGCTGTTGCCGAACAGGAAGAGAGCCACGTTGCCGATGGTGGAGATCTCGTCAGCGTCCAGGAACAAGAGCGCCAGGTAACGGCCGAAGAAGGTCAGCACGAGGAAGGCAATCACGGCGTAAACGCAGCCGATGATGGAGGCGTATTTTACCCCCTCCCGCACCCGGTCCAGCTTTCCGGCGCCCACGTTCTGGCCGGCCCAGGTGGCCATGGTGGCTCCTAAGGAGTCAAAGGGACAGCAGAAAAACTGGGTGATCTTGCTGCCGGCGGACACTGCCGCCACGTAAAGGGAGCCCAGCCCATTTACTGCCGTCTGCAGGATCACGTTGCCGATGGCGGTGATGGAGTACTGCAGTCCCATGGGAATGCCGATCCCGCAGAGAATGCGGATCATGCCCGGGTTGATCTTTGTCTCATCCTTTGACATTTTCAGGATGGGAAAATGGGAGCGCATGTAGAGGAGGCAGAGCACGCCGGAGATGGCCTGTGAAATGACCGTCGCGTAAGCGGCTCCTTCCACGCCCATTCCCATGACCAGGATGGTGAACAGATCCAGGAAGATATTGATGACAGAGGAGAGCAGCAGGAAATAGACAGGAGTCCGGCTGTCTCCCAGAGAGCGGATGATTCCGGCCAGGATATTGTAGAGATAAGTGACCGGGATTCCCGCGAAAATAATAAATATATAGTCGTAAGCGCCCTGAATGATGTCGTCCGGGGTGTTCATCCACTGAAGAATGTCCATGCAGAGAAGACAGACCACAATAGTCATCACCACCGAAAAGATCAGAGAGAGCCAGCCGGCGTTCGCCACAAAGCAGCGCAGCCCGTGATGATCCCCGGCGCCGAATTTCTGGGCCACGGGGATGGAAAAACCGCTGCACACGCCGGTGCAGAAGCCGATGACCATAAAGTTAATGGAGCTGGTGGAGCCTACGGAAGCCAGGGCGTTTATCCCCAGATATTTCCCCACGATGATGGTGTCCACCATACTGTAAAACTGCTGAAATAAAAGCCCCAGCAGCATGGGCACGGCAAAGCCCAGGATCAGCCGAAAAGGAGAGCCTGAAGTCATATCCCTGATGTCGCTTTTTGCCATAATCTTACCTCTTTCCCCTGTTTTTTTCGTTTAAGCGGAAACGCCCGGGCCGGTCCCTGATCCGGATATTTCGGCCGCTTTCGAGTTTTCCGGCTTTTCAAAAACAACATTATAGACCGGTTTCCGGACATTGTACAGATGGAAAAATGCCTGGAAGAAATTTTTGGCAATGCGGGGAAAAATAAGGGAAAAAATACCCGCTTTCCCGGCAAAAATGATAGAGCCGGGAAAGCGGGGCGGGGTTGGCTACCGGCACGCCTCCACAAAAGCGGAAAAGAGTTTTGCCGCGTCGGGATGAATGGGAGCCAGATGCTCCGGATGCCACTGAACGCCTAAAAGGAACGGATAATCCGGGGCGTAGACGGACTCGATCATGTGGTCCGGGGCGTAGGCGCAGACTTCCAGCCCGGGAGCCACGTCCTTGATGGCCTGGTGGTGCATGCTGTTTACCGCGATGGATGCGTGCTCTTCGCCCAGAATCCGGGAGAGCAGAGTGCCGGGGATCACATCCACGGTGTGGGACGGAACCTTGTAGGCAAACGGCTGGCGGTGGGCGATGGAGAGCTCAGACACGAACTGGGTGGGAATGTCCTGGTAGAGAGTTCCGCCCAGGGCGGTGTTTAAGATCTGGATTCCTCGGCAGATTCCAAGAATCGGCCGGCCGAACTCCATGGCCAGGGGTACCAGAGCCATCTCCATGGAATCTCTGGGCTGAGAGACGGCTCCGCATTTGGCGTTCGTCTCCTCTCCGTACAGAAAGGGATGGATGTCGTCGCCGCCGGTGAACAGGACGCCGTCCACCTCTGTGACCAGAGTGCGGAGATCCTCCTCACTGATTTCCATGGGAAGAATGACAGGGATCCCGCCTGCGGTGCGGACAGCCTGAAGATAGGCGGAGTTGATGAACAGCCGGTCATTGTCCGTGTCATGACTTGCGGTGACGCCGATTAAAGGTCGTTTCATAAGCATTCTCCTTTCGGTTTGCTGATTTTCATGAGATGATAAAAGCCCCTTCCACCGGAAGGGGCTTTTATGTAATGCCAATCACAATTAGCCTTCGATTGCTCCTGTCGGGCAGGTAGCAGCGCAGGTACCGCAGTCGATGCAGGTATCAGCGTCGATCACGTACTTGCCGTCTCCCTCAGAGATAGCGCCTACGGGGCACTCTGCTGCGCAGGAACCACAGGAAACACAGGTATCAGTAATTACATATGCCATTGTAAATACCTCCTTAATAAATATTGTATAGATTACAATTTATTTTATATTATTATTGTCAAATATTCAAGTGGAAATTACTGTTTCCTTTGTTCTATTTTTGAAGCACGGATCCCCTCCAAAATGATGGAGCGGGCTTTTACGGCATCTTCCTTTGAGAGCGGGGGAGTGTCCTTTAAGGGATAGTCAAGCCCCAGCTTTTCATATTTGACCTTTCCCATGTCGTGGTAGGGTAGAACGTCCAGCGCCTTCACATTTTTTAAAGTGCCGATAAAGCGCCCCGTCTCGTACAGCCAGTGACGGTCCATGGTGATGCCGGGGACAGCCACATGGCGGATCCACACCGGTTTTCCCATCTCGCTCAAATATCTGGCGAAAGCCAGGATGGGATCGTTTGGCTGGCCGCAGAGCGCCAGATGCTCTTTCGGATCGATGTGCTTGATGTCCAGAAGGATCAGATCGGTCAGATCAAGCAGTGCGTTCAGCCGTTCCATGGAAACGGGATCCTGCGGCCGGAAGGTGATCCCGCAGGTGTCAAGGCAGGTGTGGATGTTCTCCGCCTTTGCCAGGGAAAACAGCTCCGTGAGGAATTCCATCTGGAGAAGAGGTTCCCCGCCGGAGACGGTGATGCCTCCGTTCCGGTAAAAGCCTCTGGCGGAATTAAACTGGCGGATGATCTCCCCGGCCTCCATCTCCTGCGCTCCGTCCATGGTCCAGGTATCCGGATTGTGGCAGTAGAGACAGCGCATGGGACAGCCCTTGACAAAGACCACCAGTCTTACGCCGGGGCCATCAACCGTTCCGAAGCTCTCGATGGAATGAATGTATCCTTTCATGTTCTGCCTCCTTTGTGTGGGATCCGGCCGCAGGCGGGACCCTGCGGCCGGGACCGCGGCTGAAAATCCGGCCTGAGATCGGGGTGCCGCGGGACGCCGCGCCGGCCCGCCTCAGATTAAATCGCCGTGTGGAAAGTACGGGAGATGACCTCGTCCTGCTGCTCCTTCGTCAGCTTGTTGAAGTTTACGGCATAGCCGGAAACCCGCACGGTGAGCTGAGGATATTTCTCAGGATGGGCCTGAGCGTCCAGCAGAGTATCCTTGGAAAATACGTTTACGTTTAAATGATGTCCGCCCTGAGCGGTGTAGCCGTCCAGCAGGGAAACCAGGTTGTCGATCTGAGCTTCGTTGATATTTGCCATAATAAAGATCCTCCTTATAAAAATGTGTCAGTGAAATGTGCAGCTAAGTTATGGGAAGCGGGAGCGGGCCGGACCGGCCCGCCGCCCGGATCATTCTCTGTCCAGTCCCTCAAACAGGGTGGGGCTGTCGCAGGCGCCGCCCTCGCAGCAGCCGCCGTCAAAGCCTGCGATCTCCACCTCCAGATCTCCCATGAACACCTGGCTGTCTTTGCCCAGGGCGTCCGGGATGATGGAGAAGGTGTTGGAAATGCCGTCCTGAGCGTCCTTGAAGGGCAGTTTTGCCACAGACGCTAAGGAGGACACTGCTCCGTGGGAATCCCGGTGGTGCATGGGATTGGCGCCGGGAGCAAAGGGCTCGCCCGCCTTTCTTCCGTCCGGAGTGGAACCGGTATTTTTGCCGTACACTACGTTGGAAGTGATGGTCAGGATGGAAGTGGTGGGAATGCCGCCCCGGTAGGTGTGGTTTGCCCTCACGTAATTCATGAAGGTGTGCACCAGCTCTGCGGCGATAGAGTCCACCCGGTCGTCATTGTTGCCGTATTTGGGGAAATCTCCCTCGATTTCATAGTCCACCACAATGCCGTTTTCATCCCGCACAGTCTTCACTTTGGCGTACTTGATGGCGGACAGGGAGTCGGCCACAACGGACAGGCCGGCGATGCCGGTGGCAAACCAGCGGGTCACTTTCTTGTCGTGAAGAGCCATCTGGATCCGCTCGTAGCAGTACTTATCGTGCATGTAGTGGATGATGTTTAAGGCGTTTACGTACACGCCGGCCAGCCATTTCATCATGTCCTTGTAGGCGTCCATAACCTCGTCATAGTCCAGGTACTCAGAGGTGATGGGGCGGTATTTCGGGCCGACCTGCTTTTTGGAGATCTCGTCCACGCCGCCGTTGATGGCGTAGAGGAGACACTTTGCCAGGTTGGCCCGGGCGCCGAAGAACTGCATTTCCTTGCCCACGCGCATGGAAGAAACGCAGCAGGCGATGGCGTAGTCGTCGCCGTGGGTCACCCGCATCAGGTCGTCGTTCTCATACTGGATGGAGGAGGACATGATGGAGGTCTTTGCGCAGAATCTCTTGAAGTTCATGGGCAGCTTCGTGGACCAGAGCACCGTTAAGTTGGGCTCGGGAGCAGTTCCCAGATTCTCCAGCGTGTGGAGGTAGCGGTAGGACATCTTCGTCACCATGTGGCGCCCGTCGATTCCCATGCCGCCGATGGATTCCGTCACCCAGGTGGGATCTCCGGAGAATAAGGCGTTGTACTCCGGGGTTCTGGCAAATTTTACTAGGCGCAGCTTCATGATGAAATGATCCACAAACTCCTGGATTTCAGTTTCCGTGTAGCGCCCCTCTGCCAGGTCGCGCTCCGCGTAAATGTCTAAGAAGGTGGAGGTGCGGCCTAAGGACATGGCAGCGCCGTTCTGCTCCTTCACTGCGGCCAGATAGCCGAAATAAGTCCACTGGATGGCTTCCTTCACATCCTTTGCCGGCTGGGAAATGTCATAGCCGTAGATCTCTCCCAGCTTCTTTAATTCCTTTAAGGCACGGATCTGCTCGGAAAGCTCCTCCCGCTCCCGGATCACGTCGGAATACATGATGGTGCGGGTGGTGGCCTTCTGCTCTTCCTTGTCCTCGATCAGACGGTCCACGCCGTAGAGCGCCACCCGGCGGTAGTCGCCGATGATCCGTCCCCGGCCGTAGGCGTCGGGAAGTCCGGTGATAATGTGGCTGGAGCGGCAGGCCCGCATCTCCGGGGTGTAGGCGTCAAATACGCCTGCGTTGTGAGTTTTTCTGTGGATGGTGAAAAACTCGCTGATCTCCGGGTCAACGGTGTAGCCGTTCTCGGAACAGGCCTTTTCTGCCATGCGGATGCCGCCGTAGGGCTGCAGAGAGCGCTTAAAAGGCTTGTCTGTCTGGAAACCGACGATGGTTTCCTTATTTTTATCTAAGTACCCTGGTCCGTGGGAAGTGATGGTTGAAATAATCTTGGTGTCCATATCCAGAACGCCGCCGGCTTCCCGCTCTTTTTTAGAGAGTTCCATTACCTGATCCCACAGGTCTTTGGTGTTCTGGGTCGGTCCCTCAAGGAAATTTTCATCGCCGTCGTAGGGGGTGTAGTTTTTCTGGATAAAATCTCTCACATTGACCTCTTTTTCCCATACGCCGCCGGTGAAAGTACGCCATTCGTTTCTCATGTTTGGGGTTCCTCCTTTTATCAGTCAGGTTTTTAGTAACTGGAATTCACAGCCGGGGGAATGAACCCCGGTGGTGATGGAGCTATTATAATAGAAATATTGTATACAGGTCAAGGCGGATCCTTGTACTTTTTTTCATACTTTTCATATAGGAAATATTAAAAAGATAAGAATGGCCTTGCCAAGCCGAAAGAAAAGTATTATAGTAATCGTATCAACAAAAGGAGGAATTGCGGTATGCAGATCAGCAAGGATATGTTGATCGGCGCTCTTGTCCAGATGGACGACTGCGTTGCGCCGATTTTAATGAGAGCAGGAATGCACTGCTTAGGATGCCCGGCTTCCCAGGGAGAGTCTTTGGAAGAGGCCTGCATGGTTCACGGAATTGACTGTGACGTGCTGGTCAGCCAGTTAAACGAGATTCTGGCTGATAAATAATCAGAAAATGAAACTAAAGGGGCCTGTGAAGCGCTTTGGATTCGCGTTTCACAGGCCCCTTTTGCGCAGCGGACAGCTTCACAGCACAGCTGTCCGGCTGCGGCGCACCGGCAGGATTTAACCTGCCTGGGCGCTTCGCTTGGCCTGGGATTTCTTCAGCCAGTCTTTTCCTTCTACCACTCTGGCGATGATCATGGCCAGTCCGGTGTCACCGGTCACGTTGATGGCGGTTGCCGGAGCGTCTGTGATGGTTCCGATGAGCACCATGATCGGGATGGACACGGTGGGGAAGCCGAACACGGAGATGATAAAGATCTCAGCCACATATCCGCCGGCCGGGATTCCGCCCATGACTACGGAGGCAATCACTGCCACCACGATGGACATCAGGATGTTCCTGGGAGTGGCGTAATTGATGCCGAATACGGAGCAGAGCAGGGCGATCTTTAAGATCTGGATAATGCAGGCCCCGTCCTTGTGAAGGTTTGCTCCCAGGGGAACGGCGATGTCCGCGATCTCGTCGGGAATGCCGATCTCCTTTGCGTGCATCATATTAACAGGAAGAGATGCAGCGGAGGAGCAGGTTCCCAGAGCAGTCAGAGTGGGAGCAGCAGCGCCTTTCCACCATATTTTCACGCCCTCGGCTCCGGCGCCGATGTAGGCCATGACAGTCTGGGAAACCACATAGTAGACAAGAACTACCACAAGGTACATGATGATGCCTCTGGAGAGGGGTCCCACTACCTGGTCGCCGTACTGTCCGATCAGGATGGCGAAGTAGCAGCCCAGTCCCAGGGGAGCCAGCTTCATGACAATATTGATAACCTTTACAATTACTTCCGTCATGCAGTCCATGGCATGAACCACCGGTTTCCCTTTTTCTCCTGCCATGATGATGGCAATGGAGAAGATCACAGTGAACACGATGAGAGCCATCAGGTTGGACTTGGAGAACAGCAGCGGGAAGTCGTTTACCGTAAACATTCCCAGGATGTTTAAGCTGCCGGTGGCGTCGGCCACGTCCTCAGTAAGATCCAGCACAGCTCCCTTTCCGGGATCGAAGATCAGAGAAGGAATCACCATGAACAGGCAGGCGATCACGCCGCTTACGATGGTTCCCACAAGGAAAGTGATCAGGATCTTCCTTAACTTTGTCAAGTCCTCCATCTTTGCGATGGCGGAGGTCAGGGAGCAGAAGATTAACGGCACCACGCAGCAGTACAGCAGGTTCAGGAAGATATCCGCTACCGGCTGCAGGACGGATGCGCCCTCGCCCCAGAACATTCCCACCACGCCGCCGATGATCATGGCTGCCAGAAGCAGAAAAGATGATTTATAGGTATTCCAAATGTTTTTCATGAAGTGATTCCCCCTATTCTTTCGTTTTCAGGTCAGTTCCATTTCTGATGTTTGTCCAGAGCGTCCTTTAACTGGTTAAATGCCTGCTCTACGGTAGCGCGGGGACATGCCAGGTTGAATCTCTCAAACTGGGCAGTTTCCGGTCCGAAGATCTTGCCGGAATCCAGCCACAGCTTTGCCTCCTCCAGCATGATGTGCTCCAGCTCCTCGTCCGTGTAGCCGTATCCGGAGAAGTCGATCCACACCAGATAGGTGCCTTCCGGCTCCACGAAGGTGGCCTTCGGGAAGTTCTCCTTTACAAAGTCTCTCACGTAGGCAATGTTGCCGGAAATGTACTCTACCAGCTCTTTTACCCACTCGTCGCCCTTGGTGTAGCAGGATTTCACTGCGGTGATTCCCATGATGTTGCCCTGGCTGTAGCCTGCGCCTGCGTTTGCGTGGCGGTATTTGGCGCGGAGATCTTCATTATAAATAATGATGTTGGCCGGCTGGAAACCAGCTACGTTGAAGGTCTTGCTGGGAGAGGTGTAAACCACCAGGTTGGAGCGGTATTTGGGATCCAGGGTCAGGAAGCTGGTAAAGTGGTTGTCTCCGTATACGAAATCGCAGTGGATCTCATCGTCCATGATGATCACGTCATGAGCAAGGCAGATGTCGCCCAGTCTCTCCAGCTCTTCCTTTTTCCAGACTCTTCCCACCGGGTTGTGAGGATTGCAGAGGATGAACACCTTTACATTGTTTTCCACGATCTTCTTCTCGAAATCGTCGAAGTCGATGGTGTAATAGTTGTTCTCATAGTGAAGCTGATTGTTGATGAAGATTCGGCCGTTGTCCTCGATCACTTCCCGGAAGGGGTAGTAAACCGGCTGCTGGATCAGAATGGCGTCGCCTTCTTTTGTAAATGCGTGAACGCCGGTGGCCAGCCCGTAAACGATGCCGCAGCCAACGGTCACAGTGTCGGGATCTACATGGTAGCCGTGATGATTGAAGAACCAGCGGTCCATGGCAGCGTAGTACTCGGCGTCGGGATCGGTGTAGCCGAAGATGCCGTGATCAATTCTTGCCCGGAAGTCGTCCAGGATCTCCTGGGGAAGGGCAAAGTCCATGTCAGCCACCCACAGGGGAAGCAGGTCGTCTCTGCCTTTGCGCTTCATGCCGAAGTCGTATTTTAAACAGCTGGTTCCGCGGCGATTGATAATCTCATCAAAATTGTACTTCTTGCTCATAGTTTCTGCATCCTTTCTTTTTCTTTGAAATGATCCTTCTTTTTTGTTATGAACTCGCGAGCTAATAGTTTAATAATTAAACCTTTAAAGTGATTTCATCATACATCAGAAATTGGCGAATGTCAATAGGATTCTGTTTAAAAACTAAACGATTTTCAAAAATAATTGTATATTTTGGTTAAAAAATATTGATTTAACCATAAAAAATTGATATAATAGTTTACGAAATAACCATTTACATGGAAAAACAGCTGGCGATTATACTGAAACAGCAAAAAAGGAGAAATGGGATGACAGACAGAGAAAATCGGGATGATAGTTTAATATTTAAACAAATATCCTCTATGATAGCAGAGATCAACAGCGAGACCGGGCTGATGGAAAAGGAGGCGTTAGCCAAGACGGCGGACGAGAACGGCTTTATTCCGTCCAACGCGGAGAGCGGCTTTATCAATCAGACCTTTCAGGCGCTCAATGACCGGCACAATGTGATCTATGAATTTGTCATGCGATACAACGATTACATTTACGCGGAACACGATTACGGAAACGGCCATCCGCTGACCATGATCGAATCCCACACCCTGACCTATATTGAAGATCATCCGGGAACCACGGTGACGGAGCTGACCGGCTACTGGCACAAGACGAAAGGGGCGGTTTCCCAGATTGTCAGCCGTCTGGAAGATCTGGGTCTGGTGACAAAGACGAAAAAAGAAGGCAATGGAAAGAACGTTTACCTCTATGTCACGGAGACGGGATACCAGCTGAGCTGCTCCCACAAGCTGTACGATATCCTGGATATTACAAAGACGCTCAGCAAGATCCAGAAGGAGTGTACTCCCGCTGAGATCGATACGTTCTACAAGGTGATCTCCGTATATTACAAGGTGATCTGCAGAGACTTTGAGGAAAACAAGATCCCGAAGCGTCAGGGAAAGCGCAGACAGAAGAATCAGGAGTGACAGGATGATGAAAAAGACCATAGCTGTCGTGGCTCTGGATCCCAGGGCCTCAGCATTTTACGCGGAACAGATCGAAAGCCTGTTCCATGAATATGCGGATGTGAGATCCTACAGCGTCCGGGACGGCTCCGCCACGGGAAAGCTGCCGGGAGCGGATCTGTTTGCCATCTCCACAGACGCCTACGGCTCCGCGGAGGAAGTGGCCAGGCATGTGCCCATCGACTCGGTGACGATGGGGATTGAAGTTTCCTATAAATGGGATACGCTGGAGGAGCTGTGGGGGATCCCGGAAGGGACGAAGGCCCTCTTTGTGAACATGACGGAAACCATGAGCCGGGAGGCGATCTCCCAGCTGGCGTCTCTGGGCGTGAACCATGTGCATTTTATCCCCTTCTATCCCGGGGCGGTGTTAAAGGAGCCTGTGGAGCTGGCGGTCACTCCCGATGAGGAGCGCTTTGTGCCCGCCGGAGTGAAGCGGGTGTTGAATATCGGCCACCGCTCCTGCACGTCCGGGATGATGATTGAGATCGCGCTGCGCCTGGGGCTGGAGGCGCTTCCGGAGACGGAGGCGTTTCAGGAGTATTTTCACTCCATGGCGACCAGCAATTACAGCTTTGACCAGATGTACTCCCGGTCGAGGAAGCTGGAGAGCCAGTTTCATATATTAATGGAGATTCTGGACGAGGGCCTGGTGGGGGTCAACGAAAAAGGGGAGATCTTCGCCTGCAACCGGAAAGCCTGTCAGATCGCCAGGGTGGAGAGCGGCCTGGTCATGGGCCGGAGAGGGGAAGAGGTGTTTCCCTATATCCCCTTTTACCGGGCGATCACGGAGAAACAGGAGATTCCGGCGAAGGTGACAAAGCTGTACGGCGTGAACGTGACCATCGCCGTCATGCCGGTACTGCGCCAGAATGAGTGTATCGGAGCTTTTGCGGTGATGCAGAAGTTCAATGAGATGGAGTCCCGGCAGAACGAGCTGAGAAATCAGCTGCTCCAGAAAGGCCATATGGCCAGGTACACCATAGACGATGTGCTGGGAGAATCCGACTGCATCCGGCGGACGAAAGAGATCTTGTTAAAGATGGCGGTGACGGAGAGTCCGGTGCTGATCATGGGGGAGACGGGCACGGGAAAAGAGCTTTTGTCCCACGCGGTCCACTGCGCTTCCCGGCGGGCGAAAGGGCCGTTTGTGGCCATCAATGTGGCTGCCATGCCGGAAAATCTGCTGGAGAGCGAGCTGTTCGGCTATGAGGAAGGGGCGTTTACCGGGGCTAAAAAAGGCGGCCGCCCAGGCCTCTTTGAATTTGCCCACGGCGGCACCCTGTTTCTGGACGAGGTGGAAGGAATGAGCCCGGCCATGCAGGTGAAGCTGCTGCGGGTTCTGCAGGAAGGGGAAGTGATGCGGGTGGGCGGCAGCAGCATCGTCCATGTGGACGTGCGGATCGTGGCGGCCACCAACGAGTCCCTGGAACAGAAGGTGGAAGAGGGGAGTTTCCGCCGGGACCTCTACTACCGGCTGAATGCCCTCACTGTGGTGGTTCCTCCGCTGCGGGAGCGGGGGGAAGACATTCTGCTTCTGCTGGAACATTTCCGCTGTCAGCTGAACGGCCGTTTCAGCCTCTCTGACGAGGTGAAGGAATTTCTCCTGCGCTATTCCTGGCCGGGAAATATCCGTGAGCTCAGAAATGCCGTGGAGTATTTTAACTATACGGGCAGTCAGGTGATTGGCATGGATGACCTGCCGCCGACGATGATGAGAGGGCGGGGAAAGGCGGATGAAGGGAAAAGCGGAGAGAGGAGTTTCGGGGCGCCGGGAAGAAAAAAGGAAAGCGGTTCCGCCCCGGAGATATCCGCGTACCGGGAGGCGGCCGCGCGGTTTGTGCTGGGAGAGCTGTTTGACGCGGAGGAGAGAGGAGAGCTGATGGGCCGGGAAAAGATCCTGGAGGCGGCCCGCAGAGCCCATATTCCCCTTTCCCAGAAGGAAGTGAGGGAGATTCTTGGCGGGCTGGCGGCGTCCGGCCTGGTGAAGGTGTCCAAGGGGCGGGGAGGCAGCCGGATCACCCCGGCCGGCCGCAGAGCCTGGAGAGAACAGGAACAGAATGACCAATTAGACCAATAACCAATAAAAACCAAATAGATAACCAATTAGACCAGATAAAACCAATAAATAAGATCAGCAGCTGCCGCCGGAAGAAAGGCCGGAACTGGCGGAAATCCTTTAAAATGCCGGAAACTCTCCGGCATTTTAATTTTTTTGCGGTTTTTTGAAAGGTTGGCACATACATTGCTGTATATATGGGCAGAGGCTGAGGCCAGGAAGAAAGAAGGCCCGGCAGAGAAAGGAAGGTAAGTATGAAATACAATTTTGACGAAGTGATCGACAGAAGCAAAAATCGTTCCTCCAAATATGATGAGAGAGTGCAGAACTTCGGGACAGACCAGGTGATTCCGCTCTGGGTGGCAGATATGGACTTTAAGACGGCTCAGCCCATCATTGACGCCTGCGTAAAGAAGGCGGAGGAAGGGATCTGGGGCTACACCTCCAGGCCGGCCAGCTATTTTGAGGCGGTAAAAGAGTGGGAGAAAAAGAGAAATGACTGGGATGTGGACACTTCCCTGATGAGCTGGTGCCTGGGCGTAGTTCCCGCACTGTCCGCTCTGGTAAACCTTTACACGAAAGACGGCGACAAGGTCATGATCCAGACTCCCGTGTATCCGGAGTTTTATGATGTGACGGAGGCCTGGGGCCGGGAAGTGGTGGAGAACCGCCTGGTGGAAGAAAACGGGACCTGGCATGTGGATTTTGAGGATTTTGAGGAGAAGGCGAAGGACGAGAAGGTGAAGGTATTTCTTCTGTGCAGCCCCCACAACCCCCTGGGAATCGTGTGGAAGCCGGAAGAACTTAAAAAAATGGCGGACATCTGCATCGCCAACGATGTGCTGTTAGTGTCGGACGAAATTCATTCTGACCTGATCTTCCACGGAAAGAAACACACCCCCACGGCGAAGGTTTCCCCGGAGATCGCGTCAAAGATCGTAACCTGCGTGTCCGCAACGAAGACCTTTAACCTGGCTGGACTTCAGGCGTCCACCACGATCTTCCCCAACACGGAGATGAAAAAAGAGTTTGACCGTTTCTGGATGAAGATGGACATCCACAGGAACAATGCCTTCAGCTCCGTGGCCATGGAGGCGGCTTACCGGGAAGGAGAGGAGTGGCTGGAGCAGCTTCTGGAGTACATTTCCGGAAACTTTGATTTCGTGAAGGAATACTGTGAGAAGTACATTCCGAAAATCAAGCCCAACGTGCCGGATGCCACCTATCTGGTATGGCTGGACTGCCGGGCACTGGGCATGAACAACGAAGAGCTGAAGAATTTTATGGTATACAAGGCCGGACTGGGATTAAATGAAGGCTGGAAATTCGGACGCAGCCTGACCGGCTTTATGAGACTGAACGTGGCCTGCCCCCGCTCTGTGCTGGAGAAGGCTCTGGGACAGCTGAGGGATGCGGTAAACGCTTTGGGATAAAAATTTTTCATTAGGGGGAAGTACAGATGGATAAGAAGAAAATTTGGGAAAGCTACCGGTTTCCGCTGATTCTGCTGGCAGGCATTATCGCGGGCGCGGTCATCGGAGTGATCTTTGGGGAGAAAGCGACAGTGCTGCAGCCGGTGGGACAGATTTTTATCAATCTGATGTTTACCATCGTGGTGCCTATGGTGTTCGTCTCCATCACCACAGCTGTGGGAAGCATGTTAAATATGAAGAGACTGGGAAAGATCCTGGGGAGCATGGTGGTGATCTTTATCGCTACCGGAGTCTGCGCCGCGATCCTGGTATTGGTGGTGGTCAATATCTGGCCGCCGGCAGCCAACACCTCCATTTCCATGGGGGAAGCCGCCATGCAGGAGGCCACGGATATCAGTGAGATGATCGTCAGCACCCTGACGGTGGATGATTTCAGCGGTCTGATGAGCCGCAACAACATGCTGCCCATCATCATTTTCGCCATTATCTCCGGTGTGGCAGTGGCTGCATGTGGAGGACAGGAAAGCCAGGTTGGAAAACTGCTTGCCAACTTAAACGATGTGATCATGAAGATCGTGGGAATGATCATGAAGCTGGCTCCCATCGGACTGGGCGCATATTTCGCGAACCTGGTGGGAGAGTTCGGCCCGCAGCTGATCGGCGATTACGGGCGGACGCTGCTGATCTACTACCCCATGTGCGCGGTGTACGCGGTGGTATTTTTCCCCATCTATACTTACATTGCCGGCGGAAAGCTGGGGGTAAAGAAGATGGTTCAGAATATTTTCAATCCGGCGGTTACGGCCTTTGCCACTCAGAGCTCTGTGGCGGCGCTGCCGGCCAATATGGAAGCCTGCCATGAGATCGGAGTTCCGGACGACATCAGCAACATCGTGCTGCCTATGGGCGCAACCATGCACATGGACGGCTCCGTGCTCTCCTCCATCACAAAGATCGCCTTCCTCTTCGGTGTGTTCCAGATGCCGTTTACGGGAGCGGGAACTTACGGAATGGCCATCGTTGTGGCCGTGCTGAGCGCGTTCGTGCTCTCCGGAGCTCCCGGCGGCGGACTGGTGGGAGAAATGCTGATTGTCAGCCTCTTTGGTTTCCCGGGAGAAGCCTTCCCGCTGATCGCCACCATCGGATTTCTGGTTGACCCGGCTGCTACCTGCTTGAATTCTTCCGGCGACACCATCGCGTCCATGCTGGTGGCCCGCGCGGTGGAAGGGAAAGACTGGCTGAAGAAGGCAGCGGCCGGAAAAGCCGCGGCGCAGCAGTGAGATCGGGAATAAGATTTTTTCATAATTTCATAAATGAGTTGAAAATTTGACCGCGAAAGATTAAACAGGAAAGGAAAAAAGCGATGAAAGTAACAGTGATCGGAAGTCATCTCTGCCCGGATACGCTGGGGGCCTTAAACCGCCTCTGGGCAGAGGGAGCTGAGATTGATTTTAAGGACATTTTATCCTGCCATGCAGACCTGAAGGAGTATCTGAATCTGAGAGAAAACAGCCCGGTTTACGGGGATGTGAGAGGAACGGACCGTCTGGGGATCCCGTGCTTTATCGGTGAAGACGGCACAGTCACCCTGGACTTGAATCAGGTGCTGGGCCATAAATAAAATAGGGAAATAAATAAAAGCGGCGGACTGCCGTCTGCAGAAAATTCATCTGCAGGCGGCGGTCCGCCGCGCTGTATGCCGGTGTGCTGCCGTGCCGTATGCTGACAAGCCGTGTGCCGTCGCGCATGGGCGGCGGACGCCAATGCGTATGTTCAGTCAGCAGACAGAATTGCGTTCGGATCAGCGGATGAAATTGGTCCTTGCGAACGGTTCTTTCTCCGGAAGGCCGTAGGCTTCTTTTCCCAGGGCGATGCTCTTCATCAGAAACGTCATGTTGCGTGCCAGAGTGCGCATGGTCTGAAGTCCCTCTGCATCCTGGCTGGCCTCTCCAGCCTCTCTGCCGTGAATGCTGTTCCAGTACTGGCTGGACGCCACGGGCATGCCGCTGATGGTGAAGAATTTGTTCAGCTCGTCGAAAGTGGAGGAAAGGCCCCCTCTTCTGGCGCACACCACGCTGGCCCCCACTTTCATGGTTTTGTCAAAGTGAGTGCTGTAGAACAGTCTGGTGAGAAAAGCTACCAGAGTGGCGTTGGCGGAGGCGTAGTATACGGGGCTGGCTACTACCAGGCCGTCGCAGGCCTCAAATTTCGGCGCCGTCTCATTTACCAGGTCATTGAACACGCAGGCGCCCGTTTCCGCGCATTTATTGCAGGCAATGCAGCTGCGGATGTCTTTGGTTCCGATCTGAAGAACTTCCGTCTCCACGCCCTCAGCCTCAAACACCTTCACCATCTCCTTTAAGGCGATGGAAGTGTTGCCGTTTGCCCGGGGGCTGCCGTTGATAATCAAAACTTTCATAAATCCAATCCCTCCTGCTGGTAAGATAAAAAAATTTAAGCTATACTGACAGTGTAGCACCCGGTAGAAGCTACCGGTCAAGAAAAAATTTAGGCGGTTTTAGGATTGTTTTTCAGCGGCGGCCGGGGAAAGAG
Organism: Candidatus Lachnoclostridium pullistercoris; assembly: GCA_019119775.1. Taxonomy (GTDB): domain Bacteria; phylum Bacillota; class Clostridia; order Lachnospirales; family Lachnospiraceae; genus Lachnoclostridium_A; species Lachnoclostridium_A pullistercoris. The sequence continues at coordinate 24,795 of DWWL01000026.1, read as the reverse complement.
GATTTTTCCGGCCCGGGAAGGAGAGATAAATGCTGTATACGATGAAGCAGGCGGGGGAGGCCACAGGTCTTTCCTATGAGACGCTGAAGTTTTACTGCAACCAGGGCCTGGTGCCGGATATGAAGAGGGACGAGGGAAACAGAAGGATCTTTGACGACCATGACATCAAGGGGATCTTGTGCATGAAACGGCTGCGGAGCTGCGGGATGAGCATTCAGGAGATCAGGGAATTTCTGGAGCTGTGCCGTCGGGGAAAATCTTCGGTTCCCGAGAGAAAGCAGGTGCTGGAGAGAAAGAGGCAGGAACTTCTCGCGCAGATCGAGGAGATCAGAAAGAGCATCGACTACATCGACGAAAAGCAGGCGTACTATGATGAGGTATTGGCTGGAGAAGCGGCGGACAGCTGTTCGCTTGTGACGCCGGAAAAGGGGGAGAACCGGCCGGAATCGGAGAAAAAGATGCAGCAGAAAAAAATCAGGGCAGCCGGGGAGAGATGACCCTCTTCCCGGCTGCCCGCCGCGTTATACCAGCGCCAGCGCCTGAAGCGCTTTGTCTCTGACGATCACATCGTAGTGTTCCTGGAAATAGGCTTCGCTGGCATATTCATATTTCTGCTTGGTTCCGTACTCGGCCAGTATGTTGAGAACCCGGTTAAATTCTCTGGTGTCCGCGCCCTCGCTGTTGACTACCAGATAGTACTGGGAGGTGCCGGGCTTTTTATACAGAGTGTTTATGCCGGTAAAAGTGCCGCCGGCGGCGTGGGCCGCGTCGGTAGCCGCGTCCAGACTGTCAAACCGGTAGATTCGGGAAGAAGGCTTCTGTTCCTGGGGCGTAGTCTGCGCCGGGACCTCCTTGACGGTTTCTGCCTGGTTCTGGGACGCCAGCTGGCTCAAAAGACCGTCCGCTCCTTCCAGCAGCTCGCTGGCAAGGGAGGAGAGAAGGTCGTCCCCCTCGTCCTCCGGGGACGGGGAGAATTTGGAAAATCTGGTGTCCAGTTCTTCAGGATCCTCTATTTTTGTAATGATCAGCATAACGCTTTCATTTGATAACGGAATTGCTTCAACCATCAGAGGAATGTCCTCGGCTTCAAAACCCACTTCATTTGACGCCTTCTGAATCATTTCACGGAAAAGATTCCGGGCCTTTTCTGTACCGTACGCCAGCTCCCGCAGGTTCAGGTTGCGGACGCTCAAGTCAAAGCTGGTCAGGGTACAGCGAATTTGATTCTCATTTACACGTTCAATTTTCATAGGTTCACTTCCTTTGCAGTTGTATGGAAAAAGATATACTCTCTCAACTTAACTATACTATATAATATATCAAAATATCAATTGGTATGTGAACATTTTATGAAATCTTAAGGTTTGAGCAGAAAAATGAGGTTTAGAGAATGTTTATAGGATCTTTACACATTTTTCATTTGCAAAAACCGGCGGGCAGCCGTACAATAAACCCAGGAAATGACTCCTCCGGAGAGGAGGAGATATGATCAGAGATTCAATTCTGTTTGGAAAATACCGGCTGGAGCGGGTGCTGGGAAACGGCGGCACAGCCACGGTATATCTGGCAACGCATCTGGGCCTGGAGGAAAAACGGGCCATCAAAAAAATTTCCAGGACATCAGCGGAATATGGACGCTTCCGCAGGGAAGGTCTGATCTTAAAGTCTGTCCGTCATCCCGGAATCCCCATTGTGTATGATCTGGAGGAGGACGGGGAGTGCGGCTATCTCATCGAAGAATATCTGGAAGGAGACAACCTGTTTGAAGTGGTTAAGGAACAGGGGCCTCTGTCAGCGGCAAGGACGGTTTCCATAGGAATCCAGATCTGCCATCTGGTATATCATCTGCATTCAGCAAAAGAAAATCCCATATTATATTTGGATTTGCAGCCGAAAAATCTTCTGCTGTGCCGGGGGACTGTGAAACTGGTGGACTTCGGGCGGGCAGCATTTTTCGGGGAAGACAGCGAAGCGGCAGGCACGCCCGGCTGTGCGGCTCCGGAGCAGTACGCCGGAGAACAGCCGGATGAGAGGACGGACATTTACGGGATCGGGGCGGTTCTGTATTTTCTGTGTGAGGGAAGGTATCTTCCGCCGGGCGGCGTCTTTTTTGGACGTCATCCGGCAGTCCGGGCCGGGCGGCAGAAGTCCGGCCGGGGAAAAAGGCGCGGATGGATGGCCGGACCGATCCTGAGAGAGCGGAGAAAAGAACAGAAGGAGCTGCAGAAGGTGATCCGGAAGTGTCTGGAGAGGCGCAGAGAAAAGCGGTACGGCACTGCCATGGAAGTGGCGGAGGCGCTGGAGAAAGTGGGGACACGGTTTCCAGAGCTGCCTGGCAGAGGATCAGGAGGAGGATCATTTCCGATCGTAGTAGGGTTTGCGGGAAACGGCCGGGGTGTCGGAACGACTCATCTGGCGGTCGGAATGACTGCCTATCTCCGGGACCGGAATATTTCAGCTCTGTATTCGGAGGTAAACCGGGAAGGTGCGGTGAGAGAGATCCTCAGGCACTTTCGGAAATCCCTGGACCATTTTGGAACCATCTCTGTCTGCGGACTGGATATGCGGCCTTTTTTTCCTGAAAATGTGAAGCTGGATCAGGGCGGATGGCAGGTGGTGGTCAAGGATCTGGGGACAGACGGCTGGGAGCGCGACCGGGAATGGGATTTCCTGGTGGAGGTGCGGGGAGGAAAATGGTGGAACCGTTCCGCTTCATTTCCCCCGGAGCCGTCTCTGGTGGTCTGGAATCAGAGCCTGTCCCGCTTTCCGCTCCGGACGGAGCCTGGAAGGAGAACGGCTGCCTGTCTGGCCCCCTATTTTCCTGATCCGTTTTTCCCGGGAGAGGAGGCGGAGAGCTTCTACTGCCGTCTGGCAGAACAGTGCGGGATCGAACTGGAAAGGAGAGGACGATGGTCAGAAAAGGGAAGAAGACTTCTGCGGGCTGTGAGATCGTGGGAGTGGCCGGGGCGTCCCACGGGGTGGGGGTGACTCATTTCTGTGTGATGGCGGCCAGCTTCCTGACGGCAGCTGCCGGGGAAAAAACGGCCGTGCTGGAGTGGAATGACAGCGGAGATTTTGAAAAAATGGAGCTGGTGTGCACGGGAGGCCGAAGAGAAGGGAAGCCTTTTAGGGTACTGGAAACCGACTACTACAAAGAGGCGGGCGCCGGGGAGTTGGCGCTCTGCCTCAACCGATACCGGTACGTCCTGATCGATTTTGGGGTGATGAAGGACGGCGTGAGAGATGAATTTGTGCGCTGTGAAAAACGGGTGCTCATCGGCTCGTTCAGCGAGTGGCAGTGGGAAACGTTCCGGGAATGGCTGGAACTGGGACAATCGGCGGAGAGAGGCTGGGTAAACGCCGCGGCCTTTGGCAGCGGGGAGACCAGAAGAGAAGTGAGAAAGAAGCTGAAGGTCCCGGTTCTGGAAATTCCGCTTTCAGCGGACGCGTTTTCCGTGACTGCGGGCACTCTCGATTTTTTTCAGACGTTCTTTTTGCGGCGGTGACTGTGGAAAACTGGCTGTCACGGAACCTGCTTTGTGGAAATCCTGCCGCAAAAAGGGGAGGCCATATGGGCAGAAAACGATTAAGCGAGAAAGAGCGCCAGGCATATCTGGAAGGACTGAAAAGGTATCACAGGAAAGGAATTCCCATCTATATTGATGACGAAGAACTGGCGGAATCGGAATGGGACCGGATTTTTGAGATCCAGGAGGACGGCAGCTTCTACATGAGCGACTACGTGGGAGCGGATACCGGGAAGCTGGAGGAGATCCGGTTTGACAAAGTAAAATACAAATGACTGTGCGCGTAGGCCGTGATCAGCCTGGCTTACTGCGGAATCTCCTGAGAATATGAGAAAATAAAGAAGGGATCCGGGAGAAAAATGCCCCGGGTCCCGGATCCGAAGAGAATGCAGAGAAGGCAGAAAAAGTAATGAAAAGTTAATGATACATGCTGCGAATGTATGATATAATGAGCGAAAGCGAGTCTGCGGGAGCTGGCTCACGCAGGGCGGGCGGCGAATGGCGGTCACAGGCTGTGCCTGTGATATAATGAGCCTTGCAGAGCTCTGTGCATGAACAGAACTCTATGGCGAGAATGTCTCCATCGGGCCGTGGATATAGTATACAGAAGCGTTTGGCGGAAATTTCGGCCCGGCGGCCTGGAAACGGGCTCTGCCGTGCCGCAGAGGATGGAGAGTCAGAACCTGCATTTTCCAAGGAGGAAAGGAATGAAGAGAGGAGCAAAGGCGGCCTTTCGGGCTGTTCTGCTGTTAGCGCTGGCGGCGGCCGCCGCGGGCGGAGTGTGGACAGCCGGAAGGTATATGCCGTCCCATGAGGCGGCGGATATCGGGGAGCTGTTTCCGGCTCAGGGAACCCGAGTTTCTATTGTGTGGAACGACGAAGTCCAGGACGCGGAGGGAATCTATGAGGAAAACCAGGTGTACCTTCCTCTGGACTGGGTAAATGACAATCTGAATGAACGGTTTTACTGGGACAGCAATGAAGAGCTTTTAGTGTATGCACTGCCGGATTCGATCGTATACGCGGATGCCGGCACGGAAGGAGAAAACGGACATCTCCTTCGGGTGGAGGAGGATGGAGTTTATCTGTCTGCCGGACTGGTGGCAGGGTATACAGACATCCGCTCCGTATATTTTGACAATCCTGCCGTTCACGACGGAGGAGAGGATGAGAAAGCGGCCCGCAGGATCTGCATCGACAGCGAGTGGGGAGAAGAGCAGCACGCTGTGGTGAGGTGGGACGGGGCCGTCCGCCAGAGAGGCGGAGTGAAAAGTCCGGTGGTCACGGAGATAGAGGCCGGCACCGGCGTGAAAATTTTAAATGAAATGGACAACTGGTCCTATGTCCGCACGGACACGGGATTTTTGGGATATATCAGCAACTGGAAGCTGAAAGACAGGGAAACAGTCATCCCTGACAGCTCATTTCAGGCTCCTGTGTATCAAAGTCAGTTGCTGGGGGAGCGGGTGAGCCTGGTGTGGCATCAGGTGACGACTGCCGATGCCAATGACAATTTTGACAGCATGATCGAGGGCGTAAAGGGAGTGAACGTGGTGGCTCCCACCTGGTTTGCCCTCACGGATAATGAGGGAAACTTCCGCTCTCTGGCAGACCGGGAGTATGTGGAAAAAGCCCATGAACGGGGACTTCAGGTGTGGGCGCTGCTGGACAATTTCAGCGGAGACGTTCAGACAGAGGTGCTGCTTTCTTCCACTTCCACCAGGAGAAAGCTGATCGGCGCATTGGTGGATGAGGTGCTCCGATACGATATTGACGGACTGAATCTGGATTTTGAGAGCATTAAGCCGGAGGCCGGCGTCCATTATATCCAGTTTATCCGGGAGCTCTCCATCGAGTGCCGCGCCAACGGGATCATTTTATCGGTAGATAATTACGTTCCCAGCGCCTACACGGAGTACTATGACCGGAAAGAACAGGGCGTGGTGGCGGACTATGTGATCGTCATGGCTTATGATGAGCATCATGCCGGCGGAGAGATGGGCACAGTGGCATCTCTGCCTTACGTAAAAGACGGCCTGGCCAATACGATGGAGCTGGTGCCGAAGGAGAAAGTGATCGGAGCCGTTCCGCTTTACACCAGAATCTGGACAGTGAAGGACGGGGAAACTACGTCCAGAGCGGTAGGGATGAAGGCGGCTCAGAAATGGATCGACGAAAATCAGGTAGAACTTGAATGGCTGGACGATCTTGGCCAGTACTACGGAGAACTGAAAGGTGAGGACGGGAGCGTACAGTATATCTGGATGGAGGACGCCAGATCCCTGGCTTTGAAGGCGGAAGCAGTGGATGAAAGCGGAGCCGCAGGCATCGCGTTCTGGAAACTGGGCTTTGAGCCGGATGAAATATGGGATGTGGTGAATCCGTGATGAGGAAGTTCTGGGGGATATTGGCGGCAGCCCTGACTGTGTCCGCTGCGGCTGCCGGCTGTTCCCGGGTGAAAGAGACGGACATCACAGAGGCGGTTTCCCAGGAGGAGACAGAGCCTTCTTCTGAGGCAGTTCCGGAGTTTACAGCCGCGCCGGAGAAGGAGCCGCCCAAGGAGACAGAGCCGCTGGAAGAGGAACCGGAGTATGAGCCGGGATTTGAAAAACGGATTATTCTGGGCTCAGACATTCATTATCTGGCTCCGGAACTGACGGACTACGGTGAGGCGTTCCAGTATGATGTGGATCACGGAGACGGACGTCTGGTGACATATATTGATCAGATCACAGATGCCTTTTTAGAGGAAGTCACGGAGGAAAAACCGGATATCCTGATCCTGTGCGGCGATTTAAGCACCAACGGGGAGCTGGCCAGCCATCAGGGCCTGGCGGAAAAACTGCGGCAGGTGGAGAAAAAGGGGATTCCTGTGGTGGTGATCCCCGGCAACCACGATATCAACAATCCCCGGGCGTATGGATATCGGGGAGAGGATCGGTATTCTGCAGAAGGAACCACCCCGGAACAGTTCCGGGAGATCTACCGGGAATTTGGTTATGATGAGGCGCTGAGCGAGGATGCCACTACGCTGAGCTACGTCTATCAGCTGGACGATATGACCCGTCTTCTGATGCTGGATACCTGCCAGTACAGAGATGGTTATGGAAAGGTGGGCGGAGTGATCCTCACGGAAACCTACGACTGGATCGAGGAGCAGCTGGAGAACGCCTGGGAGGAAGGCATGAATGTGATCCCGGTAGCCCACCACAATCTGCTGGAGGAGAGCGAGGTCTACACAGTGGACTGCACCATCGAGCACAGCGAGCAGCTGGTGGATATTCTGGGAGAGTGGAATGTGAACATTTTCCTCAGCGGCCATCTGCACGTACAGCACTGGATGGAGGAGGAGAACAATAATCTGTACGAGATCGTCACCAGCTCCATGACGACCCCGGACTGCAGATATGGACTTCTGACTTACCGGGATGACTGCAGCTTTTCCTACCGGACCAGAGTGCTGGATGTGGAAGGCTGGGCGAAACGGCACGGCCGGACGGAAGAAGAACTTCTTCATTTCAGCCAGTTCAGAAAACCATTTCTGGAGCAGGTATTTAAAAATGAAGCGTATGGCGTTCTGCAGCATATGGAGGAGATTACAGAGGAAGAACGGCTGCAGATGTGCGAATATTACGCCTGGGTGAACTATATGTATTATCAGGGAAAGGCGGTGGAGATCCGGGACAGAGCTTATGAGGACAGCGCCTACGCGCTGTGGGATTCCAAAGGATACATCACTGTTCTGCGGGATTATGTGGTTTCGATCCTGAATGACGCTGAAAAAGATTATAATTATCTGGAAGTAGAGTGAGCGATTTCCCCTTCCGTGTTCTAAGCAGCCCGATGGGAGGCATAGAATATTTACGGAAGGGGTGATCGCTTGTCTAATTATAGGAGACTGATTTCATATATTTATGCCTATGAAGGTACGGTGAAGGGCAAAAATATCGGATTTGCCAAGCTGGAGTCCAGAAACGGCCAGTGCCGGATCAGCGTAAGTGTGAAAAAAGTGTACGTAGGAGGAAATGACATGGGCGTGTACCTGCTGTCCGACGGTGGGGAAATCCTTCTGGGAAAGATTTTCATCCGTTCCGGGGCAGGGGAATTCCGCACGGCAGTGAAAAGCGACGATGTGGAGGAGAGCGGAAAATCTCTGGAAAACTGTTACGGACTGACAGTTCACGATATGCAGGACGACTGGCGCTCCTACACCACTATTTGGGATGACGGGATCGCCAGAGAAGCCGGAGATGCGGTGGCTCATGCGGCGGAGGTGGAGCTGGCGGCGGTGACGTCAGAAACTCTTCGCAAAAGCAGAGAGGGGGCGGATAAGGGAGCAGAAATGACAACGTTTCAGCTTCTGCAGACTCCGCCGCCTGATATGGATTCCGGATCCGGGCAGTGGGAATTTGAGGAGAAAATTCCTGCGCCGCCGGAGAGCGGGGGTCAGAAGGGGCCGGATTCTGACTACGGGACAGAAAACATGGACGGAGAAGAAAAAAACGGTCCGGAAACGCCCGCTGCCTTCTCCGGGAATTCCGCGGAGAGTACAGGCTTCGGGAGAATGGGAATGATGTTTGGCGGCGGGATGAGCGGGATATTTTCAGCTGCGCCGGAGAGGTGGTCTGTGGGAGAACGGGGCATGGGCAGCCCCTTGTTTCCGCGTTTTCTCATCCGTGACCGGCAGGTGTCAGGATACATGTCAGGTGCAGGCTCTGTGAGGCAGGATGTAAATCAGCTGCGGGGAGGAAACTGGAATACAGCTGGGGAGGTGCCGGAGCGGAAGATACTGCCGCCCGGAGGTGTGCCGGGGATGGCGGCTGGAGCGGAGATGGGGCGGATGGAGCCGGGGGAAATGCCTGGTTCAGAGCTGAATCCGGCGGCGCCTGAGAGGACGCCGGGAGGAATGCTCACGCCGGAGCTGGTCCCGCCGACTTCTGGGGGAATGTCTGTGCCGGAGCTAGATCCGCAGCAGCCGGGAGGAATGCCCATGCCGGAGCTGACCCCGCCGACTCCAGGAGGGATGCCGTCACCGGAGCTGACCCCGCCGTCACCGGGGGGAACGCCGGATCCGGAGATAAATCAGCCGCAGCCGGGAGAAATGCCCTTGCCGGAGATAAATCCGCTGCCGCCGGGGACAGATCCGCAGCCGGCGCCGATGCCTGCCCGGCCGGTTCTGCCGCCTGCTCAAACGCCGGCTGCGCCGTCCGCCCAGGCATCTGTCCCGCCGTCCGCCTCTTCTGGCGGTGCCAGGCCCTCGCTGCGGCCGGAAGCATCACGGCCGAAAGTGCCGCACTCGGAGGCACCGAACTCAGAACCACGGCCGGAGGTGCCGCGCTCAGAGGCATCGAACTCAGAACCACGGCCGGAGATGCCGCGCTCGGGGGCACTGAACTCAGAACCACGGCCAGAAATGACGCGCTCAGAATCGTCACAGCCGCAGCCATCGCATCCAGAGGCATCACATCCGGAGGTGCCGCATCCAGAAGTGTCGCTGCCGGAGGAACCGGCGGAAGAGCCGGAGGAGAGCGGCCCGCTGGACCCTGTCCCCGACGCGGAGACAATCTGGAATTCGTTCCGGAAGCAGTATCCCAAGATCGATGCCTTTGACTATGAGAACGGATGTGAGATCTTAAAGATCCGGCCTCAGGATATCGGCCTTCTTCCGAGAGAAAACTGGATGTACGGCAACAACAGTTTTCTGCTTCATGGCTACTACAATTACCGCTGCCTGATCCTGGTGCGGCTGAATAATCCAGGTGGGAAGTCCCGTTTCCTGTTAGGAGTCCCGGGTCACTATTTCAGCAATGAGAAATACATGGCTTCCATGTTCGGATTTCCCCACTTTGTCCTGTCAAAAAGGCAGCCGTTAGACAACGGCCGCTTTGGATACTGGTATACAGATGTGAGGCTGGGGCAGTGATTTTCCGGCCCGGCCTCAGTAATCCACACCCCGCAGAGAAACTTCCTTTACCCAGGGGCGGACGATATCAGCGAAGGTCAGCAGTTCATCCTTGCGAAATCCGGAAAAGCCGGGGGAGAGCACCTGGCCGGATTCTACATAATTCTGGATGAAATACCGCTCCGCCCCGGCAATCCACTTCCCGATCTCGGCAAAATCCTCCTCTGTATGGAGTCCCTTTACCGCGGTGGTGCGGAATTCATATGGGATGGAAGAAGAGCGGATAAGATCAATGCTCTCAGAGATCGTATCCGTATTTATGCGGGAAACGCCCGCCACCATGGCGTAATTTTCCGGGCTGGATTTAATGTCCATGGCAATATAATCCAAAAGCTGCTCTTTATACAGATGCCGGATCACGTCGGGCCGGTAGCCGTTGGTGTCCAGCTTGACAGAAAGTCCCAGCTCCTTGATGCGCCGGATCAGCTGTTCCAGGTCTGCTGACAGAGTGGGTTCTCCGCCGGTGATGCACACGCCTTCCAGCAGAGAAGCCCGTTTTTTCAGCACAGAGAGAATCTGATCCATGGAAAATAATTCTTCCGCGTCTTCCGTCAGCAGCTCTCCGTTGTGGCAGAAGGGACAGCGGAAATTGCACAGCCCTAAAAAAACAGTGGCGGCTACGTGGCCGGGGTAATCTAACAGAGTCGTTTTCTGAAATCCGCAAATTTTCATTTTTGTCATCCAATCTTTCTATTTTTCATTTTTTCCTATATAATAGCATCAAAGAACGGCGATTTCCACTGCCGGGGGAGAAATGAAGGACATGCAGAGAAGAAAAATGACACCGGAAGAAAAATATATGAGAGAAGCTGTCCGCCAGGCAAAAAAAGCGGCGGCTCTGGGGGAAGTTCCCATTGGCTGTGTGATTGAACATGAGGGAAAAATCATCGGCCGGGGCTACAATCGGCGGACCACCGACCATTCCACTCTGGCTCATGCGGAGATTATCGCGATCAAAAAGGCGTGCCGGAGCATGGGGGACTGGAGACTGGAAAACTGTACCATGTATGTGACGCTGGAACCCTGTCCCATGTGCGCGGGGGCCATCGTCCAGGCGCGGATTCCGAAGGTGGTGATGGCCTGTATGAATCCCAAGGCCGGCTGTGCCGGATCCGTGGTGGATCTGCTCCATCAGGACGGATTCAACCATCAGGTGGAGACAGAAGTGGGCTTGATGGGAGAAGAATGTTCCCAGATGCTGAAGGATTTTTTTAGAGAGCTGAGAAAGAAGCGGAAGGCAGAGAGCGGGAAGGGAGCTGTTTCTGAAGAGGTTCCGTCCTGAGGAAGGTCAGTGCCTTGACAAAACAGCCTTCACCGGTTATACTTACTAAACGAGCCGGAAATTCTGTAAATTTCCGGCGGGACAATTCGTCATAAAGCTTCCGTGCAGCCGGGGAGATAGCGGTGCCCTGTACCTGCAATCCGCTCCAGCAGGGGTGATGTCCTGTCCCGGACATTTCACTGCAGAGCTGCCTTTCGTAAGCGGCGTTGACGTTTGGGTCTTGCGCAATAGGAATTCTCGAACCGTGTCAGGGCAGGAATGCAGCAGCACTAAGGGAAACCTCCTATGTGCCGTAAGGTCGCCTGGACTGAGCTGGCTGCGGGAGTAACGTCTGTGGTGGGTGTACAAAACAGGACGCACGGATTTAAAATAAGAATTTCAGAAAGCGAGGTCAGCAATGGCTTCGCTTTTTTTGTTTAACAGGAAACTGCATTCCCTGTCAAGTAAAGAAGCTCTGCGGGGACCGTGCTTCCAAACGGCCTCCGTCAGGCCGCACTTCTGAAAAGGCTCCGGCGGCTTCGCGCTCCGCGCAGAGAGAAAAAGCAGCTGCGCTGAAGACGGGAAAATGCCTGACAGAGCCTAGTTTTCTGTGATAAAATAGAAGAAAAATAGGAAGAGGGGGCGGTTTTGTGAAACGGATGAATTCGGCGGAAGACCGGCTGTTTTTCTGGAAGGATCCTTATGATATTGCCGGCAGCAGAGGAGTTTTTCTGGAGGCGGTCCGGGAAAATCTGTGCTGGCATAAAAGCAGATGTCCAGGCTACCGGGACATCCTGGATCATTACGGGTTTTCTGCGGGACAGATCACGGGGGAAGACGATCTGTGGAAGATTCCGGTGATCCCCTCACTTTATTTTAAACGGCACCGTCTTTACTCAATTCCCTGGAAAAAGGTGAGGCGCACGGCGTTATCTTCCGGAACAGGAGGAATCCGAAGCCAGGTGATCTATGATTTTCCATCTCTCGTGCGGGGAGCGGCCATGGTGAGGACGCTTCTGTCCTGGCACGGAGTATTTTCACCGATTCCGTGCCATTATCTGATCATGGGATATGAACCCCGCCCGCGGGAGAAAACGGGAGCGGTTCAGACGGCTTTCGGAGCCACCTTCGCGGCTCCTGCTGTGGGCCGGGTCTACGGAATGAAACTGGAAAAAGGAGAAGAAACGTACCGCTGGAATATAGAAGAAATAGAAAAACTGCTTTTCTCCTATCGCGGCGGCCGCCTGCCGTCTGCGGTCCCGCTGCGGATCGTGGGATTTCCGGCGTACATTTATTTTCTGGCAAAAGAGCTGGAGAGAAGAAAAATAAAGCTGTCGCTCCCGGCGTCATCCTGCATTCTCATGAGCGGCGGCTGGAAGACCTTCTGGCGGGAGGAGATCGGACTGGAAGAATTCAGACAGCTGATAAAGCGGGTGTTTGGGATTCCGGAAAGCAGGATATTTGAATTTTACTGTTCTGTGGAACACAACATCCTGTACCGGCGCTGCCCGGCGGGACATTTCCATGTGCCTGTGTACAGCCGGGTGATTGTAAGGCAGCCGGACACTCTGCGGCCGGCTGCGGACGGAGAGATGGGAATTCTGAGTTTTGTCACTCCGATGATGACAGGAATGCCGCTCCTCAGCATTATGACGGATGACCTGGCAGTTATGGGAAGACCGGAGACGGGAACGCCCTGTCCCTGCGGATGCAGAACGCCTTATTTTGACCTGGCAGGACGGGCGGGAGCAAGAGATATTGTCACCTGCGCCGCTAAAGCGGCGGAACGGCTGATGGAGTCGGCCGGTGCGGCGGAGTGGAACGGCGGCGGAAACCTGCGGAAGGAGGGGAGAATGCTGTGAGCGGAAAAGGTCAGGACTGGAAAAGAGAAGTGGAACAAGTGCTGGAGGAAACCTGCCTGCAGCCGGGCGAGGTGATCCGCGCCTGCGCCAGAGTCAGGGAAGAACTGGACACAGAGGAGAACCGTACCCGCCTTCTCTCTCTGCTTACGAAAAACGGTCTGCCGGAGGAAGAGGCCAGCGCCCGCCTGGAGTTTGCCTGGGAGAGTCTGGCCCCGGAAAATCTGAGCCGGCTGATGGAACTGGAATTTGGACCGGACTGGGAGACAGAATTTTCTTACGGATTTGCGGACCGCTGGGAAGAGGGGGCACCCGGGTGCTTTGAGGAGCATGGGCGGCGCTATCTGCAGAGATGGCGGCCGCTGGGCGTTCTTTTTCACATCGGAGCGGGAAATATGGACGGGATCTCCGCGTTTTCTGCCCTGGAAGGTCTGCTCACCGGGAATGTTAATCTGGTAAAGCTGCCGGGCAGGGGAGATCCGGTGTCAGAGTGGCTGATCTCCCGGCTGTTTCAGACGGAGCCGAAGCTGAAAAAATATCTTCGTCTGTTTCCCATTGGCTCAGGCGAAGAGAAATCCATGAGAGAGCTGGCGGAGGCGGCGGATGGGATCGTAGTCTGGGGAGGCGACGAGGCGGTAAGGGCAGTCCGCCGTCTGGCTGCTCCCGGAACAAAGCTCATAGAATGGGGAAACCGCTTAAGCTTCGCTTACCTCCCGGTGGCGGCGCTTTGCGGGCCGCAAAAGGAGCTGGATGCTCAGCTTGAGCTCCTGGCCCGCCATATGGCGGAGACAGACCAGCTACTGTGCAGCTCCTGTCAGGGGATTTTTGTGGACACGGAAAAGGGTGGAGATCTGTTAAAGGTCGGCCGCCGTCTTCTTGCGGCTCTGGAATGGGAAAAGGACCGGCTGAGGGGAGAAAAGGAGAGAATAGATGAAATGCGGCGGCAGGCGGCCGCTGCCCTTGAGCTGCGTACGGCGGAGCTGGAATCCCTGCGGGAAAGAAAGCGGGTTTTAAAGGGAAAAGGCTGCAGCGTCACTGTGTTCGGGGACAGCCGCCTGGAAGTATCCCTTCAGTACGGCAACGTCTGGGTACGTCCTTTGCCGGCCGCCAGCCTGCTATCCCGGCTGCGGCCGGCCAGAGGAGTTCTCCAGACAGTCTGTATTCTGTGTCCGCAGAAAGCGGACGACCAGCTGAGAGAGCTGTTTTTCCGCGCGGGAGCCGTGCGGATCACATCTCCGGACCGCATGTCCTCAAGCTACCTGGGGGAGCCTCACGACGGAGAATTTTCCATGAGGCGGTACGTGAAGCGCGTCTCCGTGGAGCTTTCGTGATTATTTCCGCGGGGCTGCCTCATGAGCACATTGAAATTCCGCGGTATCCTGAAATTCCGCGGCGATCAGATCCTCCAGAGCCTGAAGCTCCGGCGGGACCGAGCGGTTCAGGGGACGGATCACAGAGATATAGTAGGGATAGCGGTAGGAGAGGGGCAGGGATTTTAAGCCCTTCTCCCTTGAAAACAGCCGGCTCAGCATGGGAGCGGTGACGGGAAGGCTGCGAAGCAGGCTGCAGACAGCTGAGTGGTTGGAGGTTTCGCAGAGAATGTCCCCGCAGATATTTTCTCTGGCCCGGAGTGTATCGCAGGTGGCTCTCCAGTAGGTTCCGCGGGGAGGCAGGATCACAGGAGCCTCATGGGGATCTCCCTGGAAATCCTCCCCTGCGGCCAGCAACACCAGACTTTCCGCCATAAGGCTGGAGTGAAACAGGGAAAATTCGGCCTGGCTGTCAATGACGAGGGCCAGATCCAGTCCCCTGTGCATGAGAGCGGCTTTGGCGTCATTTGCATTGCAGAGCTGAATACGCAGCCGTACATCGGGATAGATTTGGTGAAACCCAGGGAGGATTCTGGTGAGAAAAAAGGTTTCTCCCACAGGCGCGACGCCGATGTTGAGGGAGAATTTCTGCTCTGTCAGTTCTCTGACGGCCAGATTTGCCTTCTCGTTTAAATTCAGGATGGTTTTGGCTCCGTTGACATAGATCCTTCCCGCGTCGGTGAGAACCAGGCCGTTCCTGGTCCTGGAAAACAGCGGAGGAAGCCCTTCTTCTTTTTCCAGGCGGGAGAGCTGAAGGCTGAGGGCAGGCTTGGAGACGAACAGCTTTTCTGCCGCTCTGGTCAGAGATTTTTCCTCCGCGATGGTCACAATGTAGTTCAGCTGTTTTAATTCCATATTCAGATCCTTCTTTCTTTCACATCTTCGGGTTCAGTGCTCTCCCGGCGAAAATTCCCGCAATATATCCTGGACTACCGGGTCCGGATATTCCAGAAACCGTTCGTTTAACCGCAGGGCTTTGCTCTGTTCGTAGGCCATGCAGATCATATGACGCTCATAACTGGTCAGATGCCGTCCGTTCAGATGATACATGCCGGCGTACACCCAGGCTTTCGGCTCCAGGGAAAAACATCTGAGATCAGGGCTGCGGTACACGTAGGTGGCGGGCAGAAAACCGATTCCCTGGTTGGAACGGATCATCTCGCACTGAAGAGAGGCATTGTCTGTCTCAAATACGACAGTGGGAGAAATTTCGTGATTTTCAAACAGGGAGGCTGTGATTTGGTTTAAAGTGGTGCTGGCTCCAGCATTGACAAATGGAATATCCTCCACTTCCTTCAGAGAATGCAGCACAGGCGTCAGGTCCTGGGGAAGTCCGGCGGCAGTGGCCAGAGGGTGGTGTTCCGAGACTGCCAGAACAATTTCCTCGCGGAAAAACCGCAGAAATCGGTATTCTTTCTGGCGGAAGTCAGAAGTGGAACCCAGCAGAAAATCAATTTTTTCATCCAGCAGCATTTGAATAAGAGTTTTCATATAGCCTTCCCGGGATGAAAGATGGATGTTCGGGTAGAACAGAGTAAACGTCCGATACAGGAATGAATAAATTTCCGCTCCTCGATGGGGCGTAGTTCCCAGGACCAGGCGGGTCTCTTCCTGGCCGGAAAGACGATAAATATTATGATAGGTTTGGTTTTTGATCCGTATGATCTCATCGGCCGCCTGGATGTAGATCCACCCAGCCGCTGTGGGAGTCAGCCCACGGCTGCCGCGGGAAAAAAGAGGGCGGCCGATCTGAAACTCTGCCGTTCTGAGAAAATGACTTAAAGCCGGCTGGGACAGACCAAGCCTGTCGGCGGCCTTTAAAAGGCTTCCTTCCTCGGCGATTGCCTTTACA
The DNA here is from genome assembly GCA_019119775.1 of Candidatus Lachnoclostridium pullistercoris. GTDB lineage: Bacteria > Bacillota > Clostridia > Lachnospirales > Lachnospiraceae > Lachnoclostridium_A > Lachnoclostridium_A pullistercoris. Next base: position 8,964 of record DWWL01000026.1, on the reverse strand, counting down.
TATTCATAGAATTTGATGTTCTATGAGCCGTTCCTCCTTTTCTCATTTCCGATATAAATTTTAGTTAAATCTTATATAACTTTAATGTCCTTGTCAATCCCTGAGCTTCTTATTAAAATTTATTTAAAATCCCAAATAAATACGGGAAAAACTAGACTAATCTGTCTAAAATGTATATTAATACAGGCAGATAAGATAGGGGCCAATAGAAATAATATGAAAAAAATTTAATCAACGGGAGGCGAGAACCACAGAAGGTCCCTGAGGTCCGATTGGAAATGGCTGAGAGAGAAAAAGGAGGAAAATGTTATGAGCCCTACAGCAGTAGCAATTATCATGGTGGCCATTATCATAGCGTCTGCGTTTTTTAAACGGCTGCCGAACCAGTTTGTACTTTGCATTGTCCCTATTTTCTGTGGACTGGCACTGGGATTTAATATCAATGAGCTGGCAGACATGATCATCGGCCAGGTCAACACGTCCATGAAGTCGGCCGGATACATGGTGCTGTTTGCCATGATTTACTTTACCATGCTCACAGAGACGGGAATGTTCGATGACCTGATCAGGAGGTTTTTAAAGCTGTCCCATGGCCGGCTTCACATCTATGCAGTGATGATCATTACCTCTGCCATCGCAGCGGTGGGAATGCTCACGGCAACCGTAGTGACTGCCTATCTGATCGTGTTCCCGATTATGCTTCCCATTTATAAGAAGATGAAATTTGACCACAACGCAGCCATGGTGATCGCTCAGACCGCTATCGCGGCCATGTGTTTCGTTCCCTGGGGCATTGCGGTGGTCAATTCTTCTGTGTTTGCAGGAGTGGATCCCCTGGAGCTTTCCAGGCGTCTGATGCCTGTATCTCTCTGCTTTATCCCTGCGATTATTCTGCAGTGGATTTATTTTGCCCATGAGCATAAAAAATCCGGCGGTCTGATGGTGATCGACTGGTCAGCGGATGAGGCGGAACCCGGAGAGAAAAAGGAAAATGATCTGACCAGACCCCGTCTGTTTTGGTTTAACCTCCTTCTGTTTGTGATCGTGGTAGCTATGCTGGCGACTTCTGTAATGCCGTCCTATATCACTTTTATCTTTGCGTCTGCCATTACGATTTTAGTGAACTACCCATCCGGAAAGGATCATCAGAAATTGATTTCCAAAGCGGGAGGACGGTTTTTCGGAACAATCCAGATGCTGATTGGAATTTCCTTCTTTATCGGGATTTTCCAGGGGACGGGAATGACAGAAGCGCTGGCGACGACCATAGTTACCCATGTGCCGGAGTTCCTCACCAGATATATCCACATCATTCTGGCAATGTCTATGGTGGCAGTAATTCGTTTTATCCCCAACAAGATCTACAATTCCATGTATCCGGTCCTGATCTCTGTGGGAGCCAGATTCGGCTTGGCCGGAACGGATGTGATCGCTCCTTTTGTGTGCAATATGTCCCTGGCAACCGGATCTTCACCTTTTACTGCGACCACGCATGTGGGAACGGGGCTTTTGGATCTGGATGTTAATGACTACTGCAATAAATCGGTAAAAGTACAGTTTGTGACCAACATTGTGATCATTCTCACAGCAGTTCTGGTGGGCGTTGTAAGATAGGAGAAGCAGGCATATGAACGAAAAAATAAAAGCGAAACCACTGCCGGACGCAGCGTCCCTTACCATTGACCCGAAGCACTACTACAGGCAGGATGTGGTGGGCTACTATGATTTTCCCTGTCCCATGGAGAATGGGAGCGTGCGCAGCGCGAAGCTGTATCTGGCAGAAAACAGCATTTATACCCAGCCGACGGTATTTCTTCTGCCGCCGTCAGGGGAGGATCCCTGGGAATTCCTGGAAAAAAGCGGCTGGAAAAATCTGGCGGAGAAGGAAAATCTCTATCTGGTGATTCTGGAGCCGGAAAACGGGGTCTGGAAAACGGATGAGACGGCCTACATAGGAACGATGGTGAAATACATCAATACCCGTCCGTTTTTCGCCGCCTTTGCTTCCAAATTCTACGGCGCGGCTTACGGGGACGGAGCGGACTGCCTGGGTATTTACAGCCGCAGATACGGGAAATCCTTCGCCGGAGCGGCTTTGCTTGGAACGACGGGCATGAGCCAGGAAGAAAAAACGTTTCTGGAGACGACAGATTCCCCGGTGAAGGGAGTCCGCCTGTCCCAGATCCAGATGCCGGTGTGGGCTGTGGCGGAGGAAGAGACGCCTGCGGTCAGCCGGATGCTGGAATATTACAGAAAAGCGGATCACAGTCAGGAAAAGGCGGAAAAGACAGAATGGGCGGACCGGGTTTACCGGCCGGATCCTGCGGGAAGCGGAAGTCTGGACGAGGACTGGTGCGCAGATGTGGTATTTTCTGTGGGAAGCTGGAAAGACTGCGTTTCGGAGGAATTCAGCAAAAAGCTGTACGATCATTTATTTAGAGGAACGGGACGCTACCCCGGCAATGCAAACGGGGCTCTGCGCCGCGACGGGGATATGAAAGAGAGAGGGTTTCAGTTCTTCTCAGAGATGGTTCCCGGAGGTTTTCGGGAGGATCGGACGGATCTCTACGAGAGGCAGTGGTGGGTGTATGTGCCTGACACTGTGAAACCGGATCAGAAAGTGCCGGCAGTATTTATGTTTCACGGCGCCGGCGGCTTCGGCCTGGAGATCGGGGACCGGTCCGGCTGGGCCAGAGCGGCGAAAAAGCACGGATTTATCCTGATTTGCCCCTGTGCCTCCCACGACAATAAGGTGCGGAAGGCGGGCAAAATGACCCTGTCCAACATTCACCGCACCCGCTGGAATTCCGGCGGACCGACGGAAAATGTTCCCGGCGAGCTGGAATTTATGGACTGGCTCTACCGCTGGGTGCTGGATCACTATTCAGTGGACGAGACGAGAGTGTACGCCAGCGGACAGTCTTCCGGCGGCATGATGGCCTGGGCCTGCGCCTGCTACCGGCCGGATTATTTCGCGGCGGCGGCTCCTTTCTCTGCCACTACGCCGGACATTATGGCGAAGGAAATGGTGCCTCCTGTAGAGGGAAGTCCCATTGCTGTCATGGCTGACATGGGACTGGAAGATAAGATATTTGAAGGTGGATTTTCCACAGACAGCGCCAGAAAGCTGGTGGAATACTGGAGTCACCGCTACCATCTGGATCATGACTGGTCCGATTTCCAGTATGGCGGGGACGGCCGGACGGCTACCTTTAAAGATGGAAAATTCAGCAACTATGTGTTCCGCACTGCGGATGGAGTTCCCATGCTCCGCTGTGTGGAGACGGAAACCAAGACCCACGCCATTCTGCCGTCAGAGTGTGAGATGGCATGGACTCAGTTCTTTTCCAAATTTACAAAAGATGTAAAAAACGGCATTCTATATTATGAAGGAAGACCGGTAAAATAAATCCGTAATATTGTGTACAGCCAGGGCTGCCGCTCTGACCGGGATGAATGTTTTCAACAGGAACCGCATCCCGGCCAGGCCGGCAGCCTTTTTTTCTCCCTATTCCGTAAGAAATTTTTGTCCCTATTCCGTAAGAAATTTTTCTCTTGCCCCTCTTTTCCCTTTGTATTATAATTACAAAATGGGTATATTATAACTATTTTCGCCGATGCGAAGAAGGGAGTGCAGAGATGAAGAGGGTTGGAATGCTTACCAGTGGCGGAGACTGCCAGGCGCTCAACGCGACCATGAGAGGAGTGGCGAAGGGCCTTTACCGGGCGTTTCCCGACGAAGTGGAGATCATAGGTTTTGAGGACGGATACAGGGGCCTGATCTACGGCGATTACCGTCAGATGAAGCCCAGAGATTTTTCCGGAATCCTCACAAGAGGAGGCACGATCCTGGGAACGTCCAGGCAGCCGTTTAAACTGATGCGCGTGCCTGATGAGAACGGCCTGGACAAGGTGGAGGCCATGAAGCAGACGTACCGGAAATTAAAGCTGGACTGCCTGGTGGTCCTGGGAGGCAACGGAAGCCAGAAAACGGCCAATCTTCTGAGAGAAGAAGGTTTAAATATTGTTTCCCTGCCCAAGACCATCGACAATGACCTGTGGGGCACGGATATGACTTTCGGGTTCCAGAGCGCCGTCAACGTGGCGACCAACGCGATCGACTGCATCCACACCACGGCGGCCAGCCACGGGCGTGTGTTTATCGTGGAGATCATGGGCCACAAAGTGGGCTGGCTGACGCTCTACGCAGGAGTGGCCGGCGGAGCGGACATCATTCTTCTCCCGGAGATTCCCTATGATATAGATGTGGTGGTCAACGCGCTGAAGCAGAGACAGAAGAAAGGAAAACGTTTCTCCATCATTGCTGTGGCGGAAGGCGCTATTTCCAAGGAAGACGCGAAGCTCAGCAAAAAAGAGCTGAAGGAGAAAAAGAAAGCCGGCATGGTCTATCCGTCTGTGGCGTACGAGATCGGAGCTCAGATCACGGAGAGGACCGGCCAGGAAGTCCGCGTTACCGTTCCGGGCCACATGCAGAGAGGCGGAGAGCCCTGCCCCTACGACCGGGCGCTGGCGACCCGTCTGGGAGCTTACGCTTCCAAACTGATTGCGAAGGAAGAATACGGCTACATGGTCGCGGTAAAGAACAACGACCTGGAGAAGGTCCCGCTGGAGGAAGTGGCCGGCAGATTAAAGACAGTGGATCCGAAGTGCCCGATGATCGCGGAGGCGAAAGCCATCGGCATCTGCTTCGGAGACAAGTAAAGACAGAAGGGATTATTCTATGTCATATATGGCACTGTACCGGAAATGGCGGCCGGTCACTTTTGACGGCGTAAAAGGCCAGGACCATATTGTACAGACACTGCAAAATCAAATAACATCCCAGCGAATCGGACATGCTTACCTGTTCTGCGGCACCCGCGGAACAGGTAAGACCAGTATCGCGAAAATTTTTGCACGGGCTGTCAACTGTGAGCATCCACAGAATGGGAGTCCGTGCAACGAATGTCCGACCTGCCGCGCGATCCTGGAAGGGGCTTCTTTAAATGTGGTGGAGATCGACGCCGCGTCCAACAACGGCGTAGAGAACATCCGGGAGATCAGAGAGCAGGTCCAGTATCCGCCGACGGAAGGAAAATACAGAGTTTACATCATTGACGAGGTCCACATGCTCTCCACGGGAGCCTTCAACGCCCTGTTAAAGACGCTGGAGGAGCCGCCGTCCTATGTGATCTTTATTCTGGCCACTACGGAGGTGAACCGGATCCCGATCACCGTGCTTTCCCGGTGTCAGAGATACGACTTTAAGAGGATCTCCATTCCCACTCTGGTGGGACGGCTGAAAGAGCTGACGGACGCGGAAAAGATCGAGGTGGAGGACCGGGCGCTGGCCTACATTGCCAAAGCGGCGGACGGCTCCATGCGTGACGCCCTGAGCCTTCTGGACCAGTGTGTGGCCTTTCACTACGGAAAGCTCCTGACCTACGACAATGTGCTCGAGGTTCTGGGGGCGGTGGACACTTCAGTGTTTGGCGGCATGTTCCGGGCGGTGGTCGGCAAGGACACGAAAGCCTGCATTTATCAGCTGGAAGATCTGGTGATGCAGGGCCGGGAGCTGGGACAGTTCGTCAATGATTTTATCTGGTATCTGCGAAACCTTCTGCTTCTGGCCACGGCGGACGATGCGGAGCAGCTTCTGGAGATGTCTGAGGACAACATCCGGATGATGAAGGAGGAGGCGTCCCTGGAGGAACCGGAGACGCTGATGCGGTACATCCGCGTGTTTTCGGAGCTGTCCAATCAGATCCGCTACAGTTCGCAGAAGAGAGTGCTGGTGGAGCTGGCGTTTATCAAGCTGACGAAGCCGGCTATGGAACAAAATTACGATTCTATCCTGCAGCGTATTCAGGACATAGAGGACAGGCTGGAGGATGGAAGTTTTGCGGCGGCTGGAAATGCTCCCGCCGGTTATCCGGCTCCCGGCCCATTTTCTCCGGGCGGCGCAGCTGTCCCCGCAGGAACAGGACAGCCGTCCGGGGGGCCGGAAATGGGAGATCCGCGCCCGCCGTCCTCTTTTTCACAGACAGGATCCGGACAGGGAATGCCCGGGGATTTCCCGCAGGGGGGAACAGCAGCTCTGACCGCCCCCCAGCAGGTGGAGCTTCCCCGGGGACAGTTGGAGGATCTGAACATGATCCGCAACGAGTGGGGCAGGATCATTCGCCAGATCGGCGGTTCTGTCCGCTCTGCTTTCCGCAGCACGGTGGTGGAACCGGCGGGAGAGAGCTGTCTCTGCGTGGTATTTACTTCCCCGGACGCCTTTGCCATCGGCAATCGGCCGACTATTCTGGGGGAGATTGAACGCTATGTGGAGGGAGCTTACGGAAAGGCCATCAGTTTCAAGGCCAGACTGGCCGGCGCCGGAGAACGGTTTGACACGATTTATGTGAGCCGGCAGGAATTAGAAGAAAAGATTCATATGGATATTCAGGAAGAAGATTTTTAGGAGGTAAAACACCATGGCAAAACGTGGCGGTTTTCCGGGAGGAATGCCCGGAAATATGACAAATCTGATGAAGCAGGCGCAGAGAATGCAGCGCCAGATGGAAGAGGCTACCAAGGAGCTGGAGTCAAAGGAATACACGGCTGCAGCCGGCGGCGGCGCCGTTTCTGTTACGGTTTCCGGCAAGAAGGAAGTGCTCTCTGTCAAATTATCGGAAGAAGTTGTGGATCCCGAGGACATTGAGATGCTGGAGGATCTGATTGTGGCGGCGACCAATGAGGCGCTCCGTCAGGTGGACGAGGCTTCCGGAGAGGCCATGTCAAAACTGACCGGCGGTCTGGGCGGCCTGGGCGGAGGACTTCCCTTCTGATATGGATTACTACGGCAGCCAGATAACAAAATTGATCGAAGAACTCTCCAAACTTCCGGGAGTGGGCGCGAAATCCGCCCAGCGCCTGGCGTTTCATATTATCAATATGCCGCCGGAGCAGGTACAGAACCTGGCGGACGCCATGGTGAAGGCCCGGACGGGAGTGAAATACTGCAAAGAATGCTTTACTCTCACAGACAGCGATCTTTGCCCCATATGCAGCAGCGACAAGAGAAATCACAAGGTGATTATGGTGGTGGAGGACACCAGAGATCTTGCCGCCTACGAAAAGACAGGAAAATACGAGGGCGTTTACCACGTCCTTCACGGAGCCATTTCCCCCATGCTGGGGATCGGTCCCAATGATATTAAACTGAAAGAGTTGATGCAGCGCCTTCAGGGCGATGTGGAAGAGGTGATCATTGCCACCAATTCCAGCCTGGAGGGGGAGACGACAGCCATGTATATCAGCAAGCTGATCAAGCCGACGGGAATCAAAGTCACCAGAATCGCCAGCGGAGTGCCGGTGGGCGGTGATTTGGAATACATAGACGAGGTTACTCTTCTGCGTGCCCTGGAAGGCAGAACAGAGCTGTAGCCCCGGGCAGACGAGTGTTAGGAGAAACAAAGATGGATAAACGAGAGTTTAACATAAAAGTTGAACAGATAAAAAAACGGGTCAACGAAGGTGACTACGAGACCGCGATGAAGATCGCGGATGCCATCGACTGGAGGCGGGTCCGCAATACCAACCTGCTGTCCATGGTGGCCCAGATCTATGAGAAAAACGGGGAGTACGGCGAGGCTAAGAACATTCTGCTTCTGGCCTTTGAGCGGGCTCCCATCGGAAAGCGGCTGCTTTACAAGCTCACAGATCTGGCGCTGAAGGAGAACAATATCGACGAGGCGGAGGATTACTACCGGGAATTCTGCGACCTGGCTCCGGAAGATACCAGACAGCATCTTCTGCGCTATATGATCCTCAGGGCAAAGGGAGCTCCCGCGGAGCAGCTGATCCATTCGCTGGAGCAGTATACGGCAGAAGAACTGGATGAAAAATGGATGTACGAGCTGGCCCTTCTCTACCATCAGACGGGGCGGGGGAATGACTGCGTCCGCCTGTGCGATAAGATTATGCTGATGTTCGGCATTGGGAAATATGTGGACAAGGCTATGGAGTTAAAGCTTCAGTATGCTCCTCTCACCTCTTACCAGCAGGATCTGGTGGATCACAGAGATAAATATGAGGCGAAGCTGCGGGCGGTGGAGCAGGCTTACGACGGCGCGTCCTACGGGGCAGCTCCGGCGGATCCGGAGCCGCAGTACGGAGAGGAAGAGCCTCCTTACGAGGACGGTGATTATGAACATCCTTACGCAGGGGAAGATTCCTACGACGGCGCATCCTACGGCGGGCCGGCCGGCGCGGAGCAGGGTTACGGCAGCGCATCCTACGGCGGACAGCAGGAAAATTCCTACGGCGGCCCGGTGATCGAGGAGGAAGTTCCTCAGGACTATGAGCCGGAGGAAGATGGAGTTTACCAGAATGGAATCGAGCAGGCAGCCAGCCAGACGGCGGCCGCGGAGGCGGAGTACGAGGCGGCAAAAGAGGCTTACCAGGCAGATCCGAGAGGTATTTACGAAGAGGCCCCCAGAATGTATGACGGCCATCTGAGAAGAGATGGGGGAATGCCGGAATCAGAGCCGGAGGAGCCTTTAAGGCAGGCAGGCCCGGCCCCGTCCATCGACCAGGTGCTGGAGGCAAAGATGCAGGAGGCCAGGGAGCAGGAAAATCTGGCAAAAGAGATGGCAAAACTGGTACCGGGAGAAGAGCCGGCAGCTGATGACCGTCTGGCCCGCACAAAAGTTCTGAAAAACATTAAAGACGTTCTCCCCATGCCGGAGAATACGGTTCAGGAGCCGGAATCCCAGGATTCAGCTCCCGTGATTCAAAAGATCGTGCCGGAGACGGATGAGACAGATGAAGGGGAGGAGCAGCAGCCGGAGTCTGCTGGCGCAGAACAGGAAGAAACGCAGCCGGTGAAAGAGCAGGCTCAGGCACCGGTCTTGGAAGAGTCTGAAAAGGAGCCGCAGGTATCTGCCGTCGCTGGCAGGGAAGAGCCGGAGGAGGAAG